>JADZFZ010000259.1 GCA_020854145.1 Deltaproteobacteria bacterium | reverse complement strand
TCGATGGCTGCGTCCGAAGCGCCCGTGTTGCGGCTGGGAGCGCTCGAAGAGGCGGTGCTCGAGCACCTCTTCGGCGTCGCGGAGGCCGACGTGATCGAGACGCACGAGGCGGTCGGCGCGCCGCGCGGCATCACGCCCAACACGGTGCACTCGGCGCTCGAGCGCCTGTGTCGCAAGGGGCTGGCCGACCGCCGCAAGGTCTCGCACGCGTACCGCTACCGCGCCGCGCTCGACCGCGATGCGTTCCATGCGCGCAAGCTGGTTGCTGCGGCTGGAGGCATCGCGCAGCTGCGGCGCAGCGGGTTGCTGGCCGCCTTCGTCGATCTCGTGTCCGAGTCGGACGCTCGCTCGCTCGCTCGCCTCGAGCAGCTCGTCGCGGCGAAGCTCGCGGAACGGAAGCGCCGTTGAGCGTCGAGTTCGTCGTTCTCGGGGCGGCGGCGGCGGCGCTCGTGGCGCTGGCGAGCTCCGCGTCGGTCGCGCTGACGTTGCCGCTCGCGCGCCGGCACCTCCATCGGCTCGATCCCGACGCGCGCGCGCGGCTGGTGACGTCGCTCGCTCTGCTGCCGCTCGTCGCGTCGGTCGTGAGCGTCTTCGTCGCGGTGTCGCCGTGGATGGGGGCGCTCGTCGATCACTGCGAGGTGCACGGTCACCATCCGCACCTCTGCCCGTCGCACGCGGTGTTGCACGATGCGCCGGTCCCGTGGCTGCTCGCGGCCTGGTTGGTGATGGCCGCGAGCGTCGCCGCCTTCCGAGCGGCGCGCAGCGCGTGGGGCAGCTTCGTCGCTTCGCGGAAGCTCCGCGAGGCTTCGACCGAGGGTGGCTGCGGCACGCGGGTGCTCGAGGACGACGAGCCGTATGCCTGCGTGGCGGGCTTGCTCGCGCCCGAGGTGTTCATCTCGCGCGCGCTGCTCGATCGCGCCTCACCGGGCTCCCTGCGCGTCGTGCTCGCGCACGAGCGTGCGCACGCGCTCCGGCGCGACCCGCTCCTTCGATGGGCCGCAGCCATCGGTCTCGCGTTCCATCTGCCGGGCGTCGGACGCGCCCTCGCCTCGATGTTGGCGTGCGCCCAGGAGGCCGCGGCCGATCGGGACGCGGCCGTCGCGGTCGGAGAGCGCGCGCCGGTCGCTCACGCGATCCTGGAGCTGGCGCGGATGCGCCTGCGGGTCGTGTCGGGCGCGACCGATTGGGCTGCGTTCGAGGGGGCCGATGTCGAGGCGCGCGTGCTCGAGCTCCTCGAGGACCGACCGCGCGCGAACGTGCCTCGTTGGCTCGTGGCGCTCGTCGCGCTCGGTGCGGGCGCGGCGCTCGGGCTCGGCGGCCGACACGTCCACCACGCGCTCGAGACCGCGCTCGGCTTGCTCGGGGCGTGACGTCGATGGCGCCTGACGAGCCCAGCGCAGCCGCGTCGAAAAGTCCGATGGTGAATCGGACTCTGGGCGCGCTCCTCGCCATGTCGCTGCTCCCATCGGCGGCGAGCGCGCAGGCGGCCTGGACCGAGCACGACGTGGTGCGGATGGCACGATCCCGGAGCGCCGACGTGGCAGCCGCCGAGGCGGAGGTCGCGGTCGCTCGCTCCGAGGAGATCGGTGCTTCGCTGCGCCCGAACCCATCCCTCGGTTGGGAGCGCGAGCAGGTGTTCTCGCCCGATGCCTCGCAGGACGTCGTGCGCTGGACGCAACCGATCGACGTGTCGAGCCGCGTGCGTGCGCGCACCGCCATCGCGCGGGTCCGGACGGCGCTCGCGCGCGCAGAGGTCGCGGCGGCGCGGGCCGACGTGATCGCGCGCGCCCTCGAGGCCTTCGACGACGCGATCGCCGCCGAGCTCCGTCGGGCTCTCGCGGCGTCCGAGCTCTCGGCCCTGACCGAGGCTGCGCGCGTCGTGCGAAGTCGCGAGGCCGGCGGCGTCGGCGCCGGGTTCGACGTCGTGCGTCTCGAGATCGAGGTGGAGCTCGTCCGGAGCCGCGTCGCGGAAGCGCAAGCGTCGCGTCGCGCTGCCGAGGCGACGCTCGCCTCGATCGTGGGGCTCGATGCCGCGCGGATGCCGCGTCTGGTGGGCAACCTGGAGAGCCGCGATCCGGAGGCGCTCGGGGTGCTGCTCGCACGTGCCCGTCGACGTCGGCAGGAGCTTCGCGCCGGGCGGTCCGCGCAGTCGGTCGCTCGCGGCGCCGCCCGCTCCACGAGCGGCTCTTGGTGGCCGCTCGTCACGGTGTCGGCGGGTCTCGACATGGCGCGCGACGCACGCGAGAGCGCACTCGGCTATGCGGGATCCGTCACGATCGAGGTTCCGATCTCCTCGCGTGGCCAGGACGTCGATGCGCAGGCGCGTGCTGCTGCGACGCTCGCGTCCGCGCGCCTCGCGGCCATCGAGGCGCACGTCGAGCGCGAGGTCGCGGTCGCGCGTGCGCAGCTGGCCTCGGCGAGAGCCGAGCTCGCGCGCTTCGACGGGGAGACCCGGCCGCGAATGGAAGCGCTGCGTGTCGCCGCCGAGAGCGGCTACCGCGAAGGCGCGCGAACGATCGTCGAGCTGCTCGATGCCAGGCGCGCGTCGTTCGAGATCGAGACACGCAAGCTCGAGCTCGCGATCGCCGCGCGGCGCGCCGACGTCGCGCTGAGACGTGCGACGGGGGAGCTGCGATGAGCCGACGGACGAGAGGCTGCGCGCCGGCGTCGTGGATCCTCCTGGTGCTCGCGGGCGCGTGCGCCGCGGGCTGTCAACGCATCGAGTCGCTCGCAGGGCACGATCACGGCGACGAGCCGGGTCACGGCCACGGCGCGCACGCCGGGCACGGCCACGGCGGTCACGGGGAAGAGGAGGAGGCCACGCTCGCGATCACGAAGTGGGGCGCGCACTTCGAGCTCTTCGCCGAGCATCCCCTCGCAGTGGTCGGGCGCGAGGTCGAGGTGCTCGCGCACGTGACGATCCTCGAAGGTTTTCGGGCGATGGAGACCGGCTCCGTGTCGCTCGAGCTCGACGGACCCGCGCAGATTCGTGCCGGGGTCGACCGCGTCGCGCGCCCGGGCATCTTCGAGCCCGTCTTCACGCCGCGCGTGGCCGGCCGCTACCGAGGACGTCTCGTCGTGCGGACCGCGTCGGCCACGGAGGCGCTCGGACCCATCGAGCTCGAGGTGTACCCGACCGTCGCGGCCGCGCGCACGGCGAACCCGCCCGGCGAAGACCCGCCGGGCCGGATCGGCTTCCTCAAGGAGCAGCAGTGGCGCGTGCCCTTCGCCACGATCTTCGCCACGACGGCGGAGCTCGCGCCGACGACGGAGCTGTCCGGGACCGTCACCACTCCGCCAGGAGGCTCGGCGGACGTGGGCGCACCCGTCGTGGGTCGCGTCGTCGCGCCGACGTCCGGGTTGCCGCTTCCGGGCAGCACCGTGCGGCGCGGCGATGCGCTCGCGACGATCGCGCCCACACCGTCGGCGCCCGAGTCGGGCGCCTCGACGACGCTCGAGGTCGCAGCCGCGCAGTCGAGGCTCGCGGCGGCGGAGGCGTCGCTCGCTCGCGCCGAGAGGCTGATCGCCGATCGGGCCATCCCGCAGCGCGAGGTCGATGACGCACGGCGCGAGCTGGCGGTCGCTCGTGCGGCCGTCGCCGCCGCACGTCAGTCGCGGCGCCTCTTCGTCGGTGCCGTCACCGGACGTGGCGCGGGCACGTTCCGGCTGCGCGCTCCGATCGACGGGATCTTGGTCGACGTCGCGGCACGGCCCGGGCTCGCGGTCGAGCCGGGCAGCCTGCTCTTCCGGATCGTGGACCCGTCGCGCCTCTGGATCACCGCGCGCATCCCCGAGCAGGACGCAGCCGTGGTGCGCACCGACCTCGACGCCGCCTATCAGATCCTCGGTCTCGACACGTGGCTGCCGATCGACGTGTCGGAGCCCGGACGCAACGCCGAGGTCGTGCTCGTCGGCCGCACGGTCGACCCTCGATCACGCACGGTCGACCTCGTCTACGCCCTGCACGCGCCGGATCCGCGCTTGCGCATCGGCGCCGCCGTCCGCGTGCAGGTCCCCGTCGGACGGGTCTTTCGCGGCATCGCAGTGCCGCGCTCCGCGCTCGTCGACGACGACGGGCGCGACGTCGTCTACGTCCAGCCCGAAGGCGAGAGCTTCGAGGAGCGCATCGTGCGAACGGGCGTGCGATCGGGAGACCTCGTCGCCGTGACCGAGGGGCTGCGCGAGGGCGAACGCATCGTGACCGTCGGCGCCAACCTCGTTCGGCTCGCAGCCCGCGCCGGCTCCGCGCCCGCGCACGGGCACGTTCACTGATGACCGCGCACGACACGGCCTGCGCGCGATGATCGAGGGAGTCCTCCGATTCTCGCTGCAGCGCCGCGCGCTCGTGCTCGGGGCGGCCGTCGTGATGCTCGCCGTCGGCGGGTGGCGGGCCATGTCCATGCCCATCGACGTTTTCCCCGATCTGACGGCGCCGGTCGTCGCCGTCGTGACCGAGGTGACCGGCATGGCGCCGCAGGAGGTCGAGCGGCTCGTCACGTTCCCGATCGAGACGGCGGTCAACGGCGTGCCCGGTGTCCGGCGCGTGCGCTCTGCGTCCTCGACGGGCATCTCGATCGTGTGGGTCGAGTTCGACTGGGACACCTCCGCGGTCGTCGCTCGGCAACGGGTCACCGAGCGGTTGAGCGGGCTCGAGGGCGCGCTGCCTCCCGACGCTTCGCCTCCCACGCTCGCGCCCGCCTCGTCGGTGATGGGCGAGATCGCGTTCGTCGCGCTCACGAGCTCGCGCGTCGACTCGATGGAGCTCCGCCGGGTCGCCGAGGTCGAGGTGCGCCGCCGGCTCCTGTCCATCGCGGGCATCTCGCAAGTCGTCGCCATCGGCGGCGACGAACGGCAGTACCAGATCGAGCTCGATCCCCCTGCGCTCGAGCGACACGGCGTCACGCTCGACGACGTCGCCGACGCCGTCGAACGAGGCAACCGCAACACCCCCGGAGGCTTCGTCGTCGAGCGCGGCCAAGAGTCCGTCGTGCGCATCCAGGGTCGCGCCCACGGTGTCGAGGACCTCGAGAACATCGTGGTGGCCGTACGCGACGGGACGCCGGTGCTCGTGCGTCACGTCGCGGTCGTCCGCATCGGCGTCGCCGTGCGCCGCGGCGCCGGCAGCTACCGAGGGCGGCCCGCCGTCGTGCTCGCCGTCACCAAGCAGCCCGGTGCGGACACGATCGCCGCGACCCACGCGCTCGACGAGGCGCTCGACGTGCTCGCGCGCGATCTGGGGAGCCGGGGCATCCGGGTCCACCGCGACATCTTTCGCCAGGCGACCTTCATCGAACGTTCGGTCGGCAACCTGCTCACGGTGCTTCGCGACGGAGCGGTGCTGGTCGCGCTGGTGCTGCTCCTGTTCCTGTGGAGCATCCGCCCCACCGTCATCAGCGTAGCGGCCATCCCGCTTTCGCTCGTGGCGGCCGTGCTCGTGCTCGACGCGCTGGGCATGAGCCTCGACACGATGACGCTCGGAGGGCTCGCCATCGCGATCGGCGAGCTCGTCGACGACGCGATCGTCGACGTCGAGAACGTCGTCCGACGGCTGCGCGAATGGGCGGCGCAGCCGTCCGAGGCTCGACCCACGTTCTCGCAGGTGGTGTTCACCGCGTCGCTCGAGATCCGGACGTCGATCGTCAGCGCGACCCTCGTCATCGTGCTCGTGTTCCTGCCCCTGTTCTTCCTCGAGGGGCTCGAGGGTCGCTTGATGCGCCCGCTCGCCGTCGCCTACGTCGTGGCGATCCTCGCTTCTCTCGTGGTCGCGCTCACCGTCACGCCCGCGCTCTGCAGCCTTCTGCTCGCGCGCCATCGTCCGAGGTCGGAGGTGCGTGAACCGCCGGTGCTGCGCGCGCTCCATCGCCTCTACGCGCCGACGCTCCGCGTCGCGCTGCGCTGGCCCCGGCTCGTGCTCCTCGGCAGCGTGCTGCTGCTCGTCGGGGCGGTGGCCGCATTCCTGGGGCTCGGTCGTTCGTTCCTTCCGGAGTTCAACGAAGGCAGCCTCACCGTCGCCGTCGTCACGTTGCCGGGCACGTCGCTCGAGCAGAGCGATGCGCTCGGACGGATGGCCGAAGAGGCGCTGCTCGCCGACCCGGCCGTCGTCTCGACGTCGCGCCGCACGGGGCGCGCGGAGCGCGACGAGCACGTGCAGGGTGTGGAGGCGGCCGAGATGGAGGTGATGCTCCGACCGGACGCGCGCTCGCGCGAGCAGCTGCTCTCGGACGTGCGCGAACGGCTCGCCGCGGTGCCGGGAGTCAACGTCACGGTGGGGCAACCGATCTCGCACCGGATCGATCACATGGTCTCCGGCCAGCGTGCGGCGCTCTCGATCAAGGTGATCGGCGACGACCTCCAGCTGCTCCGCCGCGTGGCCGAGGAGGTGCGGCGCGCCGTCGAAGGGACACCCGGCCTGGTCGATCTCGGCGTCGAGCAAGTCGTCGACATCCCCGAGATCGTCGTGCGGATCGATCACGCCGCGGCGGCTCGGTACGGCCTGTCTCCCGGCGTCGCGGCGAGCGCGGTCTCCGCGGCGCTCTACGGCCGCACGGTCGGCCGCGTCCTCGAGGGCGCCGCGTCGAGCGACGTCGTCGTGAGGTACGACGATCGCGCCCGCGCCGATCTGGACGCGGTGCGCAACCTGCGCCTCGCGACCCCGAGCGGTGCGCTCGTGCCCGTGTCCACGATCGCGGCGGTCCGCGCCGAGCGAGGGCCCAACTACGTGATCCGCGAGAACGTCGAGCGCCGCATCGCGGTCACCGCGAACGTCTCGGGGAACGATCCGCGCAGCGTGGTCGACGAGGTCCGAGCGCGCGTGGGTCGTGCGGTGCGACCTCCCGCCGGAGTCCGGATCGACTACGCGGGCCAGTTCGAGCGCGAGGCCGCAGCGGGCCGACGGCTGCTGATCCTGGGTGTTCTCGTGGTCCTCGGGATCGGCATCATCGTCGCCACGAGCCTCGGCAGCGTGCGGCGCACGCTCATCGTTCTCGCGAACTTGCCGCTCGCTCTGGCCGGAGGCGTCGCAGGCGTCTACGCCAGCGGCGGCGTGCTCTCGGTCGCGTCCATCATCGGCTTCATCACGCTCTTCGG
>JADZFZ010000258.1 GCA_020854145.1 Deltaproteobacteria bacterium | reverse complement strand
CATCATCGAGATCGCCGCGCGCAACGAGCTGCTCAAGCAGACGGGGCACAGCTCGGCCGAACGATTCGCCGCCGAGCTCGACCGCCAGCTCGCCAAGGGAAAGAGATGAAGGAGAGGGTCGGGGTGACGGGTGCTATGCAGAGTCCCCATGCGTGAGACGAGCTTCGGTGGCCTCGACGTTCGCATCGCGGGTGGGCCCGATCGCGACGGTGGCGGCGACGGCCCGGTGGTCGTCCTGCTGCACGGGTTCGGTGCACCGGGCGACGATCTCGTCTCGCTCTGGCGCGTGCTCGACGTGCCACGCGAGGTCCGGTTCGTCTTCCCCGCTGGGCCCATCGTGTTCGACACGGGTTTCGGCCTCGGCCGCGCGTGGTGGATGATCGACATGGAGCGGATGCACCGCGCGATCCTGTCCGGCGCGCTGCGCGACCTCTCCGCGGAGGTGCCCGAGGGGCTCGCCGAAGCGCGGGCCAAGCTCGTCGCGATGCTCGACGAGATGCAGACGGCGCTCGGCGTCGCGGGTGACCGCGTCGTGCTCGGCGGCTTCTCCCAGGGCGCGATGCTCTCGCTCGACGTCGCGCTTCGCACCGAGCGCCCGATCGGCGCGCTCGCGCTGATGTCGGGCACGTTGATCGCGGAGGCCGAGTGGACGCCTCTCCTTCCGAAGCGACAGGGCCTGCCCGTGATGCAGAGCCACGGCTCGAGCGACCCCATGTTGCCGTGCTCGATCGCGGAGCGCCTGCGCGACCTCATGAAGGACGCTGGCATGCAGGTCGACTGGATCCCCTTCCGCGGCGGCCACGAGATCCCGCCGACCGTCATCGACCACCTGAGCGCGCTCGTCCGCACCGTCTGAATCCATTCAAAGAGCATGCAGTCATCGCCGGTCATCGTCGCGATACGCGCTGTAAAGCCGCTTGCATGGCGCGAAAGATCCATTCGAGAATCCATTCATGGCCGCCCGCGTCGATGCCTTGCTCGCGACCTTGCGCGAGGCGCACGCACCCGTGCCGGCGGGCGCGCTGGCGACACGCCTCGGGATCAGCCAGCCCACGCTCTCTCGCGCAGCAGCCGATGCGGGTCAGCGCGTCGTGCGCATCGGCCGCGCGCGCGCCACGCGCTATGCGCTCAGCCGTGAAGTCCCGCGTGCCGGCTCGCGGTGGCCGCTCTACCGGATCGATCCGGATGGCAGCCCGCACCGCCTCGGGGAGCTGCGTGCGTTGCACGGGGGAGCCTTCCACCTCGAGGTCGTCCGGCGCACGACGAGCCTTCGCGGCGCGTTCGCCCTCGGGCTGTTCCCGGGTCTGCCGTGGTTCTTGGACGACGTGCGACCGCAGGGCTTCCTCGGTCGTGCTTTCGCACGAGCCTACGCGGACGAGGTCGACGCGCCGACAGACGTGCAGCGGTGGAACGACGATCACGTGCTCCGCGCCTGGCTTCGTCACGGCGAGAACCTGGCGGGCGATCTCGTGCTCGGCGAGGCGTCGCTCGAGCGCGCGCTCCGCTTCATCCGCAACCCGAGCGACGCGATCGAGCCCGCCAAACGGGAGACGCGCTTCATCGAGCTCGCAGATGCCGCGATGCGTGGCGAGCTCCCTGGCTCCTCGGCTGCGGGCGAGCGTCCCAAGTTCCTCGCGACGCTGCGCGAGCCGGGCGGAGGGCGGAGCGTGCTGGTGAAGCTCAGCGAGCGTGCCGGCTCGCCCGCTGCGCAGCGTTGGGCTGACCTCTTGCGCTGCGAGCGCTTGGCGAGTGACACGCTGCGCGCGCACGGCATCGCCGCAGCGCACGAGGAGATCGTCGAGGCCGGCGGGCGCACGTTCCTTCAATCGACCCGGTTCGATCGTACGCCGCGGCTCGGCCGGCGTGGATTCGTCTCGCTCGCGTCTCTCGACGTCGCACATCTCGCGCGCGGGCACGGCGAATGGTGGCGCTTCGCCGAGCCGCTCCGACGCGACGGCTGGATCACGGAGGAGGACGCCCGTCGGTTGCGCCGCCTGTCTCTCTTCGGCCGTTTCATCGCGAACACCGACATGCATCTCGGCAACGTCGCGTTCGAGATGGCCGATGCGCTCCCGCTCGCGCTGTGCCCCGCCTACGACATGCTGCCGATGCGGTTCGCGCCCGCCGGTACGGGCGAGATCGTGCCGCGCGATCACGACGTCGCGCCGCCGTTGCCCGAGATCCTCGACGATTGGCGGTTCGCAGCCCTCGCTGCGGAGGACTTCTGGCAACGCGTGTGCGGATCTGATGCGATCTCGGCCGACTTCCGTTCGGTCGCAGAGCGGGCTCTCCAGACCGTAGGGGACGCACGCTCGCGCTACGCCGGGTGACTGCTGCAGCGGACGAGCGCCGAGTGGCTGGGAGGGGGGCGGGCACGCGCCCCCCTGCCACCCCTGCGTGAGCAAGGGGCGCTGCGCGCGCCCCCTGCACCCCCGCGGGATCGGTATTCTGATCGACCCTGCGAGTGGCTGGCGGGGGGCTCAGACGCCGCCCCCGCGTCAGAAGGTCTTGGGCATCGACTCGGCCCGAAGCGCCAGCTTCTTTAGGCTGGCTGGGATGAGCAGGATGCCCGCCGTCATGGCGACGTAGAGCAGGCACGCGAGGACGGTCATCGCTGCGCTCACGACCACGAACGACTCCGAAGCGTTCGTACCTGCCAGCCAGCTCCACACGCTGTAGAAGAGGTTGCGCAGCGCGAAGCCGAAGAACGCCCCGCCGGACAACAGGCCCGTCGATGTCGTCCGGAAGCGAGCGACCACGAGGACGCCCGCCGCGAGGAAGGCGAGCATGTAGAGCACGCCCATCAGCGAGAAGAGCATCTCGGTCGCGCCGATCACGTGCCACCCGTCGCGGACGTCGTGAGCGTGGTGGGTCCGGGCTTGAGCAGGAAGAACGCGAGACCCGAGGCCATGACGATGGGCAGGTCGAGCGCGCAGCCCACGCTGCTCGTCACGATCGTGGTGCTGCTGCTGTCGTACATCGAGCCCAGCAGCATCGGTCCGACGAGCTGCAGCGCGTCGAGCACGACCGCGCCGAGGCAGAGCCCTGCCAGCATCCACGCGGCACCGGCAGGCCTCCGGTCCCGGGCCAGCTGCGACGCCGCCACCGCCGCGGCGATCACCGGCCCGAAGGAGAACAGCAGGTGCACGCAGGAGCGGATCGTCGACCAGAGCACGAGCGAGTCGCGTTCCATGGCGCGAGCCTCAAGCCCTTACTCGATGACCGAGTCGGTGACGACGATGGGGGTGTCGTCGTGGTTCGAGATCTGCGGGTACGTCGGGTACCAAGACCCGCCGACGTTGTCGGTGATCACGGATCGGTCGATCCGGATGTCGCCCGTGTGATCGTTGGTGACGAAGAAGATGGCGCTTCCGTGCTGCACGACCTCGTTGTGCTGGATCCGCGTTCCGCAGAGCGACAACGTCATGGTGTTGCCGTCGTTGT
>JADZFZ010000257.1 GCA_020854145.1 Deltaproteobacteria bacterium | reverse complement strand
GCGTGGCGGGCGGCACCCGCGTCGTGACTCCCGTCGAGGTGAGCGCCGACATCCTGCGCGTGCTCAAGCAACGCGCCGAGGAGGAGCTCGGCAGCGTGGGCGGTGCCGTCATCACCGTGCCTGCCTATTTCGACGACGCGCAACGACAGGCGACCAAGGAGGCCGGGCAGCTCGCCGGCCTCGAGGTGCTTCGCCTGCTGAACGAGCCGACGGCTGCGGCGCTCGCGTACGGCCTCGACAAGCAGCAGAACGGGACTTTCGCCGTCTACGATCTCGGTGGCGGGACGTTCGACGTCACGATCCTCTCGCTCGACGACGGCGTCTTTCACGTGAGGAGCACGGGCGGCGACTCGCAGCTCGGCGGCGACGACATGGACCGCGCGATCGCCACGCGCATGCTGGAAGAGGCCTATGGCAAGCACGTCGAGCTCGCGAGCGTGCCGCGCCGCGACGTGCGACGTGCGCTCGATGCCGCACGGGCTGCGAAGCACGCGCTCACCGACGTGGAGGAGACGAAGGTCGACGTCGAGCTCGGCGGAAAGCCGTACGCGCGGCTGCTCGGCAGATCGGAGCTCGCGGAGCTGGTCGCGCCCGTCGTGGAGAAGACCCGTCCGGTCTGCCGGCGGGCGCTCAAGGACGCGGGAATCGACCCGAGCGCGCTCGACGGCGTGATCCTCGTCGGTGGCGCGACGCGCGTGCGCAAGGTGCGCGAGTTCTGCCGCGAGCTCTTCGGCAAGGAGCCGCTCGCGGACATCGACCCCGATCAGGTGGTGGCGCTCGGCGCGGCGATCCAAGCGGATCTGCTGGCGGGCAGCGGACCACGCGACGACGTGCTGTTGCTCGACGTGCTGCCGCTGTCGCTGGGCATCGAGACGATGGGCGGCGTCGTGGAGCGGATCCTTCCACGAAACACGACGATTCCGGCGAGCGCAGCACAGGTCTTCACGACGTATGCCGACAATCAGACGGGATTCGACATTCACGTCGTGCAGGGTGAGCGCGAGCTCGTCGCCGATTGTCGGTCGCTCGCGCGATTCACGCTCAAGGGGATTCCCCCGATGGCGGCCGGGATGGCGCGACTGGAGGTCCGATTCCACGTGGACGCCGACGGGATCCTCCACGTGTCCGCCTGCGAGCTCGGCACGGGCATCGAGCAGACCGTCGAGGTCAAGCCGACCTACGGCCTGACCGACGAAGAGGTCGAGCGCATGTTGCTCGATGCGTACGAGCACGCCGAGACGGATGTCGATGCGCGCCTGCTCTCGGAGCGGCGCGTGGAGGCCGAGCGGGTCGTGATGGCGACCGAGAAAGCGCTCTCGGAAGACGGCGACCTGCTCGATGCCACCGAGCGGGCGGCGATCGATCGTGCAATCGAGGCCGTCACGAGCGCGAAAGCGGGTACCGATCATCGCAAGCTGCAATCGGTGGTCGAGGCGCTCGACCATGCGACGTCCGCGTTCGCGGGCCGGCGGATGGACCGCGCGATCGCGCGCGCCATGCGCGGCGAGCGACTTTCCGCGGTCGAGCAGAGCGTCGAGAGGGCGATGGGCATCGACGAAGCGCACGCGAGGGTCTCGGTCGGCGCTTCGCCGGCCTCGCCGGGCGTTCTCCCGCAGCCCGGCTCGGACGTCGCGGGTCGCGGAGGCGCCTGATGCCGAAAGTGCGATTCGTCGAGTACGGCCTCGAGGCGGACGTCGAGCCGGGGACGACGATTCTCCAAGCTGCGCGCAAAGCCGGTGCGCCCGAAGGCGATCGTTGCGGCGGTGTGTGCGCGTGCTCGACGTGCCACGTGTACGTGGTCCGCGGCTTCGACCAGACGAGCGAGCAAGAGGACGACGAGTTCGACATCCTCGACAAGGCGTTCGACGTCCGCGCGACGTCGCGCCTCGGATGCCAAGCGAAGGTCCAGGGCGACGTCGACGTCGTCATCGCCGAGGAGAGCTTGCGTGCTTTCCGAGACGAGCACGCCGATTGGCCCGTGCCGCCCAAGGTCGGCTGACGCGATTCCGAGTGAGCCCGAGCCCGCGGAGGCGGCCGACGGCGAAGTCGCAACACGCCGAGCGTCTAGCGAAGGGCGTGAATCGGCGTGGCGCCCCCGGCAAGGCTCCCTCTCCCGCTTCGGGAGAGGGTCGGGGTGAGGGAAGCCGCGATCGCGCCGCGCGGAACGCTGGACGCGGCCCGTGCTCACAGGTATACCGTCGGCCTTCTCGGGCGGTTAGCTCAGCTGGATAGAGCGTCGGCCTCCGGAGCCGAAGGTCGCGCGTTCGAATCGCGCATCGCCTACCGCGGAAACGCAGGCCTGCACCGTTCTCGGGGCAGAGGTATCGTCTGCGCGTGGGAGCGCGTGACGAGGTCTTGCGGTGGCGCCGTGGCCAGGCGGCGGCGGAGAAGCGGCAACGCGAGCTGCTGCGGGCGCGCGGACCTCGGCCGGAGCAGGCAGTGGCCGAAGCGCTCGATGCCCTGGAGGCGCTGGAGGCCATGGGGGTCTGGCCCGGTCCGCGTGACCCGGCGAGCGAGCGAGCGGTCGAAGAGGTGCGTGCGCGCTGGGTGCGCATCGAGACCCGTGCGCGGGCGTCGCGCGGCTGATCGGCGCCTCGAGCGCGCGCTCGAGGCGTTGCGCCTGGCGCTCGACTCGACCCGAGCGGCCTGGATGACGATCGGGGGGATCGCGGTGATCGCGCGGGGCGTGCACCGTCTGACGACGGATATCGACGCCGCCGTGCGCGGCGACGCCGTGGAGATCGGGGCGCTTCTGCAGGCTCTCGCGACGCAGGAGATCGTGGGGCGCATTCCCGATGTCGAGGCCTTCGGACGCACGAACCTGGTGCTGCTCTTGGAGCACGTGCCCACGAGAGTCCCGCTGGACGTGTCGCTGGCGTGGACGGGCTTCGAGCGCGACGCGATCAGCGCGCGGTCCGACGCACGCTTCGGGCGAGTCGTCGTGCCGATGGCGACCGCCGAGGATCTCGTGATCCTGAAGGCCGTCGCGGGGCGCCCGAAGGACATCGAGGATGTCGTGGGCCTCCTCGTCCTGCACCGCGGCATCGACCTCGTTCGCGTGCGCACCTGCGTGGCGGAGCTGGCGTTCCTCGCCGAGGTTCCGGAGATCGTCGAAGAGCTCGAGCGCGCCATCCGCCGTGCTGGCCTGCAGGGCTTCTGACCGGCCGGGACGGATCCCGTGGTGCCAGGCGCGCGATTGTTGGGGCGGCGCGGTCGCCGAACGCTAGCGGCACCGCCGATGGACGCTCTGCGCGCAATCGTGGTCGCTCTCGTGCTGACGTCCGGCGTGTCCTGTGGCGAGCGTGGCGACGCGCCACGCGATGGGGGTGCAGCGGCGCGTGACGTCGGCTCGGCCGATACGCTCGCGCGGCCGCCGGGCGTGGCATGCAGGGAGACGTCGGATTGCCCGGCCCCCGTGCCGGCATGCGGCACGTCGATCTGCATGGGGGGAGTCTGTCGTGTCGCGCCACCCGATCGCGACTCCGATGGACACGGTGACCGTGGTTGCCAGGTCGAGGATCCATTCTTTCTCGACGACGACTGCGACGACGCGGATCCGCGGAGATTTCCGGGCAATCCAGAGCTGTGCGACGATCACGACGAGGACTGCTCGTTGACGACGTTCGGCGATCTCGACGCCGACGGAGACGGCGAGGTGTCGGCCGTGTGTTGCCTCGAGGACGAGGGAGAGGTGCTGTGCGCGACGGATAGTGACGACGCCGATCCCGATGTCGGCTTCCGCTCGATGGAGGTCTGCAACGGACGAGACGACGACTGCGACTTCGAGGTGGACGAGGGATGCGGCGCGGACGCCGGGGACGATGCCGGCACGGACCTCGATGCGGGTGGTGACGCCGCAGCGCCCGATGGGGCAGCGTCATGGACGCCGGCACCGCGATGGATGGCGGTGCCGTGCCGATGGACTCGGGGGTCGTGGGCGATGTCGGTGTGGTCGATGCACCGGATGCGGGCTGCATCCCGGCGGTGCCTTCCGACGAGGTGTGCAACAGTCGCGACGACGACTGCGACGGCCGCACCGACGAAGGCTGCGACATCGTTGCAGTGAGCACGACTGTCTCGCAGGTATTCGCGATCCGAGAGAATGGCTCCGGTGTCTACTGGGGTGCGGGACGGCCGGTCAGACCCATGGACGGGGTAGCGGATGCCTGGGAAATTGCGTCGGGCACGTCGCCGCATATCTGCTTCGCCAGCCGGGCGGGGCAGATGCGGTGCCGAGGCGACAATCAGTATAGCCAGTTGGGAATCGGCCGCAGCGGACCGGGTGAGGCGGAGCTCGAGTTCGCGGAAGTCGGTCTCACGGGGCTTCTACGCATCTCGGCGGGAGGCAGTCAGACCTGCGCTGTCACCAGGCCGTCGAACCTCTGGTGCTGGGGCAACAACGATGATGGCCAGATTGGAGACGGGACACGAGTCCTGCGGTCCTCGCCAACGCCCGTTTCGGTCCCGGCGATGACAGCGGTGGCAATACCAGCGGTCGGCGACCACCACGCGTGTACGGTGATCGGGCTCGACGGTGAGTTGTGGTGTTGGGGTAGCAACTCGAGCGGGCAACTGGGACTCGATCCATCGACGACCCCGTCAGCCCTGCTACCCACGCGAATACCTGGAATGACCGGCGTCGGCAGCGTGTGCGCTGCAGACATGCACACATGCGTCACGTTCCGGTCGGGAGCGGTCCGCTGTTGGGGTGCCAACGACGCGGGGCAGCTGGGAGTGTTACCGACGGGCCCCGGTGGCTACTTACCTGTGGACGCTGGGATCAACGGGACTGCGGTGGGAGTGAGTTGTTCGCAAGCATCGACTTGCGCACGGATGTTCGACGGTAGTGTCCAGTGTTGGGGTTACAACGACCTCGGACAGGCAGGGAACGGAACGTTCGACACCCCGGCGCCCCCTGGTCCGGTGAGGGGACTTTCGGGGGAGTATGCCATCCAGGTAGTTGTCGGAACTTGGTTCGCCTGTGCTGTGCTCGATTCGGGAGGCGTGATGTGCTGGGGCTTCAACGAGGACGCCCAGTTGGGCGACGAGAGCTTCGAGCACCGTCCCGGCGCTGTGCGGGTGCGTGGACTGCGGTGACGACCTACCGAGCGATGTATCCCAAGTTCCGTCAGCCCAGGTTGCACCCGCGGCAATCGCTGTAGCAATAGGGGACGGCTCCCGGGCAGCCAGGGTCAGGTAGCATGCCGTCAGGATCGGTTGGATCGCAAGCCTCACCAGGCTCGACGCGGCCGTCACCACAGCGTTGGCAGATGCAGCTGCGGCAGGTGCCACGGAGTGCGGGCGGATTGCGGCAGAAGGATCCCTCGCCCTCGCACTCTTCGCCGACGTCGATACAGCCGAGGGGATCGCCGCAGCCGGTGGCTCGCGGGGTCGTTTGGCAGGTCGCGTTGCAGTAGGTGAGTGAGCCGCAGGTCGGAGCGCTCGGGGGGTCGCAGGTCTCGGTGATCTCGACGATGCCGTTGCCGCATTCGTGGAAGCAGCGGCAGTCGTTGCAGGCGGCGCCGCCGGGGCAGACGCCGAAGCCGGGCTCGCCGCACTCCTCGCCGAGATCGATGCACCCGTTGCCGCAAACCGGGGTGCGCGGGAGGACGACACAATCGGGGCCGCAATAGCTGGAGTCGCTGCAGGTGGGGACCGTCGGGGGGTCGCACTCTTCGGCGGGATCGAGGGAGCCGTTGCCGCAATTGCGGGCACACGTGCAGTCGATGCAGGTCGAGGCGGCGTCGCAATCGGCCAGGCCGGGCTCGCCGCAGGTCTCGCCGGGGTCGGCGTTGCCGTCGCCGCAGAGCACCGAGCACTGGCAGCCGACGCAGGACGATCCCGCAGCACAATCGGCCAATCCGGGCTCGCCGCAGAGCTCGCCGGGGTCGGCGAACCCGTCGCCGCACGTGGGCGCGATGGCGGTGCAGAGGCAGCCGGTGCACTCCTCGCGCGCGCCGCAGGTGGGTAATCCCGGCTCGCCACATTCTTCGGCGGGCTCGGCGATGCCATTGCCACACTCGGGCGAGACGCAGAGACAATCGCGGCACACGAGGTCGGACGCGCAATCGGGCAATCCGGGCTCGCCGCAGGCCTCACCGTCGTCGGTGCTGCCGTCGCCGCACGCGCTCGCTTCGCACGCGCAGCCGCGGCAACGTTCGCCGGAGGCACAGCCGCCCGACATCGATTCGCCGCACGACTCGCCGTCGTCGAGGCAGCCGTCGCCGCAGGCGGGGGTGCGCTCGGTGAATCGACAATCGGCGCTGCAGCCGCGGAGCGAGCAGCCGACGGGCGCAGGCGGATCACACTCTTCGTCGCCTTCGATGGTGCCGTTGCCGCAGCCCGCGGGAGGGGGGCCGGAGTCGGGCTCGCTCGCGTCGCGCCCGAGGTCGAGCGGCTCGCCGCCGTCACCGTCGGAGCAGCCGTCGCGGGTGCAATCGCTCTCGCACGCGGTGCAGGTCGGCTCCGGGTCGCACGCGACGAAGAGCTCGCCTACGCACACGGCGCCTTCTCCACCCGTGACCGCGCAGAGCCGCTCCATCGTCGGGGCGTCCGGGCACGAGGTGGTCGGCACCGCCGTGCAGGTGCCGGTCGTGCCGCAGAGGCTCGGCCGGCTCGCCGTGCGGCAGTCGACGTCGGTCTCGCAGCGCATCGCCGGAGCAGGCGCGCATCGACGGTCGGCGTTGCAGATCTGGCCGAGCTCGCAGTCCTGATCGACGGCGCACTCGTCGTCGTCGTCGTCACCGCAGGCGACCGCGAGGGGCACGACGAGCGCGAGCAGAAGGACGGAAGCAAAACGGCGCATGCCTCTAGGCTACGAGCCAGGCATGCGCCGTCCAGCGCGCGCTATCAGCGGCCTGCGACTACGGATCGATGCTGTTGCAGAAGCAGTAGATCTGCCCATCCTCGCTTCCGGTGCAGACCTGACCGGGCCCACACGGATCCGAGATCGTGTCGCAGGTGTCGTACTCACCGGTGCCGTGCACGCCGTCGCCGCAGACCGGGAACTCGCAGCCGCACGTGAAGAAGTCGCACTCCTGCAGCGCGTTCGCGCACGGGCTGCTGACGTCGCATCCCTTGTCGCACGTCCATTCGCACTGCTCGGGCCCCTCGACGAAGCCGTCGCGACAGACGGAGAAATCGCACTCGCAGGACGACGTGCAATAGCGGACGGGTCGCCCGCCACCTCCCACGCCGAGGCCACACCCTTCCGAGAACAGGGTTCCATCGCACGCTTCGCCCTCGTCGAGGACGCCGTTGCCGCACGGGTTGGGGCAATGGCAGTCCTCGCACGGGTTGGCGCCGCAGTTGGCGGGCAACCCCGGCTCGCCGCAGGTCTCGGTCAGATCCTGGCAGCCGTTGCCGCACACCCGAGGCCGTGCCTCGACGATGCAGCGCGCGCTGCAGTACACGCTCGAGGTGCACGTCGGTGCTCCCGGCGGCGCACCGGGTGCCGTGTTCGCGGGGTCGCACTCTTCGCCCGGGTCCACGGTGCCGTTGCCGCACGGCGAGACGCAGCGGCAGCCCGCGCACGTCTGGCCTGCCGCGCACGAGAGGCCCATCTCGCCGCACGTCTCGTCGGGATCCACCCGACCGTTGCCGCACAGAGCCGTGCAGACGCAGTTGAGGCACTCGTCGGTGGCGGGGCACGCGGCGAGCGTCGGCTCTCCACATTGCTCGCCGGGGTCGGCGGTGTCGTCGCCGCAGCTCGGCGCGGGCAGGCAGATGCACGCCTCGGGGTCGCAGGCTTGTCCCATCGGACAATCGAGGCCGGGTTCGCCGCACGTCTCGCCGGGCTCGGCGTCGCCGTTGCCGCACACGGGCGGGCCGCAGACGCACCCGGAGGTGCAGACGTCGCCGGCGGGGCACGCGGCGAGCGTCGGCTCGCCGCACTCCTCGCCGGGGTCGGCGAAGCCGTCGTCACACGCGGGGACGAAGCAGAGGCAGCTTCGGCACACGGTGCCCT
>JADZFZ010000256.1 GCA_020854145.1 Deltaproteobacteria bacterium | reverse complement strand
CTGCCCCGACGGTTCGAGGCTCCGGACGACCGCTGCGGCGTCGTTCTGCGAGCCGCGGATGTGCGAGAGGCCGGGGCTCTGTGTCGATGGTCGAATGTGCCGCGACCAGGGCCTCTGCGTCCGGGTCGTGACCCAGTCGGAGATCACGCCGGGCGGGACGCTCGTGCCCGGAGATCGGGTCGCGCTGCGTACCTGCGACGGCGACGAAGACTGCCCGACCGGCATCCGTTGCGACGTCCAGCAGCGCTGCATCCCACGAAACATCGGTGGCTGTCGGTGCGACGTCGCCGGCCGACGGCCTTCCACCGGGCTCGCGCGCGCGGCGTGGCTCGTGCTGGCGGGCCTGAGCGCCTTCCGGCGCCTTTCGCGACGCGGGCCGACGCACCCGCGTGCCCGACGAAACCCGGGAGAACCTCCCGCGACGAAGGTTGTCTAGGCTCCCGACATGGAGAGACGAACCGGGGTCGCGGTGGCGCTCGCCGTGTGGCTGTGCGGAGCACCCTCGCTCGCGCAGACCACGGCGTTCGACGCGGGGACGGCGACGACGACCGACGCGGGCGCACAATCTGCCGAAGCAGCGGCTGCGGCCGAGGCGCGTCGCGTCGCCGAGGAAGCGGAGCGAGCGCGCCGGGCACCGCTGGCGGTCGAGATCGAGTCGCCCACCGGCGGTCCGCTCGACGTCGGTGCGGCGCTGACGGCGAGCTTCGAGGCGCGCGTGTCGGATCCGGCCATCCGCACGGCGCTCCTCTCGGTCAACGGCGCCGTCTACGAGGTGCCCGTCGACGACGCGCGCGTGCGACAGCAGGTCGTCGTGGTGCCCGGCAACAACCGCATCGGCATCGTCGTGCGACGCGGGCGCGAGACTGCGCGCGCGTCGATCACGTTCTTCGCCCAGAGCGATCCGGCCGACCTGATCGTGCTCCTCACGTGGCCTGCGCACGGCGAGATCGTCGACCTCTGGGTCCGCGAGCCGTCGGGAGAGACCTGCAAGTGGGACCACCGTACGACGGCGACGGGCGGGCGCCTGCTCGACTTCTCGCAGGACGCCATCGGCTTCGGCTCCCAGGCGTTCGTCGCGCCCTCCGTCAGCGCGGGCCGCTATCGCATCAAGGTCCACTACTGGGGCGGCTACGACGAGGACGACGCGCGCGCCCGCTACACGTACGAGGAGCTCATCGGTCGACTCGATCAGCTCGAGGAGCGCATCCGCCAGGCGCCCAACGCCGGCGAGCGGGCCCCGGCCGTTCGTGAGCGCGCCGAGATCGAGCGGCAGCTCGACCGGTGGTCGAGCCCTGGCGCGCCGCAGACTCCCGTCCACGCCGAGGCCATCCTGTTCCCCGGCACGCGCCACGAGCGTCGCTGGCGCTTCGACCTCGTCATCCAGCGCACGGGTCAGCTGCTCGCGCTCGGCGAGGTCGAGGTCACCGACGCGATGATCCGCGCCGCACGCTCGAGGGGGGAATGACCATGACGCTCGATGCTCTGCGGTCGGCTCGGCAGGCAGTCGCCCTGCTCGGGCTACTCTCGGTGGGGCTCGCACCGGCGGTCGCGCGCGCCGACGTGCCCGAGGATGGATCGAACGACGGCGCTGCGACGGGCGGCCGAACGGAGCTGCCCATCGAGGTGCCCGAGCGACCCTTCCTGCTCGTCGAGGCTCCGCGACGTTTTCTCCCCACGGAACAGGCAGAAGCGCGCGTCCAGCTGGTGCGCGGCGGGCGGGTGTCGCTCGCCGTCTTCCGCGTGCTCGACCCGACCTCGATCCTCGCGACGGGACGCCGGCGACAGGGCATCTCCGTGGCCCAGACACCGCTCGGCGAAGAGGCGGAGCGGCTCGTCACCGCGTCGGGTCGCCTGCCGCGCCGCGGCTCGCGTCTCGAGCTCGTCGCCGTTCGCGCGGCTTCGGTGCGCATGGCGCCGCGCGTACGCGGACGGCGCGTGCACGACGAGACGCCCGCCTACGACTCGTACGAAGAGGAGGAGACGGACGTCGAGACCTGGGGCGTCGATGCCGGCGACTGGGCCGAAGCGCGGGTGGCGCTCGGTCGATTCGCGCCGGGCGTCTACCTCGTACGCGCCCATCGCGGTCCCTTCGCCACGGCCGCGCTGCTCTCGGTCGGCGAGCTCACGATGCTCGTCCGCCGCGGCGACGCGCACGACACCGTGCTCGTGACCGATCCTGCCGGACAGCCGTTGCCGGGGATCGGCGTCTCGTCGTGGTCGGGCACGGAGGGGAACCTGCGGCGCGTGGCGACCGCCGAGACCGATGCGCGAGGCACGGCGCGCTTCGAGCCGCGCGACGATCCCACCTTGCGGTTCGTTGCGATTCGCGGAGACGACCGCACGTGGGCCGACGTCACGCACGCGCGGCTCTCCACGTGCGACCCGATCGTGTACCTCGGCGTCGATCGGCCCGTCTTCCGCAGCGGCGAGACGATCCATCTGCGCGGAAACGCGCGCGGCTGTCCGCGCGAGGAGTACCGGCCCCTGGCCGGCGAGACCGTGCGCGTGTGGCCAGCTCGCCACCCGGACGGCCGGAGCGACGACGACGGCGTCGACGTCCGCACCGACCGCGACGGCAACTTCATCGTCGAGCTCGTGGCCAGAGGTGACCTCGGAGCGCGTGTCCGCGGCATCACCCACACCCGGTCGGTCACGATCGATCGGCGCACGCTGCCGCGCCGTTCGCTCGAGGTCCGCGCCGACCGGTCGTGGGCCGCGGCCGGGCAAGCCGTCGCCGTCACCGTGCAAGACGAGGAGGGCGGCTGGCCGACCGCGGGGTCGGTCACGCTCGAGACGCCTGCCGGGCGCATGACCGCGCCCATCGGGCCGGGCCGCGCGGCGACGTTCACGGTGCGCATGCCGCCGACGGCCGACGTGCTGCGCGCAGTCACGCTCGTCGCGACGCTCGCCGAGGGCAGCGCCGTCACGATGGCCCGCACGGAGGTATGGACCGGTGCCCGCCCCGAGCTGCTGCACATCGAGTCGCAGCGGGCGGTCGCCGCGCCCGACGAGGAGCTCGAGGTCGTGCTCCGCGCGAGCGATCTCGGAGGCGCGTCGATCGCCGG
>JADZFZ010000255.1 GCA_020854145.1 Deltaproteobacteria bacterium | reverse complement strand
GCGTGGTGGCGGAGACGATCGATCCCGCGCGACCGGTGTTGCCGAGAGAGGCGTTCGCACCCGTGGACGTGGCGTTCGCGCGCGCGACGTTCGCGCCGGAGGTGTGGTTGCCGTTGGGGCTCGCGCTCGCGCCGCGCACGATCGTGCTCTCGACCCACCGCGTGACGCCGTCGACGAGCTCGGGCGCACGACTCGAGCAAGAGCGCACGTATCGATGGCCGTGGTCGGACGCTCCGCGATGGGCGGGAGTGTTCGCGCGAGTGGAAGACGTGCCCGAGGATGACGTAGAACGGGCGACGTGAGCGAAGCGGAGCCCGAAGGCACCGTGCCGTCCGAAGGCGTGGGGGCAGCCCCGGAGCCGAGCCCCGTGCGTGGACCGATCCCTCGATGGCTCGCCGCGCTGGGTGCGGTGGCGGTTTATGGTCTCGCGACGGTGCTGCCGCTCCCGGGCGTCGACCAAGAGGCGCTCGCAGCGACGACGGGCGCCACCGGTGGTGGGCTCCTCGCGCTCTTCGACGTCGCGGTGCGGCTCTCGCCGTTCGGCGACATGTTGATCTGGCTCGTCCTCACGCGGGGCATCGCACGCGTGATTGCGAAAGAGCCGTCTACGCACAACCCGTGGGCCGATCGCGGGATGTTTGCGTTGTTTGCGATCATCGCCGTGGTGCGCGGGCTCGGGATTGCGATGTACCTCGAGAGCGTCGCCGTGATGGGCACGGAGGTGGTGGCCGAGCCTGGTTGGCGATTCCGCCTGCTCGTGGGGCTCACGTTCGCAGGCGCGGCTGCCGTGACGTGGGCTCTCGCGAGCTTCGTGTCGCGCACACGCGTGGCGCAGGGGCCGCTCTTGCTGCTCGGAGCGAGCCTGATCGTGCAGCACGTGGCGGGTGGCATGGAGGTCGGTCGCGCGATCGCGAGCGGCGACCAGACGCCGCTGCGCGCGTTGGTCCACGTCGCTTCGCTCCTGCCGGCACTCGTCGTGATGGTCGCGCTCTGGCGCAAGACACCCACGGAGTGGCCGCTACGGATCGCGAGAGGCGCGGTCCTGACCGGCCCGGCAGACGCGCTGGTTTTTCCGTATCTGTCGGGGCTCGCGTTGACGTCCGTGATCGTGGCGGGCCCGGGTCTGATGTTGCCCGGCGCGTGGATCGTGCCGTACGTCGGGTTGGCGCTTTCGGTTGGCCTCGCGATCGGGTTCCTCGTGTGGACGAACCGGCTGAGCTCCGATCGGCGCCGCGTCGGCTACCTCGTCTCGGCTTTCGTCGCGCCACTGTCGTCGTTGGTGCTCGTCTCCGGGGGGATCGCGATCGCCGTGATGACCGGAGCGCCGCTCGGGGGCGCCTTCGCTCCCCCCGGTCCGTTCGAAGGGAACGAGCACGTCCGTGCGGAGGCGGTCTCGAGCGTCGGTGCTGCGGCGGCGGATGCGCCGGTCGTCCGAGCGCGCTTGCGCGAGCTGGGGATCGACGCGGAGGTCCGCGCCGTGGGCCGCGATCGACTGGTGATCGAGATGTCCGGTGTGCGCCAGGCAGAGCGCGCGCTCGTGATCGCGCTGCGTCCCAACCGCCTCAGCTTCAGGCTCGTCGCCGCCGATCAAGGTGCGCTCGCTCCGGGTGACGGCGAGGTTGCTCCCCCCGGTGTGGAGATCCACCTGCGGTCGTTCGGTCGCGAGAGTGTGCGCGTCTTCGAGGCGGACAGCCGAGAGGCGCTCGCGACGATTCTCGCGCGGCCCGGCGTCGATCGCTCGGAGGTCGCGGTCGAGTGCGAGACCTTCGACGGGCGCACGCGATGTGCGGCATGGCGGCTCGAGCCCGACTCGTTGACCTCCCGTGACGTGGCCGAAGCGAGGGTTGCGTTCGACGAGATGGACGGCTCTCCCTATGTCGACCTCGTGCTCACGGACGATGGCGCCGAGCGGTTCGAGTCGGTCACGGCGAGCGCGATCGGACGGCGTCTCGCGATCTGCAACGACGGCGAGATCGTGTCGGATCCCGTCATCCAGACGCGCATCTCGGGCGGTCGCGCGAGGATCACGATGGGCACGCAAGGCACGTTCGAAGAGGCACGTCGGCAAGCGTGGGGCCTCGTCGCGGCGCTGCGCGGCGGCTCGATCGAGGGCGACTGGCGCATCGAACCGCGCGGTCGCAGCCACTGACGCGGCCGAAAGAGAAGCGCGGGAGCGCTCCGCAACGCGGTTGCAAGTGCACGTTGACGGCATCTCGCGTGCGTGGCACTGCCACGCTCCTCGTCACGCCCCATGGCCGTCGCGCTCGCACTGTCGATTCTGTCGGTTGCCGCCGGTGCGCTGTTGGCCACGACGCCACGCGTGCGAGCCGTCGGATTGGGCCCGATCCGCACGTTTGCACTGTCTGCAGCGGGGATCGCAGTGTTGGGGCACTTGCTGCCCGAAGCGGTCGACGGGCTCGGCGTCGTTGCGTTCTTCGCTTTTACTGGAGCACTCGCGGCGCCCTGGCTGATCGAGCGGATCGGCGGAGCGTGGCTGGGCACGCACGAGCACGAGCACGAGGATGGGCACGAGCACGGG
>JADZFZ010000254.1 GCA_020854145.1 Deltaproteobacteria bacterium | reverse complement strand
GCGCGCCTTCGATCGCGCGCTCCACGGCGGCCCGGTCGTCGAGCTCGCGGAGCACGGCGCGACGGGACGTGCGCGCCACCCGGTCGGCGACGAGGCGCGCAGCGACCTCCGTCGCGACCCGCGCCTTGCCGACGCCGACCGTGCCACGCAACGTCACGAGCCGAGCCCCGTCCGCGACGAGCCGCACGACGCGATCGACGAGCGCATCCCGACCGACCAGCGAGCCCGCGACGACCGACGTCACGGCGTGCGCACCGTCGAGCATCGTCGCGATGACACAACGCGCACGCCGAGCGCGTCAACGAGCCGCGGCGCGCCTATCCTCATCGCGTCGCGACGAAGAGGCGCGCGGCGTCGGGCGTGGTCAGCCACACGCCGGCCTCGCCCACCCAGAGCTCGGGGTCCGCCCAGTCGAACGCGAAGTCCCCGTCCGTCACGAAGATCTGCCCATCGGCGAGCACCTCGGGCGCGCGGCCGAGCGCGAAGTCCGACGGCGGGGCGACGACGGCCTCGACCGCGAGCGACTCGAGCGGCAAGCGCACCACCGACGACCCTCCGATCCATCCGCCCGCCGCCGAGCTCCACGCCCCGAACACGCCCGAGACGTAGAGCGCGTCGCGGAAGTACGTGATCTGGTTGGCGCCGAACGCTTCGTCCCAGAGACGGATCGTCTGCCACACGGGGCCACAACGCACGCCGGGCCCACGGTGCAGGAGGATCCCGTGCCCGCTGCGCGCGCCGACGCTGCCGAGGACCCACACGTCGCCGGCGGCGTCGACGGTCAGGTCGCGGAGCTCGACGCGCTCGGTGAAGTCGACGTCTTCGAGCGGGATCTCGTAGTCGACCCACGCGACGTCGCCTTCGATGCGCAGCACCAGCGCACGCGCGTAGTCGCCCGCGAGCGCCCACGCGCGTCCCCCGGGCTCGGCCGCGATCGCGTGGACCTGCACCCACTCGAGCTCGGCGGGCATCGGCACGCGCTCGGCGCGTACACCCGAGACCCGGTAGATGCTTCGCGCCGCCACCCACGCGGGCTCGCGCGTGACGCCGTCGATCTGCGTGGGCGCGAGCGGCTGCCCTTCCTCGTCGAGCACGGGGGTCGTGGTGCGTGCATCGATGCGCTCGAGGATCCCGTCCTCGGCGCGCACGCGCAGCACGTTCCCTGGACCGTCACCCCAGGTGCGGCGAGAGCCGCGCGCCCAGTAACCCGGCGCGACGTCGTCCCAGAGCTCGTTCGACATCGGGCTCGACGCGATGGGCAGCTCCGTGTCCAGCCAGCCGTCGCGCGCGTCGGTGCGCGACACGATGCGGCCGTGCACGCCACCGTTCGCGAGCGTCGTGCAGAAGAGCCCGTCCCCGATGGGGAGCACGTCGAGGCACGAGCGTCCGGGCGGCACGAGCGCGACGCCCCGATCGTTTCCCGCGAGCCAGCCCTCCGACTCGGCACCCGACGGCACCCATCGCATCCGCGACCATCGCTCGCCGTCGAAGCGCAGCTCCGCGGACCCTTCGTCGAAGTACTGCACGACGCGCGGCTCGTTCTCCTCCCACGCGAGCGCCGCCCACCCCGAGCCCTCGAGCACGCCCACGCGCTCCCACGTCGCGCCGTCGAAGCGCATCACCACGGTCTCGCGCGTCACGGGCGGGGGCGCCGTCGGATCGATCCGCGTCACGGCGATCGCGTACGCCTCGGGCGCGGGCCCCGGCATCAGCTTCTGGTAGAGGCCGTCGTAGACGACCTCGAGACGCTCGGGATCGGGCATCTCCACCGCGTGCCACGCGCGCCCGTCGAAGCGGCGCCACGCGAGCGTCTCGCGATCCCGCACCCAGACGTTGTCGCTGCCGAAACCTTCGAGGTAGCGCGGGTCCACGTCGACCCGCGCCGTCGACCATCTCGCGCCGTCGAAGCGGTCGACGAAGAAGCCCGCTTCGCCGACGTGCTCGGCGATGACCCACAGGTCGTCGGCCGACGCGACGTACACGCGCCGGACGCGGCGACTCTCGAGCCCTTCGACGGCCTCCCATCCCGTGCCGTCCCAGTGCCACAGGCGTCCGCCGTCGTCGCTCGCGTACACCGTGTCGGCGCTCGCGCCGTCGAGCGTCTGCACCGGCGCGCCTTCGACCCAGCACCAACGCCCTTCCCAGCAGGAGCCCAAGTCGGGCGCCCGGCTCGGCCCCGCATCGTGCGGAGGCTCCTGCGTCGTCGCATCCCGCGCGGGCTCGGGCCCGACCGCATCCCGCGTCGGCCCTCCCGCGTCGCGAGCGGACGCAGCATCTTCGGTGTCCGATGGGGGTGCTCCCATCTCATCCGTCGGGCCACATCCGGCGACGACGAAGGCACAAGCCGCGAGCACGATCGAGCTATGGAATACGCGCATGGTCTGCCCTCCCGAGGTTCGGGCCAACCTGCTCGGGAGCCACTTTGGCGGCCACTTAAGAACTCCGCGCGGGCCGCTGCTCGGACCCTCCGCGCGGGAAGCGTCGCTGCGTCGAACGTCCATCGCGTAGTCTCGAATCGGTGCACGTCGAAGCCGTCACCGCGCCGACGGGACGCCTGCTCGAGGCGGTGCGCCGCACGCTCGCGGAGGCCGACGAGGCGTTGTTGTGCGTCGCGTTCGCGCAGGCGCGCGGAGTCCATCTGATCGGAGACGAGCTCGAGGCCGTCGCGAGCCGAGGCGGTGCGCGGGTCGTCGTGACGACGACGCTCGGCTCGACATCGGACGCAGCGCTGTGGAAGATGCGCGAGCACGGTGCTGCGATTCGCGTGCTCAACCCGGGCGGCGGCACCTATCACCCGAAGGTCTATCTCGGCCGTCGCGGAGACGAGATCGCCGCGATCGTCGGCTCGGCGAATCTCACGTCCGGGCTCGTTGCGAACGTGGAGACGGCGACGTCGATGCGCGGGTCGCATCGGGATCCGGCGCTCGCGGATCTGTGGACCTGGGCAGAGCAGACGTGGGGCGATCCGCGCGCGGACGCGTGGGAGCCGTCATCGCGGGCGACCGTCGAAGAGACGATCGAGCCCGAGCTGCTCGCGCAGATCGCGGCTCAGGTGAAGCGCGAGCCGAGGCTCTACACGTTGGGCGCGTCGCCGAGGCCGAACGTCGTGCGTGACGCGCTGCCGTCGGGCCTGTGGGTCGAGACCGATCGAACACGGGCCAAACGAACCGGTGCGCAGCTGGTGCCGGCACGGATGCTCAATCTCGCGTGGGACGTGCTCAGAGCGCGCGGCGAGCTGAGCAACCGAGTGTTGCTCGACGAGCTTCGCGTGCACCGGTCGAGCTTCGTCTGCGCCCTGCTGGCACGCCTCCCCGGGGTCGAGCTGGCGTCGTCGCGGCCCATCGTGCTGCGGTATCGGGCCGGGCGCTGAGGTGCGCCATCGGGCCGAGCGCCGATGCGCCAAAGGCCTTCGACCCAGGGGGAACGCCTGGTAGCCTCCCGCGCCGCGACGCAGTCGAGCGTCGCGCGAGAGGAGCGGGCGACGATGGCTTACGACGTGGTGCTCTTGCCGGGAGACGGGATCGGCGTCGAGGTGATGCGCGAAGGACGTCTCGTGCTCGAAGAGGTCGCGGCACGCACGAGCGCGCGCTTCGAGTACACGACCATCGCGTGCGGCGGGCAGCACTATCTCGAGCACGGGCGCGACTGGCCCGAGGGCTCCGAGGCGCGTTGCTCCGCGGCCGACGTGATCTTCCTCGGCGCCGTCGGCTGGCCCTCTCCGAGCGGGCGCGGCCCGGTCACCATGGCCGACGGCAAGATGGCCGGTTGGTCTCCGGTCATCGGCAACCGCACGCGGCTCGACCTCTACGCGAACATCCGGCCGGTCAAGCTCCTCGCGGGCGTCACGCACCGCGTGCACGGCCAGCACCGTCAGGTCTGGGAGCCGGGCAAGGTCGACATGGTCATCGTGCGCGAGAACACCGAAGGCCTGTACTGCGGCGTCGGTGGCTTCCTCGGCGCGGGCGACGCGCGCGCCGGCGCGATCGACACGCGGCTCATCAGCCGAAGCGCCAGCGAGCGCGTGATCCGCAAGGCCTTCGAGCTCTCGCGCGCCCGCAACGGCGCGCCCAAGGACGGCAAGAAGCGCGTGACCTGCATCGCCAAGGACAACGTGCTGCGCGGCTGCCAGCTCTTCGTCGAGGTCTTCGAGCAGGTCGGGCGCGACTACCCCGACATCGAGAAGGACTACGCGATCGTCGACGCGTTCACGCAGTGGCTCATCACGCAGCCCGAGTTCTACGACGTGTGCGTCACGACCAACATGTTCGGCGACATCGTCACCGACCTCGCCTCGGTCCTGCAGGGCGGCATGGGCGTCGCGGTCGGCTGCAACGTCGGCGACCACCACGCCATGTTCGAGCCCATCCACGGCTCGGCGCCGAAGTACACCGGCAAGGACAAGGCGAACCCGATCGCCATGATCCTCGCGGTCGCCGAAGGCCTGCGCTGGCTGGGACGCCGCAAGGACGACGCGGTGCTCGTGCGCGCCGCGGCCGCCGTCGAGGGCGCCGTCGCCGACACCGTGCGCGAGGGCAAGACGCTCACCTACGACCTGGCCGGCGAGGAGCGCGCGTCTCCGATGTCGAAGGTCGGCGAAGCCATTCGCCTCGCGCTCGCCGCGCGCCTGCGCGACTGAAAGCGTGACGAGAGATCCCCGATCGCTGGCCCCGAGCGCACAGGAAAGGCGCGATTGCGTGCCTCGCCAGGCTCGGCACGAACGGTCGTTCGTCACCCCTTCCGCACGAACGGTCGTGCTCACGTCCCGACTCGGCCTGGAGGACGGATGACGATCGTGCGATCCGGTGACTACGCGATCCGCGCGCTCGACGCGGCGGACGTCGATGCGTACGTCGCTCATCTCGCGGTTCACGACCGCGAGTCGGGCACGGCGGGCGACCTTCCTTACGGACCTTACGACCGCGATCGACCCCAGGACCCGGTGGAGGTCCGCGCGCGCGCGCTGCGACGGTGGAGCACGCCCCTCGACGCACCGGGCTGGCGGCGCGCATGGGGCCTCTGGCTCGGCACCGTGATCGTCGGCAGCGCCCATCTCGCGGGCAGCGACCTCGCGGCGAGCCTCCACCGCGCCGACTTCGGCATCGGGATCGAACGACCCCATCGC
>JADZFZ010000253.1 GCA_020854145.1 Deltaproteobacteria bacterium | reverse complement strand
GACGCGCCGCACGCACCAGTCGCGCGGACGCGGGCGCCGGACCCACGCACACGAGGATGCGCTCCGTCGCCGCCCACGGCTCCCGAATCCCGTGCTCTTCCCTATAGGCTTGAACGTCCGCGTCGACGCGCTCTGCCGTCCTCCGCAGCGCGATCTCCCGCAACGCGAGCAGGTTTCCGCGCTTGAAGAAGTTCTGTGCGGCCCGCGCCGCCGCTTCTCCCAGATAAACCTTTCCCTCTTCCAGTCGCGCCAGCAGATCCTCGGGTGGGATGTCGATGAGCTCGATCTCGTCGGCGCGATCGAGCACCACGTCCGGAACGGTCTCTCGCACGCGGACCTGCGTGACCTGCGCGATGACGTCGTTGAGGCTCTCGACGTGCTGCACGTTCAGCGTCGTGTGCACCTCGATTCCCGCGTCCAGCAGGTCGAGCACGTCTTGCCATCTCTTCGCGTGCCGCACGCCGGGAGCGTTGGTGTGCGCCAGCTCGTCCACGAGGAGCACTGCAGGCTTGCGCGCGACCGCCGCCTCCACGTCGAGCTCCGTCAGCGTCGTTCCCCGGTGCTCGACGACCTTGCGCGGTAGAACCTCGAGGCCGTCGACGAGCGCCGCCGTCTCTTCCCTGCCGTGCGTCTCCACGCACCCGACGACGACGTCGATGCCCTCCTCGCGCAGCCGCCGTGCCGACTCGAGCATCGCATAGGTCTTGCCCACACCCGGCGCGAACCCGAAGAACACTTTGAGCTTCGAGCGCTTGCTGCGCGCCTCCTCGGCCCGCATCTGCTTGAGCAGCACGTCTGGATCGGGCCTCTCCGGCTCCACCGATCACTCCTCCAGCCGATCTCTCAGGCGGTATCCGACGCCGGGCTCCGTCACCAGCCACCGAGGCCGGGCAGGCTCGTCCTCGATCTTCTTCCGCAGCTCCGCCATGTGGACACGCACGTAGTGCGTATGTGCCTGATAGGCCGCGCCCCAAACCTCTTTCAGGATGTGACGATGCGTCAACACCTTTCCCGCATTCTGCGCCATCAGCACGAGAAGACGGTACTCGATGGGAGTCAGCCTCACCGCTTTGCCATCCCGCGTCACCTCGCGTCGAACCATGTCGATGAGGAGGGGACCTATCTCGATGACCGGCTCGGCGTGCTCTCCTGCCTTCTCGCGCGCGTGCCGCAGAGCGACGCGCATGCGCGCGAGGAGCTCCTTGATGCCGAAGGGCTTCGTCAAGTAGTCGTCGGCGCCGGCGTCGAGCGCTTCGACCTTGTCCTCCTCCCGGCCTCGGGCCGACACGACGACGATCGGAACCCGCGTCCAACCGCGGAGCTCACGCGTCAAGGAGATCCCGTCGGCGTCGGGCAAGCCCAGGTCGAGCAGGACGATGTCGGGGTTCTGCGTCGTCACCCCGACGATGGCCTCGCGCGCGCTCGCCGCCTCGACGAGGCGGTACCCGTGCGCGTCCAACGTCGCACGCAGGAACCGTCGCATCTGTGGCTCGTCCTCGACCACGAGCACGAGAGGGCCGGCCTCCGTCACGTGCCACCTCCAGGCCGCACGACGATAGCTCCCTTTGGGCTTCGCGGGCATCCCCTCCTCATGCGCGCGGCGCGCGCCCCTCAGCTCACGACCGGGAACGACCGGGTCGTTTCCCCCGACCCGGGGGGAGTCACCCTCTTCGCGGGCCGCTCATCGTGCACGGGCTTCCTCGGTCCGCCCGAGCTCGCGATCGAGCGCTCGGTTCAGCAGCAGCACGTTGACCCGCGGCTCCCCCAGCAAGCCGAAGGATCGGCCCTCGACGTGGGCATCGACCAACGCCCGAACCCGTGCCTCCGTCGCCCCGCGCGCGCGCGCCACACGACGCACCTGGTAGTAGGCGGCCGCAGGCGTGACGTGGGGGTCGAGCCCGCTGCCGGACGCCGTCACGAGGTCCACCGGGACGGGAGCGCGATTGCCGGGGTCGGCCTCTCGCAGCGCAGACACACGAGCGCTCACGGCCTCCCGAAGAGCAGGGTTCAAAGGGCCCTGGTTCGTTCCGGTGGACGCACCGGCATTGTACGCGCTGGGGCCCGTCGCAGACGGCCGACCCCAGAAGTACCGGGGCTCGTCGAACGGTTGCCCGATGAGCTCGCTGCCCATCACACGGTCCCCGTCGCGCACCAGGCTGCCATTGGCCTGGCTCGGAAACGCAACCTGGGCAATCCCCGTCACCGCCAGCGGGTACAGCACGCCGGTGATCACCGTGAAGAGAACGAGAAGCACGATCGCCGGCCGAAAGACACCGACGCCTCGCTCGGCCGGCGCCGTCGGGGCCGCTGCTTCGCGATAGGGAGACGGTCGAGTGGTCATTTCGAATCTCCGCTCCGAGCGAGTTGCAGATGGGAACTCGCTCCTCTCGGGGGGATGCAAGGGGGCGGGCGCGCTCGTAGCGCGCTCCCCCCTGCTCCCGGGGGGACGCTGGGGGGCGCCCCCCAGCAAAATCACTCAGCTCAGCTCACGCCCATCACGGTGAGCAGTAGATCGATTGCCTTGATGCACGGGAACGGGAGCACCACACCCCCGAGGCCGTATAGGAGGACGTTCCTCCGGAGCAGCGTTGAGGCCGGCGCAGGGCGATACTTGATGCCCCGCAGGGCGAGCGGGATCAGCACGACGATGATGAGAGCGTTGAAGATGACCGCCGCCATGACGGCCGTCGTGGGGGAGTGAAGACCCATGATGTCGAGCGCCTTCAGCTGCGGGTACGTCGTTGCGAACGCAGCAGGGATGATCGCGAAGTACTTGGCCACGTCGTTGGCGATGCTGAAGGTCGTCAGCGATCCGCGCGTCATCAACATCTGCTTTCCGACCTCGACGACCTGCACGAGCTTCGTGGGGTTGGAGTCGAGGTCGACCATGTTGCCGGCTTCCTTCGCAGCCTGGGTGCCGGAGTTCATGGCGACCGCGACGTCGGCCTGAGCCAACGCGGGTGCGTCGTTCGTGCCGTCCCCCGTCATCGCGACCAGGTGGCCCTTGGCCTGGTAATCCCGGATCATCGCCAGCTTGGCCTCGGGAGTGGCCTCGGCGAGGAAGTCGTCTACCCCGGCCTCGGCGGCGATGGCGGCCGCGGTCAGCGGGTTGTCGCCCGTGATCATCACCGTCTTGATGCCGGTTCTCCGCAGCTCCGCGAACTGCTCTCTGATCCCCCCCTTGACGATGTCCTTCAGCTTGATGACTCCGAGCACGCGCTTGCCGTCTGCGACGACGAGCGGTGTAGCTCCCTGCTTCGCCACCTCCTCGACCGTCGCACGCACCGAGTCCGGCACCGCGCCGCCTTGCGCGCTCGTGTACTTGGTGATCGCATCCACCGCACCCTTGCGGACTCTTCTGCCGTCGAGATCCACTCCACTCATCCGCGTCTGCGCGGTGAACGGGACGAACTTCGCTCCGAGAGCGTGGATGTCACGTCCGCGCAAGCCGTACTTCTCCTTGGCCAGGACGACGATGCTGCGGCCCTCCGGGGTCTCGTCGGGCAACGACGAAAGCTGCGCAGCATCGGCGAGCTCGGCATCCGTCACCCCTGGCGCGGGGATGAAGTCGGTCGCCTGTCGATTGCCCAGGGTGATGGTGCCCGTCTTGTCCAGCAGCAGCACATCGACGTCACCCGCTGCCTCGACGGCGCGACCCGAGGTTGCAATCACGTTCGCCTGGATCATGCGGTCCATGCCCGCGATGCCGATGGCCGAGAGCAGGCCGCCAATCGTCGTCGGAATCAGGCACACGAGCAGTGCCACGAGGACGGTCAAGGTGACCGGGACTCCCCCCGAGACGCCGACCGCGTACCACGAGAACGGCAGGAGAGTCACCGTCGCGAGCAGGAAGATGATGGTGAAGCCCGCGAGCAGGATGTCGAGCGCGATCTCGTTCGGGGTCTTGTGGCGCTTGGCACCTTCGACCATGGCAATCATCCGATCGAGGAACGTCTCTCCGGGGTTGACGGTGATCCGGATCACGAGCCAGTCCGACAGCACTTTCGTTCCGCCGGTCACCGCCGAACGGTCACCACCACTCTCGCGGATCACGGGGGCGCTCTCTCCGGTGATGGCGCTCTCGTCGACCGAGGCGACACCTTCGACGATCTCGCCGTCTCCGGGGATGAGCTCCCCCGCTTCCACGAGGACGACGTCCCCGGCGCGGAGCCGGGCAGACAGCACCTCTTCGCGCGAGGCTCCACGGTGAGGCTCGAGCAGCCGCTTCGTCATCACGTCTTTTCGCGCCTTGCGCAGATTGTCCGCCTGCGCTTTGCCGCGGCCTTCGGCCATCGCCTCCGCGAAGTTCGCGAAGAGCACCGTGAGCCACAACCACAGCGAGATGGCGAGGATGAACCAAGGAGAGGCCTCGCCACGACCCGTGACGAGGGCATGCAGGAACAACACGGTCGTGAACGCGGATCCGACCTCGACGACGAACATCACCGGATTCCGGATCATGCGCCGTGGATCGAGCTTCTTGACTGAATCGACCAGCGCGCGCGTGACAATCGCGCGGTCGAACAGGGGACGAGCACGGGTACTCATGGCTTCCTCAATTGCCTGCGTGCGCTGCGGTCGAGACCTGCAGCTGCTCCACGATGGGACCCAGGGCGAGAGCGGGGATGAACGTCAGGGCGCCGACGAGCAGGACGACGCCCACGAGAAGGCCCACGAACAGAGGAGTGTGCGTCGGCAGAGTCCCCGGGCTCGGCGGTATGAGCTTCTTGCGCGCCAGGGATCCCGCGATCGCCAGCACGGGGATGATCAGCCAGTAACGGCCGATCCACATGCAGATGCCGATCGCAGTCGCGTAGAACGTGCCGCTGACGGTGATGCCGCCGAACGCCGAGCCGTTGTTCCCGGAGCCCGAGGAGAAGGCATAGAGGATCTCGCTGAAGCCGTGTGTGCCGGGGTTACCCAGCGTGGCCGTGCCTTGCGGGATGGCGCAAGCGATGGCCGCTCCGATCAGGATGCAGGCGGGCGGGATGAGGATGACGAGAGACGCCATCTTCATCTCGTACGCTTCGATCTTCTTTCCCAGGTACTCGGGAGTCCGCCCGACCATCAGACCGGAGACGAAGACCGCGACGATTGCGAAGACGAGCATTCCGTAGAGACCGGAGCCGACTCCACCGAAGACGATCTCGCCGAGCTCGATGAGCCACAGCGGAGCCATGCCACCGAGCGGCGTGAAGCTGTCGTGCATCGAGTTGACCGATCCGTTCGACGCAGCGGTCGTGGCAGTCGCCCAGATGCCGCTGTTGACGATCCCGTTGCGGACCTCTTTGCCTTCCATGTTGCCGCCCGCCTGGAGCGAGCTGGCCACCTGATCGACGCCGAGGGCGTGGAGAACGGGGTTACCCGCCTGCTCCTGGGCGACGACGAAGACGAGCAGGGGAACGAAGATCACCATCATGGCGGCGAGCACGGCCCAACCCTGACGTACGTCCTTCACGAGCTTCCCGAACGTGAAGCACAGCGCACCCGGGATGAGGAGGATCGAGAGCACCTGAAGGAAGTTCGAGAACGGAGTGGGGTTCTCGAACGGGTGAGCGGAGTTGACGTTGAAGAACCCGCCGCCGTTGGTACCGAGCTGCTTGATCGCGATTTGCGACGCCGCGGGGCCCAACGCGAGGACCTGGTCGATCACCGCCGCGTCGTCGGCTCCCGTCGTCGGGTCCAGGAGACGCGCCGAAGCGTACGCCCCGAAGGTCTGGACGACACCCTGAGAGACGAGAACGATGGCCAGCACGAACGACAGAGGGAGAAGCACGTAGAGCGTGGCCTTCGTCAGATCGACCCAGAAGTTTCCGATGCCGCCGGCGCTCCGTCGCGTGAAGCCGCGGATGAGCGCCACGAGAACGGCGATGCCCGCGGCGGCAGAGACGAAGTTCTGCACGGTCAGCGCGAGCATCTGCGTCAGGTAGCTCATGGTCGTCTCGCCGCCGTACGCCTGCCAGTTGGTGTTCGTCGCGAAGCTGACTGCGGTGTTCCACGAGACCTCCGGCGTCACCGCTCCGAGGCCCGCCGGGTTGAGCGGCAACGCTCCCTGGACGCGCTGGAGCGCGTAGACCACGACCGTGCCGAGCACGTGGAAGACGATCACCGCGATCGCGTAGGTCCTCCAGCTCATGTCGTGGTCTTCCCGCACTCCGGCGGCGCGGTAGAGCACACGCTCGACTGGACCGAGGATGCGCTGCGCGAGCTTCGCCTCTCCGGCGTAGACGCGCGCGATGTACGCACCGAGCGGGATCCCCAGGCCGACGACCGCGACCAGGAAGAGAACGATCTGGACGATGCCACTCCAGGTCACGAGAGCTTCTCCGGGTAGAGCAGCGCGATCACCAGATAGCCGAGCAGCAGGACGGATATCCCGCCCGCGACGACGGTCAGCGCCTCCATGTCACACCTTCTCGCAGAGGCGAACGAAGCCCCACGTCAGCAGGGTCAGCGCGACGGTCACTCCGAGATACACGAGGTCCATCATGGGAATCTTCCTGTGAGGGTCTCTCGAACGATTGATAGGCGAGCCGGCGTCAACCCGATGTTCAGCCGGTGGCAACGGCCATCAAGAACTCATCAAGTCGCGTGCCTGAAGGTTCATCCAGGACGCACGGATCTCGACCCGCGGCCGCGCACACTTTTCGCTGGGCCAGGCCGCGCAGGCAGCGCCGTGCTCAGAAGCCGATCACCGTCCCGAGGGTCACGGTGTCCTGGCTCGCCGAGCTCGGCGCATCCGTGTCTCCATCGGAGAAGAAGATGTCTTCGTTCGCCTGGTCGTGGCGGTACTCGAGGCGCACGAGCATGTTGGTGGCGTACCTCGCTTCGAGCGTCAGTGTCCCTTCGAAGATCGTCAGATCTTCGAAGCCCGTGCCGGTCGTGAAGCCGTCCCGATCGCTGTACCACTCGCCACGTACCGCGACCGCGAGCCAGTCCACCGGAGCCACGCGCGCCGAGAGCGCGGCACCCATCCACATCTCGTCGATGGGGTCGGGCAGCGGCGTCATCGGGTCGTCGTCGTCGGCCGGCTGGAAGCCGGGCTCGAAGCCGAGGTCGAAGTTCACCGACAGTGACAGTGTCGCCGTCGGAGAGAACACGGCCGTCACGTCGCCGACGTGGCGCAGATGCCCGTTCTCGTCGGTCTGCTCGGGCCCGAACATGTAGTTGGCGTAGAGCTGGAGCGTCTCGTGCGGGCGCGCCGCGAGGCTGAGGCCGACTGTCTTGCCGTCGTTGTTGTCGACCACGTTGTTCCAGCCGTTCACGACGAGCAGCGTGAGGTTGAACGCGCTGCCGGCTGAGCGCGCACGACTGCAGGCCACGACGACCAAGTCCCGGGTACGAACGCCGAGAGCCACACCATCTTCTCCAGTCTCGTCATCTCTTCCTCCGACCCCCACGAGAGGCCGCGAACCGATTGCGTGACGCCTCGACTCGGTCGACGGGCTCGCGCACGAATTTCTGCCGAAGCAGCCCAGCACACCGCTCCAAGATGGCTCGTCTCCGGACGAGCCCGATGAACACCCCTCGGCCGTCCACGACGGGCACGAAGTTCTGCTCGAACGCCCGGCCGAACGGCTCCTCGACCTCCGCGTCGATCCCCACGGGAAGGACGTTCGCCCCAAGTGGCACGTCGAACGACCTCACGCTCTCGAGGTCGAGGAGTCGCAGCTGCGGCGTTCGGGGCAATCATCCGTCGGCGGTCGCGCCGTTCTCTCGGCGCGGTGGCTGCCTCTCTGCTGCGGGCCGAACGCTCGCTTGCGACTACGGGGTAGCAAACGTGAACGGGCCGCTCGTGCTCCGAGCGACCCGTTCGTGTCAACGCTGCTGGTTCGAGCCGGTGTCCGTTGGCGCGCGGCGCCGGATGCGGGCCACCAGGTTCGCGAGCGCCAGAACCAGCCCGGCGCCGGCGATGCTTTCGCCGACTCCCCAGGTGACGCCGTTGACGAGGGCTGCGGTCACGATGGGAGCGCTGACCAGCGCGACGAGCGCTGCCAACCAGGGATCGTCCTCGACGGGCGTTCGCTCACGGCGCGTGCGCGTCTCGGTTGGGGCTGTTCGATACGGGCCCATGGTGCATCTCCACGGATGAACGTATCGGCCCCCGCCTCAAGAGGACGTCGAGTCGAAGGTCCGGACGATCAAGAACGGATCAAGGTCCGACGGGACCCGCGGACGTGACCCTCGGGAGCTCCTGCCCGACCGACGTCGTGCGTGCGATCGCTCCCACCGCGGCCCCGCGATCGAGGTCGAGCATCACCGGGTGCACGATCATCGGGATGCCTTCGTGCTGCAGCTTCCGCTGGATGATGAAGGCCGTCTCGTTGTGGAGCAGGCGATTCCACGCCGTGTCCTCCGCAAACACGATTTGACCCGCCACGAAGAGCGCTTTCGGGTAGAGGGCAACCAGCCCACGAGCCAGCTCTTCGGCTTCCACGGCAATCTCGGTCCCCACGGCCATGGCACTGGTCGACGGCAAACCGAGCCAGCGGCCGAATCGCACGTAGGCATCGAGCGACTCCTGGGTCTTGCGCTCGAGCGCCTCGACCTCCTTGGCGCCCTTGAACGTGTCGGAGTCGACGATGGCGATGCTGACGAAGACCACTCCTTTGAAGTGCCCGGGGAACGTGCGAATCAGGTTGGTCAGCGCATGTCGGCCCAGCGCTCCGTAGCCACCCACGAAGATGGCTGCCACCGGCAATGCGGGGTCGGGCTCGCCGTCCGCGGGCTCGCTGGGCGGCAGGCTGTAGCGCTCGTTCGCACCGGGTGCGGTGTGGGGATCCGGCAGGTGCACCTCCATGCTGCGGATGGCGGTGCCCACGCGGGCGTAGTGCCGCTTCACGAGAAAGCAGAACGCGACCACCGTGGTCGTGATGATCACCGTGAGCCAGCCCCCGTGCCCGAACTTCTCCACGACGGTCACGAGGAGAATTCCGACGCAGAGCAGCGACGCCAGCACGTGAGCCGGAAGGTGCCTGATCCACGTCGGATCCTCTTTGCGTTTGCGGATCCAGAACACCGTCATGGCGATGTTCGAAAGCGAGAACGTGAGAAACACGTTGATCGAGTACATGACCACGAGCTTCGAGACGTCGCCTCCGGTGTAGATGAGCGCGAGCGCCGCGGCACCTGCCATGAGCTGGACACCGTTGCGCATGGTCAGGCGCTCCGACAACGCTGCATAGCGGTGGGGGAGCCACGAGTCGGTCGCCATGTTCGCCATGACGCGTGGGCCGTCCATGAAGCCAGCCTGCGCCGCCACGAACAAGAGCCCACCCTCCGAGAGCAACGTGACGATCACGAAGGCATGCCCGATGGGCACCCCGGCTATCTGCCACTCGCCTGCGACGCGTTGCGCGAGAACCGCATTGAGCGTCTTGCCGGGCTCGGGCGTCGCGCGCACGAGCACGTAACACAGCAAGATGCCGCCCGCGGTGATTGCCAGCGAGGTGGCCATGAGCAGCATGGTCCGCTTCGCCGTCTGCACGCGGGGCTCGCGCATGACGGCCATCCCGTTGGAGACGGCCTCGATGCCCGTGTAGGTGCCACCGCCGAGCGAGTAGGCGCGGAGCGCCACGATCAGCAGGCCACCGACTCCGAGCGAGGTGGCGCCGGCGTCGACGTTCTCGCGCACGCGCGCGCTCACCGCGCCGACCTCGTCGATGTGCCCGAAGATCGTGACTCCGAGGAGCACAACGTGCGTGAGCAGGAAGACCCCGAATATGGGGGCGATCGTGGTGACCGACTCCTTGACCCCGCGCAGGTTCAGCACCGTCAACGTGCCGAGCCCCGCGAACGCGAACGCGAGCTTGTACGGTTGCCACGCGTGAGGCAGGAAGCTGAAGATCGCGTCGGCTCCGGACGCGATGGATATGGCAATCGTCAGCACGTAATCGACGACGAGCGCCGATCCGGAGACGACACCCACCTTGGGCCCGAGCAGCTTGCTCGCGACGACGAAGCCGCCTCCGCCGGCGGGGAACTGCTCGATGATCCGGCTGTACCCGTAGCTGATGATGAAGACGGTGGCTGCCGCCGCGACGGCGAGGAACACCGCGAGCCCCGTGTTCTCCCCGAGAGCGCGGTAGGCCTCGTCGGGCCCATACGCGCTCGAGGACAAGCCGTCGGCCCCGAGGCCGACCCACGCCAAGAGCGCGACCAGCGAGACCTTGTGGAATGCGTGCGGATCCTTGACGTCCTTCGGGGGACCGAAGAGGGCGAGACGCGCGCGCGACCAGACCGACATGGCGATGCCTCCGACGGCGGAGCCACCGCTGCCGTCGGGAGTCTGTTACCGCGGAGCGCCTCAACCCGAGATCAAGGCACGTCGTCCCGACATCAAGAAACCATCAAGGCGAGCTCCCCACCCGAAGGGGGGTGGGCCTCACGCGCGGGGTCGGTTCCGCACGCTCGACCTATCGCCCACCCCGAAGGGGGTGGCCTCACGCGCAGAGTCGGTTCCGCACGCTCGAACGATCAGCCCACCCCGAAGGGGGTGGGCTCACGCGCAGAGTCGGTTCCGCACGCTCGAACGATCAGCCCACCCCGAAGGGGGTGGGCGATATTCAACTCAATCAACCCATTCCGCAGGGCGGACACGGATCGTGGAAGCTCGGCGTCGGCTGCTCCGGCGGCGCCGGTTCGGGCGTCGCCACCGGGCGCGGCGCATTCGGTGGCGGCGGTGGGGTCGCCTGCTGGCCGGGCACGTAGGGAGAAGGCTGGTTGGCCACCTGGACGGGCGCACTCCCCGGACCATCGGGTGGCAGGTACACGACCTGTGTCCCGTCGGGGTAGACGGTCGTCTGCGCCGCGGGCGCAGCGCTCATCGTGCAACCTGCCGCGAGCGCGAGGCCGCCGCTCACCGTAGCCGTCCTGAGGATCGAGAGAAGCGATTGCGGCAGCATCATCGGGCACCTCGCGGGTCTCTTGCGTCCGCACGTGCGGGCTGTGCGATGGACTCCGTGCGTGGACCGGGCATTGGGCTCAGCCCCTCCCGCAACCGAGGCAGGGATCGGGATCGGTCGACGGCTGCGGCGGCACCGACGGCTCGGCGGGCGTCGCCACCGTCGTCGTAGGCTGTTGCGCAGGCACGTAGACGCACGGGTTCTGAACGACGATCTGCGGGCTCGCGGCGGGTCGCG
>JADZFZ010000252.1 GCA_020854145.1 Deltaproteobacteria bacterium | reverse complement strand
GCGATTCGCTGCGAGGGCGTCGCGCGATTCGTGGCGCGCCGCTTCTGCTGGCCCAGGTGATGGACGACGACCGTGTCCGCGGCGAAGTCGTGGAGCGCGCGTTTCTTGGGGTCGAACAGCGCGACCAGGAATCCAGCTGCCCAGATGAGGAAGTGGAAGCCGTACGCGACGGCGTTGGTCACGAGCAGGCTCTGCACTTGCCCAGCGTCGTCGGGCATCCCGCGGTCGACCGTGGAGTAGAGCGCCATCGGCCCCTGCAAGACCGCGACGGCGGCGGCGGCGAGCCCCGGCATCCACAACGACACGAGCGTGCGTACGAGGGCGCGGCCCCACGAGATACGCGACCCGTCGGCGCGCATGACGCGCACCTTGACGGCGTACTTGCCGAGCGTCTGACCGAACACGCGGTGGCCGATGACGAGATAGGCCACGTGGATGAGGATCCCGAGCGGCCCGATGAAGGGCGCGAGCGCGATGGCGAGCGCGCCGAACACGAGGGCGTCGATGATCCCTGCGGCCGCGCGCGTGACGAAGCCTGCGTACTGCACGTGCTCGGGTGCGGCGTCCTCGAGCGCGTCGATGAGCTCGTCGTACGTCGCGAACCGGTCCTCGGGCTTCTTGGCCAACAGCTTGTCGACCACCGCGCCGAGCTGCGGCGAGACGCCGGGATGACGCGAGCACACGGAAGGCGCGGGCTCGTACTGGTGGGCCGTCATGACGGCGATGGCGTTCTTCCCGTCGAACGCGGGCTCGCCGACGATCAGGTGATGGAAGCTCGCGCCGAGCGAGTACATGTCCGCGCGGTGATCGACGTCGTCTCCTCGTGCCTGCTCGGGCGCCATGTAGAGCGGGCTGCCGAGGATCAGTCCAGCCCGCGAGAGCTTGACGTCGTCCTCGAGCGGCTTGGCGAGACCGAAGTCGGCCACCTTGATGACACCGCGCGCGGTGCGCAGCAGGTTCGACGGTTTGATGTCCCGATGGATGAAGCCTGCGGCGTGCGCTTCGCGGAGCGCCGCCGCGACCTGGATCATGGCGAGCCGTGCCTCCTCGGGCTCGAGCGGCTCGCCGCGATCGAGCGTGGAGTCGAGCGCGTCGCCGTCGACCAGCTCCATCGCGAAGAACATCCCGCGCTCGTCTTGCCCGATGAAGTAGATGTGGACGACGCCTTCGTGCGAGATGCGCGCCTGTGCGCGGGCCTCGCGAAGGAAGCGCTCGTTCAGCTCGAGCTCGCGTCCGAGCTCGGGCTTGAGGACCTTGAGCGCCACCGCGCGGTCGAGGCTCTCGTCGCGCGCGACGAACACCGCGCCCATGCCGCCCTCGCCGAGCTTGCGCTCCACGCGGAAGTGCGCGAGCCGATCACCCGGAGCGATCGGAGGCGTCGATGTCCGCTCGGGTCGGGGCGACGAGGCGACCGTCTCCTCGATCTTCGGGGGCGTCGCATCCCGAGCGACGACGATGGGCTGTGGCCCGGAGCCGGAGATGGCCGTCTCCGCGAGCGCGGGATCGTGGCCTCCGATCGGCCTGGTCGTCTGCTCATCGCTCATCGAGCCGATCGCTTCCCCACCCGTGCACGAGGGTATCGCAGTTCCGACGCCGCGGCGCCGCTACGCAGCGCAGAGGAAGTCGGGACCTTCGACGAAGCCGCGGGCGCGCAGCCACTCGCGCACGAGGTCGCGTGCGCCGGCCGCGCCCACCGCGACGACGATGACGTCCGCGTGCGCCTGGAGCGCAGTCGGCGGCAGCACGGGAACCGAGCGCCGCGTCGATCCGATCTTGCGCGGATCGATGTCGACGAACGCCCGGACGCGAACGCCGTGGGGCTCGAGCGCGCGCACGAGGCGCGTTCCCGTCGGTCCCGCGCCCCAGCAGACGACCGGACGATCGCGGGCGCAGAGCTCGCGCGCGAGCCATTCGGCCCGGAGCGCGCGGATCGACTCGGGCGAGTAGCGCGCGTCGCGGAAAGTCGACTGACCTGCGTGGACCCGCCACCGATACAGCCGTTCGGGCAGCTTGCGAAATCGTGCGCCGCTGGCCAAGAGCCGCAGCCAGAGCTCGTAGTCTTCGGGGAAGGGGCCGTCGCGCCACGGACCGAGCCGCGCGAGCAGCTCGCGGCGGATCACGACCGACGGATGACAGACCGGTGATTCGACGAACCGGGCGAGCAGGTGCTCTTCGGGCGTCAGCGCGCGATTCTGCCAGTCGCAATAGCGGCGCATCCCGCCGCCGACACCCGACGACGCCGACGCGAATGGCTCGACCTGCGTCGCGCAGACGTCGGTCTCCGGCGTCGTCGCGAGGTGCTCGAGCTGTCGAGCGAGACGGTCGGGGACCGAGACGTCGTCCGCATCCATGCGCGCGACGAGACGGGCACGGGCGACGTCGAGCCCGGCGACGAGCGCGGACGCGATCCCGGGACGCGGGCTCTCGAGCCGGACGATGCGCGCGTCCGTGGCCGCGCGCGCTCGCACGATCGACGGGCTGTCGTCGGTCGAGCCGTCGTCGATCGCGACGATCTCGAGCGTCACGTCACGTTGGCCGAGGATCGAGTCGAGCGCTTCGCCAATCGTCGCGGCGCCGTTGCGATAGGGAAGGAGGACCGAGACGTCGGGCGGTGGGCGCCCTGGGGCCGGGCTCACTTCTTCCAGGGAAAGAACGGGATCCCGGCGCTGCGGACGAATCGCATCACGTCGGGGCGATCGAGCGAGACGACGGGGACCGATCCGGCGATGCCGGCTTTGCCGCCCGCGTCACGGAGGGCGGTCTCGATCTCGGGCAGACGCTTGCGGAGCGCGCTGTCGATCCGCAGACCGACACCGACCTCGGGCTCGGCATCGGCGGGTGCGATCGCGAGGAACGAGGCCCACTCGACCTCGGGGTAGTTGCGGAGCACGTCTGCGAGGGCGTCTTTCTGGGCATCGCTGGGTGCGACGCGAGGGCGCGTGATCGAAAGCGCGCGTCCGGCGACCTCGATGGACATCGCGCCGCCCACCGCGATGGCGCGCGTCGTCGTCGAGGGCAGAGGCGCGCCCGCGGAGCCGACCGCTGGATATCCCATGCCCGACTGCGTGAGCTGCGGTCCGGCGGCGGCGACGTTGGAGCCCGTGCGTGCGGGCGCGTCGGCGGCCTGCGGCGATGCAGGCCGCAGGCCCAGCCCGCCGCCGCTCTCGCGCATCGCGTCCGAGGCGGCGGCCGCCGAGATGGTGCCGGGAGAGCTCGGCGAGGTCGGCGGCGGGGGATGCGAGCTCGGCGACGCGGAGGCGACGGCGGGCGGGCGGATCCCGACCGTGCTGCTCGAGCGGAGCGACTGACCGGAGCTCGACGACGGGCGTCGCGCGGGGGCCGCTTGCGGCCACTCGGCGGGCGTCAGCTCGATGGCGTGGTCGAGGCCGCAGTCCACGACGACCGCGTGGATGGAGCGGTCGCGTGCGAACTGGAACGCGTGGCGGGCGCCCATCTCGAGGTGCTCCACGTGGCCGTCGGGGTTGGCCCATCCGTAGAGGCGCGCGGCCTCCTCGAGGTGGCTGAGCCGGGTATAGAGGGGCAGGCCGACCTCCCCCTTCGAGTTCACCAGCACGCGTGGCTCTTGCGGTTGCGTGCCCGGGATCGTGCACACGTAGACGGTTCTCTGCGCGACTGCCTCGATGGCGTCGGAACGGACTCGCGGATCGTCCTGCGTCGATGCCTGCTCGAGCAAACGGTCGAGCGCGGCGAGCTGGCTATCGGCGAGCGGGTCTCTCCGCCCCTCCATGGTGCTGCGACGATAACACGCGTCCCGAGTGCCCGGAAATTTCGGGATCGACCCCGGGCGCAGGCAACTGGCGGAAGGGGTCGGCGACAAGGGGACCGCAAGCGCGAGGAGGCCACGATGAACGAACGACGACGGCGACTCGAGCGAGAGATCCAGCGGGCCGAGCAGAACGAGCGGGCGACGCGGC
>JADZFZ010000251.1 GCA_020854145.1 Deltaproteobacteria bacterium | reverse complement strand
GGCGAAGCAGCTCGGCCCCTACACGCTCGAGCAGAAGCTCGGCGCCGGCGGGATGGGAGTCGTCTACCAGGCGCGCCACGCCCTGCTCCGACGCAACACGGCCATCAAGCTGCTGCCGAGCGGCGTCGCGGACGAGCTTCGATTCAAGCGATTCGAGCGTGAGGTCCAGCTGACGAGCGAGCTGAGCCACCCGAACATCGTCGCGATCTACGACTACGGTCGCAGCCCGGAGGGCGAGTTCTATTACGCGATGGAGCACCTGCCGGGAGTCGACCTCGAGACCCTGGTGGAGCAGCAGGGACCGCTCGAGGCTGCGCGCGCGGTGCCCATCCTGCGGCAGGTGGCCGACGCGCTCGACGCCGCGCATTTCCGCGGGCTCATCCATCGCGACATCAAGCCGGCCAACGTGATCCTGTCGCGTTTCGGTCGCCGCACCGATGTCGTGAAAGTCCTCGACTTCGGGCTCGTGAAGGAGGTCGACGAGTCCAGCAGCCTGACGATGGAGAAGTCGATCTGCGGCACTCCCGCGTATCTCGCTCCCGAGGCGCTGACCGCGCCCGACGAGGTCGGTGTCTCGACCGACATCTACGCGCTCGGTGCGCTCGGGTTCTTCCTCGTCACGGGCACGACGGTGTTCCCTGGGCGCACCGTGGCCGAGGTGTGCGGCCACCACATCCACACGCCGGCCCCTGCACCGTCGAGTGCGACCGAGATCGAGGTCCCGCCGGACCTCGACGCGTTCGTGCTTCGCTGTCTGGCGAAGAAGCCCGTGGATCGTTTCCCCAGCGCCGCGGCCGTGCGCGACGCCCTCGAATCGATCGCATCGCCGACGACGTGGGATCCCGATCGCGCTCGCGAGTGGTGGGACGAGTACGAGATCCGCAGGAGCAAGGCACCGCCCGCGACTCCGGTCAGCCGCGACACGATGACGATCGCACCGCGCGCCTGAATGCCGCGTCAGGCGCCCGTGGCGCAGTCCGACTGCGCGACGCCGAGTGCCGCTTTCAGAACTGCGCCGATCGATCTCGTGCACGCGTGCTCTGGCCGCGTTCCGTCTCGCGCTCGGTGCGCTCGAGCGGCATGATCGGGCCCCGCACGGCGGGCGCGAGGAGCGGGAGGCTCGATGACGAAGACGATGGGGCGAGACACGGGTGCGGCGCGCGAGCGCACGGTGGCGTTCTTCCGCGGCGTGACGCTCGGGAATGCAGCGCCGGATGCGGCGGTCGTGTGGAAGGTCGTCCGCGACGACGGCGCTGCGCGCGACCTGCAGGTGGAGCCAGTCGAGCGCGGTGACGAAGGGCGGAGCTTCCTCGACCTGAAGGAGGGGATGCTCTCGGCCTTCTACTGCGCGACCGAGGGCTGGTCGCAGGACGACGAACGCGCGCTCCACGATCTCGCCGACGAGGTGAGCGCCGACTGCACGCAGGCCGTCGGGCTGCCGGACGACGATCGCTACGACGAGTGGCTCGACGATCTCGAAGGTGACGCGCGCGGCATCTTCTTCAGCGAGTGCTTCCCCGACGTCGAGGCCTGCGCGGAGGCGCGGCGGTTCTTCGACGTCGTTCGCGCGGCGTACGCCGCCGGTGGCGTGCCTTGCGGGTTGCCCGATTGGCCGGCGGCGAAGATGGCGATCTACGTCTGAAGGCGAGATCTCGATCAGCCGGTGTCCGGATTCGGCCACGCGCGCGCCGGCTGCGCGCGGAGACAATGCGGCGACGCGGTCGGGGCCGCGCGTTCGATCAGGGAGGGTCCATGCACCATCGTGTCGTCTTCGCCGGCGCTCCGTGTTGGCTCGCGTGCACGCTCGTCGCCTTGGCGCTCGCGGCCTGCGGCGACGACGACGGGCCGCGCGATGCGTCCTCCGACGGCTCCGTGGATCGGGACGCGTCCGACGTCGCGACCCCCGATGCGGGGCCGGCGCGATGCTACGAGCTCGACGACGGGCGTTGCGTCGAAGAGACCTTCGCGAACCCCCCGGTCCTTCAGCCCGGCTCGGACGGCATCCACAGGCTCGACCTCGCACCCACCGAGGTCGATATCGGCGGGCGCCGCCATTGCGTGCGGGCCTACAACGGCGGGTTCGTCGCGCCCACGATCGAGACGCCGGCACGCGAAGGCAGCACGCCGCGCAGCGTCCGCGTCGACCTCGCGAACCGCCTCCGCGACCACGATTACCGATCGCTCGAAGGCGGAAGCTGCACCTGTCGGACCGCCGCCGGCGACGCGTGCGTGCCCGACTACCTGCACGATCGCTGCATCCCGCCCGACGAGGGCGTGCCCTGCGTGTGCACGAACGAGGACGGCGAAGTCTGCGAGCACATGTTCGACTTCAACGTCACGAACCTGCACGCGCACGGTTCGCACGTCCGCCCGGACTGGGCGCGCGGCGGCGAGCCGTGCGAGGCCGAGAGCCGCGACGGCGTGATGCACTACTGCCGCGAGTGCGGCGAGGACGTGTGCGACGGCTCGACGACCGACGACACGTGCTTCCACGGAGACAACGTGCTCAACGCCGTGCACCCGGGGACGGGCGCGCGGTATCGCTGGGACATCGACGAGGACGGCACGCACCACACGGGCTTGCAGTGGTACCACCCGCACATCCACGGCACGACCGCGATGCAGGTCGCGTCGGGCGCCGCCGGCGCATGGATCGTGCGCGGCCCGCTCGACGAGCTCGACGGCATCGCGAACGCACGCGAGCGCGTGATGATCTTCTCGACGCCGCCCATCGCCAACGACGATGGCTTCACCGAGCTGCCCGACGGCGAGGTCTGCGACGAGTCGACGATCACGTTCAACGATTTCGTGGTGCTCGGCGCGTTCACCGCCGGACAGCTCGACGTGATCAACGGCACGGAGCGCCCGCGCATGATCACCGCGCCCGATCAGGTCGAGCGGTGGCGGATCCTGCAGACGGGCTTCCTCGACGAGGTGTTCCTCGGGCTCTTCCGCGGCACCGACTCCGATTGCTCCGCGTGGAGCACCGACGACGCCGACACGATGCAGCTCACACAGATCGGGCGCGACGGGATCATCCTGCCGCAGCCGTTCGAGCACCCGTACGTGTTCATGTCGCCGGGCTACCGCGTCGAAGCGATGCTCGGCGGCGAGGGCCGGCTGCGCGACGGCGAGACGTGGTGCCTCGTGGCCGCGCGGTTCCTGCAGGAAGCCGACCCGGGCGGCTTCGGCGATTTCGGTGGCGAGCCGTTCTCCCCGCTCGAGCCGCCCACGTCGGCCGAGGTGCTCGCGCGCTTCGACTCGGGCATCGCGATCGCGATCCTCAACGTCACCGCGAGCGCAGGCCCAGCGACCGAGACGTCGCTCCCCGACTACGACGCCATCGCCGCGCTCGCGCCGTCGATGGACCTCGACGGTGTGCCCATCGATCGGCGGTGCTCCGACGCGGCCGCGGTCGATCGCGCGGAGGACGTCGAGCAAGGCGCCGTCCTGCAGGTCGGCTTCTGGACCGCCGACGTCCCCGACCCGTGCGAGTGCCCCAACTACAACGTCAACTGCCGCAACTTCGAGACGACCGACCGCAGCCTGTACCCGTTCGATCGCGATCTCCCGCTCGACGCAGTCGAGCACTGGCGCGTCGGCGCGTCGTTCGACGGCCACCCGTTCCACATCCACATCAACCCGTTCATCGTCTGCCCGAACGACAACGTCTTCGACCCGCTGCCGTTCCCGCACTGGCGCGACACGTACCTGGTCAACGTCGGCCGCAGCATCGACCTCATCACGCAGAACCGCGCGTTCACGGGCTCGTACGTCATGCACTGCCACAAGCTGACGCACGAGGACCACGGGATGATGGAGCTGATCCGCGTGTGCGATCCCGCCGCCGACGCATCGTGCGGCGAGCATCACTGGCGCGCGTGCGTCGAGGGGGACGCCGACTGTCTGCAGGCGCGCGC
>JADZFZ010000250.1 GCA_020854145.1 Deltaproteobacteria bacterium | reverse complement strand
GAGCGGCGCTCGCCCGGGTCCGAGCTGCGCACGCGCGCGCGCGGGATGGGCGCGGTCGCGCGCAGCTTGCGGCCGAACGTCTTCTCGAAGAGCGCCGCCTTGCGCTCGATCGTCCACATCTCGAGACCGATGTCCTCGCTGCCTTCGAGCTCGAGCGTGACGCGGTCCTTCGCGATGCGCGCGGTCACGGCGGTCACCTTGCCGCAGTGCTCGCGGTCGAGCGCGTCGGCGACGCGGAGGATCGCCGACAGCTTGGTGACGACGGCACGACCGCGGCGATCGAGCTTCTTGAACGTGGGGTGCTCGGTCGAGGGCTCCGAGCGCCGGTGGTAACGCGCGAGGTTCGCGACGATGGATCGGTCCACGGGCGAGAGGCCGATGATGTCGGTCGACTCGAGGATGTACTGCGAGTGCTTGTGGTGGCCGTCGTAGTTGATGAAGTCGCCGATGTCGTGCAGCAGCGCGCCGATACGGAGCAGCGTCCTCTCCTCGGCGCCCAACCCGTGCAGCTCCCCGAGCTGGTCGAACATCGCCACCGACAGCGCCGCGACGGTCAGCCCGTGCTGCTCGTCGAACTGGTAGCGGCGGCCGAGCGCGACCGCCGCGGAGAGCACCGCGGACTCCGCGCCGATCTGGTCCCACGTCTTGAAGTGCCGCTCGACGAGCTCCGAGACGATGCCGTGCGTGATGCCGACCGCCGGCGCAGCGATGGCTCCGATGCCGAGCGCGTCGACGAGCCGGAGGACGGCGAAGATCGCGGGCACGATCACGTCCGCACGATCGGGACGCAACCCGAAGGCCACCTGCCGATCGGCAGTGCTCATCCCGGCGATGCGCGGGACGAGATCGCGGAGCGCCGCCAGGTCGATCGCGCGGACCTCGGTCGCCGCGTCGCCGACGCCCACGCGCGTCGTGAGCGGCGCCAGGTCCGCCATCGTCTCGAAGTTGCCGCCGGTGCCGAGGACCACGTCGAATGGCCCGCCGCGCAGCTGCTTGAGCACCGGCCGGATCATCCGGTCGACGTACTCGACCAGCAGCTCCTGCTCCTCCTGCCCGACGGGCCCGCCGCCCTTCAAGAAGGCCTCGAGCATGCGGACCGTGCCGATGTTCACCGACGCCGAGGTGAGCGCCGTCTCGCCGTCCATCGCGGTGATCTCGAGCGAGCCGCCGCCGAGGTCGAGCAGCAGCGATCGCACGCCCACGAGCGGAAGGCGCCGCGTGACGGCGATGCGCTCGAGGCGCGCCTCCTCGAAGCCGTCGATGACCTCGATCTCGATGCCGGCTTCGCGGACGCCACGCTCCACGAACGTGGCCCGATTCTCTGCCGTCCGGACCGCGCTCGTGGCGACGCAGCGATACCCATCGACGCCCGCGGTACGCATCGCATCGCGGAAACGCTCGAGCGTCTGCACACCCGCGGTGATCGCGGCGGGCGTGAGCCGGCCCGTCAGGAACACGCTCTTGCCCAGGCGCACGGGAGCGCGCACGAACGCCACCTCGCGCACGTTCGCCGCGTCGTTGGCCTCGACGATGCGCAGGCGAACGGCGTTGCTTCCGATGTCGATGGCTCCGAAACGCGGCACGCCGCCTATATACCCCCAACGGCCCTCGACGTAGCGAGAGGATCTGCACACGTGCGATGTAAGCGGAACGTGACGGCCCCCGGTGACGCGAGCTTCGCGATCGGGTGAAGATCGTGAGACCGTCGTCGGAAGCTCGTGCAACGAAGCGCACACATGCGGCGACTCACGGAGGTGCACATGAAAGCCCGGATCGTCCCAGTCGTGGCGGTGCTGACCGCCACCCTCGCCTTGCACCTCGGGTCGGCGAGCGCGCAGGTGCGCGGCCCGACGAGCAACGCCGTCGACATCTGGGGCGCGCGCACGATGCGCGGTGGGCAGCACGCGATCTCGGTGGGGGCCGGCTGGCCCAGCGTCTTCGTCCAGTACGACATCGGCATGGGAGAGCGCTTCGGCCTCGGCCTGCGCGGAGACCTCTACTACGGCTCGCCGTTCTACGACTTCGACACGGCGCTCGGCCTCGGCTTCTCGGTGCCGATGCGCTTCAACTTCTACTCGAAGAACAACATCGCGATCGGCATGGGACTGCGCCCGGGCATCACGTTCGGCGAAGGCGAGCTCTTCATCGACCACGCGTGGAACGAGGACGACGACTTCGGCTTCGGCCTGCACCTGGGCGATCCGTCGTTCCTCTTCACCATCACGCCGATCCGGCAGCTCACCGTCTTCGCGCGCGCGGACCTGCAGCTCGTGCTGGTCATCGGGCCCGACGACGATGGCGACCCGGACACCTTCGACGACGACGACGACGCGTTCTTCGTCGGCACGCTCGGCTTCGTCGGCGGAGTCGAGTGGCACCTCGCGCCAGCCGTGAACCTCTTCGCGCTGACGGGCGTCGGCCCGGGCTTCCAACCCGATCACTGCTACCGGCGCGGCGGCCGGCGCTACTGCGACGACGACGGCCTCTATTTCCGGTTCGCATTCGGCGCGACCTTCATCCTCGGCAGGTGACCCCCATGCGCGTTCGCTGGAATACCGTGGCAACCATCGTCTCGTCGCTCGTGGCCGCGACGTTGCTGGTCGTCGCGTCGGGCTGCGAGACCGAGCACTGCCGTTACGATCCCGACTGCGGCGGCGGCATCGGCGGCTTCTGCAACGACTCGGGCGACTGCGACGACGGCTTCTGCTGCACCGACGAGTCCAACTGCGCGGGCGGCATCTGCACCTACCGCTGCAACGACGACGCGGACTGCCCCGACGACATGGCCTGTGAGCACGACAAGTGTTTCTTCGTGTGCAACGACGACAGCGACTGCGCGAGCGGCATGTCCTGCGAGCACGGCAACACCGTCTGCGAATGGCCCTGAGCCCGAGATCGCGCGACCGCACCGCCGATCGGAGGCGGTGCCGCGGAGCGCAGCGAGTCCTCGAGCACAGCGCAGCGCGGGCGGGGGTGGGGCCCCGGGCGACTTGCTCGCACGGGGCGGGGGTCTGCCCGCCAGACCCCCGAGCGCTTCCTAGGGTCCGGCGCAGAGCAGGCGCGTGAAGTAGACCTCCCAGTTTCCGTCGCGCTGATCGTTGAAGAGCACGCCGATCGCGGTGCCCCCGCGCCGCAAGAACGGGTAGACGCCGTCGCCGGGGGCCGAGCTCACGAGCACGTCGGGCGCGATGCGCGTCAGGCCCGGGTCGTACACGGCCGCCCACAGGTCGAAGTCGCCACCGCGGTCGTCCGCGTACGCGAGCACGAGCCGGTCTCCATTCGACAGCAGGCTCGGGCCGCGCGCGAAGCTCTCGCCTCCCGCGAGCACGGTGGGCCCTTCGATCGGGCCGACGGGCGCCCGCGGGATGCGCGCCGCCAGGATGTCCGTGTCGCCCGCGAGGCTCTCTTGCTCCCACGCGACGACGAAGGCGCCGTCGGCCCAGACGACCACCGGATCGCGCGTGCGCGAGCTGCCCGCGACCACCGAGACCGGCAGATCCTCGCTCGTGCGCGCGCCCTGCATGTCGGTGGTGACGAACCAGATGCGCTGTGCTCCGCCTCGCCCGTCGAGGAACGCGACCCCGATCTCGTCTGCGCCGATCGCGATGGCCGGCGACTCACTGTTGGCCAGATCGTGGGTCAGCCGGATGTCGTCGCCGATCTCGAACCCGTCGCGGTCGAGGAACGCCAGGTAGATCTCGTAGTTCTCGATCGCCTCCACCTCGTCGCGACCGTCCTGCCACGCGATCACGAACTCCGCGCCCGTCCACGCGAGCGACGTGTTGATGCTCCAGCCTGGCGCGTAGGTCACGCGCAGATCGGGCGCGAGCTTGGCACCGTCGGGCGCGAGACGGTTGAAGTAGACCTCGTAGTCCCCGTCGCGCCGGTCTTGCCACACGACCGCGTGCTCGCGCCCCGTCCAGACGATGTTCGCGCCGAACGCGTCGCCCGAGTCGTTCGTCAGCAGCATCGGCGGTGCGCGCGGCTCTCCGGTCGGCTCGAGCTCGACGAACGAGACGTCGGCCGACCCGCCGCCGTAATCCCAGTACGTCGCCGCCCACGACTCGGCGCTAGGGTTCCACGCGAGCCCGCCGTAGCTGCTCGGCGTGTCGTCGAACGTCAGGCGCACGTCGCGTCCCTCCGGCATGTACGACGCGCCTTCGTCGACCTGACCGTCACAGTCGTCGTCTCGACCGTTACAGCGCTCCGGAGCACCCGGGAAAACAGTCGGATCCGAGTCGTCGCAATCGTCGCCGCACACCGCCGGCAGATCGCTCATCACGCCGTCGAAGCCGTCCTCGTCGGCGTCCTCGCGGAGCACGTGGTGCACGCAGCCCGACGCGCCGGCGTCCGCCGCGCCGCCGTCGCCGGCTCCACCGCCGGGCTCGACGCACTCGTCGACGGTGCACGGATCGTCGTCGTCGCACGCGAGCGCGACGCCGGCGCGGCACCGCCCCTCGACGCAACGCTCGACGCCGTTGCACGCGCGCGTGTCGTCGCAGTCGTCGTCCGTCACGCACTGGCCCGCATCGGGATCGATGACGCCCGTGCGAGCGCCGCACGCGCCGATCACCATCGCGATCCACGCGGCGCCGAGCGATGCCCCACGGCCCCCCGACGTCATCAGTTGCAGGCGCCGAACTCGGGCAGATCGGTCCAGCCGCAGATGAGCCCGCGCGGGCAGCGCGGCTCGCCGCCGCTCTGATCACACAGCTGCAGACACTGGTTGCCTTCGCCCGTGACGAAGCAGGAGTAGCCGTGCTCGCAGTCGAACGTCGAGACGCAGTGGTCGCCCTGACCGCCCGGCCCCGCGGGCCAGCACTCGGTCAGGAAGACCTCGTCGCCGCAAGGGCCCGTCGGGTACGTCACGACCGGGTAGCAGGCCGCGCCCGGCCCGCACGCACCCGGCGCGTACGGATCGCACGTGCGTACGAACACCGCGCCGCCGTCGCGCTCGACGGGACCGCCAGGGCAGCCCGGATCGACCCAGACGTCGTACGTGTAGCTCGCGTCGCTCGGACCGCCGTCGCGCCGGCCGATGCGTCCCGCGTCGCGCGAGGCGTCGGCGGAGGCGTCCCTCGATCGGCTGCGCGGCTCGCTCGAGACGCAGCCCGCGACCGCCGCCGCCATGGCGAAGAAGCCGAGCCCGAGCGCGAAGCGGGACACGCGCACTCGAGCGTTCTAGCACCGGCCGTGTGCAGCGTCGCTTGCGCCGAGCGCGCGAGTTCGGGTAGCAAGCTGCCCATGGCGCACACGGTCACGGTGATCCCGGGCGACGGCATCGGCCCCGAGGTAACGGCAGCGGCGCAACGCGTGCTCGCGGCAGCGGACACCCCCATCGCGTGGGAGCTGGCGCAGGCGGGCTCCGACGTCGAGCTCAAGCGCGGCACGCCCGTGCCCGACGAGGTGCTGGCCTCGATCCAGAAGAACCGCGTCGCGCTCAAGGGCCCGACCGAGACGGCGATCGGCAAAGGCAGCAAGGGCGTCAACGTCACCCTCCGCCAGACGCTCGACCTCTACGCGTCGATCCGCCCCATCAAGAGCATCCCCGGCGTCTCGATCGCGCACCCGAACGTCGACCTCGTCGTCGTCCGCGAGAACACGGAGGGGATCTACGCCGCGCTCGAGCACATGGTCGTGCCCGGCGTGGCCGAGTCGATCAAGGTCGTGACCGCCCGCGGCTCGACCCGCATCGCCGAGTTCGCGTTCCGGTACGCCCGCAGCGAGGGCCGAAAGCGCGTCTGCGTCGTGCACAAGGCCAACCTCCTGAAGATCACCGACGGCCTCTTCCTCGACTGCGCGATGCGCGTGGCGCAGCTCCACAAGGACATCGACTCCACGCAGATGATCATCGACGGCTGCGCGAACCTGCTCGCGCGCAGCCCGCAGACCTTCGACGTGCTGCTCATGGACAACCTCTACGGCGACGTGCTCAGCAACCTGTGCGCGGGGCTCGTCGGCGGCACCGGCCTCGTGCCGGGCGCGAGCATCGGCGAGCGCTGCGCGATCTTCGAGCCCGTCCACGGAAGCGCGCCCGACCTCGGAGGCCACGGCATCGCCAACCCCATCGCACAGATCCGCAGCGCCGCGCTCATGCTGCACCACCTCGGGCTCACCAGACACGCCGTGCGCATCGAGGCCGCGGTGCTCCGCGTGCTCGCCCAAGGCGACGTCCGAACCGTCGACCTGGGCGGGCAGGACTCGACCGAGAAGATGACCGACGCCGTCTGCCGCGAGGTCGAGCGCTCCGACTGACCGTGGCGGTGCGCTACGGGGCGAACTGGAACGCGTCGCCTTCGGCGATCGCGTCGCGCGTGTTGAGCGACACGAGGCGCCCGGTCGTCCCGGTCGCGTCCTCGATCCCGATGGTCGCGCCCGAGCCGCGCGTCACGAGGAACGATCCGAGCCGCGCGCGGGTGGCAGCATCCAACGTGGCGGTCAGGTACACGAAGGCGGCGCTCCTTCTCTCTCCGTAGTTCGACGCGCGCCCAGCCTCGATCAGGTCGCCCGGCTTCAGGTCGGACTTGGTGCCGTGGAGGTAGCGCTGCGCCCCGTCGGAATCGAGCCACACCTCGACGGGCTCCGGCGTCGCGGTCGTCATCGGGCCCGACGATTCTACGCGCGGTTCGTCGTCGGCCCGACGATTCGGCGGGTGGGGCTTGATCGCCCGCATGCCTTCGATCGAGCATGCGCGCCGGCTCTCGCGAAGGAGATCACCCATGGCAGCGTTCAACGTCGTTCGTTTCCGTGTGAAGCCCGGGCAGGAGCAGAGGTTCCTCGACTCGTTCACGGCCGACGATCGTCCGGCGGGCGCAGTGCGCGCCTGCCTGATCAAGACCGGAGAACGCACCTACTGCGCGATTGGCGAGTGGACCGACCTCGAGGCGCTCGCCGCGGCACGCTCGAAGATGATCGGGCACCTCGACACGATTCGCGACGCGCTCGAGGATCTCGGCGGTGGCGTCGGCGTCACCGATGCCGTCTCGGGATCCGTCGTGCGGGAGCTGCGCTGAAGACCTCGGCCTCGTCGCAGCCTCGTGCCGTCCGGGCGCCGTCGCAGCAGACCGCGATCGACGAGGTCGAGCGCCCTCGACTGACTCTCGCTCCAGCTCGAGAGCCGCGTACGCGCCTCGCGTTCGCGGGGTTGCCGCGTGCGAACGTGTGTATTACAAGCGAATACATGGCGGCGACTGCGATGGTGACCTTGCGGATCGAGCCCGAGCTCCTGGCGGCG
>JADZFZ010000249.1 GCA_020854145.1 Deltaproteobacteria bacterium | reverse complement strand
GACGGGCCTGCACGAGTTCGGTGAGGGCGTCGCGATGGTGCGCGCGTTCGTCCGCGCGCAGGGTGTGCTCGACCACCGCGACGTCCTCGCCGTCGAGAAGGAGTTCCGCCTCCCCGCCGGTCGCTTCACGGTGCTCGGCTACATCGACCGCGTCGACCGCATCGACGACGACACGATCGAGATCGTCGACTACAAGACGAACCGCCAGCTCTTCACGCGCGAGGAGGTCGACGAGAGCCTCCAGATGTCGCTCTACGAGCTGGCCGCGCGGCGGATGTGGCCGTGGGTGAAGCACGTTCGGCTGTCGTTCGTGATGCTGCGGCACGGCGTCCGGCAGACGACGACCCGCACGCCCGAGCAGCTCGAGGCCGCGCTCGGCTACGTGCAGTCGCTCGGCGCGATGACGGAGAGCGAGACGCTGTTCCCGCCGCGGCTCGGCCCGAACTGCGTCTACTGCGACCACCGCGCGAGCTGCCCCGCCTACGCGGAGGCGCTCTCTGGTCGCCGCACCCTGCTCGGCGCTGATCCGGACGACCTCGATGCTGTTGCGCGCGAGCGCGAGGAGGTCGCCCGCCTGGCGAGGATCCTCTACGCGCGCAAGTCCGAGCTCGAAGGCGTCCTCCGCGCGCACCTGAAGGACCGCGACGAGCTGGTCCTCGCCGGCGTGCGCTACTCGCTCGGGCAGACCACGACCACGACGTACCCGCTGGAGCCCACGCTCCGCGTGCTCGAAAGCAAGACAGGGCGCCCGCGCGACGAGCTGATGACCCGGCTCGCAGCGATCGACAAGGACGCCCTCGACGGCCTGGTCCGCGAGGTCACCAAGGGGCTCGATCGCTCGTCGACGCACCTGCTCCGCGCCGAACTCGACGCGGTCGCGCAGAGGTCGGTCGCGCCACGCTTCGTCGCGAAGGAGGTGCGCCCGTGACGCCGCTCGCCTTCATCGTGCTCCGGACCGAGGGCTCGAACCCCGCCTGCGACGACCTCCTCGAGGTAGCCGTCGCGACCGCCGAGCCGTTCGACGCGCAGGCGATCGACGTGTACACGGCGCGTGTCCGCTCCACGCGTGACCGCAAGCCCGACGACGGCGTCTGGCTCGTCGACGCGATGGACCAGCTGCGGGAGATGACGCGCGGCTGCGTGCTCGCGGCATGGGACGCTGGCGCCACCCGCACCTTCCTCGAAGGCTCGTGCCACGCCTGGGAGCTGCTGCCCCTCGAGCTCGCGCCGCACGTCGTCGACCTGCGTTCTGCCGCGTGGCCCTTCGTGGTCGCCGGCGGCTCCGTGAGCGCGGACCTGACCCACGTCGCAGATGCTCTCGGCGTCGCTTCCACGGAGCCGACCTGCGCCCTCGACGAGGCGCGCGTCCTCGCCGGCGTCTACCGGGAGATCGTTGGCCGCGCCGAGCGGCACGTCCGCGACACCGGCCTCTCCACAGATGAGCGGGCGATCGTCGAGCTGCTCCGCCGCCGGCTCGACGACGGCCGCCGGCAGTACGGCCCATGGCGCGTCGACGACGGCCGTGACAACCCGCGCGAGGCACTCGCCGAGGTGATCGACGCGCTCCACTACTGCGCCGCGGAGCTGGTGCGCCTGTCGAAGGGCGGCGCCTCGTGAGCGGCGGAGGCGCAGCCGCCCGTCGCAAGGGCGCCGACTTCGAACGGTGGCTCGTTCATCGCTTCGCGGAGGTGTTCGGCGACGGGAAGGTGCGCCGTGGCCTCCAGTTCCGAAGCGGCGAGGAGGTGCCCGACGTCGACGCGCCGGGGCTCTGGATCGAGGCGAAGCGGCGGAAGCGCGTCCACGTCCGCGCCGCGCTCGACGAGGCCGTCGGCGATGCACTCGGCAAGGGGCGCTGGCCGGTCGCCGTGTGCAAGGAGGACGGCGCCGAGCCGTTCGTCGTGATGCGCCTCGACGACTTCCTCGACCTGCTGCGCGAGTGGTGGTCGACGCGGGGCCAGTAGTGGTCGCCGATCGGCCGAACCGCGGCGGGCGACCGCGCAAGGGTGAGGGCCCGCGCGTGCCGTACGAGGAGCTGGATCGCATCCTCGTCTTCGGCGAAGTCGTACCTTGCGAAGACGGCAACGGCACGACCGTCGTGTTCCCGAGCTACCGCGAGCTGGCCGATCGCTACGGCGTCTCGCACAGCGTCGTCGCCGACTACGCCAAGAGCCGCAACGTGCAACGGCGTCGGAAGGAGGCGCTCGCGCGGGTGCAGGTGAAGGCCGAGCAGAAGCTCGTCGAGGCGCGCGCGACCGCTATCGCGTACTCGAAAGACGACGAGCTGCGCATCATCGACGGCTACCTCTCCGGCTTCGAGACGGCGCTCGCCGAGGGCCGCGTCCGCTTCGACAACCCGGCCGACTTCAACACGATGGTCCGGCTGAAGGAGTTCGTGCAGGGGAACGCCGACTCGCGGCAGGAGATCCACGCGTCGCTCTCGCTGGAGGTCCTTCAGGCGCGGCACCGGCAGATGATCCGCGCGGTCGACGTGACCGCCGAGGAACGCGGCGTCGTGGCGGCGGGTGCGTTGCCCTCGCAGAGCACGGAGGCCACGGTAGGGAACACCGGCGATCCCCCCGCGGCGCCGCCGGAGGACCCACCGCAGAAACCCGCCGGACGGTTTCCTGGTCGGTTCGCGCCGCCCGGCACTCCGCGCGAGGTGGTCGACTTCACCGCGACGCGCGCCGCCGGTGGCGACGACGACGCGCCGGCGGAGACGCAGGCGGCGTCGGCGCGCGGGCACGTCGTCGTCGCCGCGTCGGGCGACGTGGGCGCCGCAGAGAGGGCGGTCGGCGTGTGCGCGGGCGGGTCGGAACGTGTGCCGCGGGGGCCTGCGTGCTCGAGCGCCAGCGAGCTCGGGAGCTCGGTGCCGACGACGCGGTCCCCCACTTCTCGCGGACTTCCGAGTGCGGCTGAAGACGACGAGAGCGCCGACAGTCGGCAGGAAGAACACCCGAGGGCCTCCGCCGGCGAGCTCGTGGCCGATGACGACGCGATGGCCGACACCCTGCGCCCGCCGGCCGGCGATCCCGAGGGGTCGTGCGAGTAGCCGCCTTCTATACAAAGCGGCTACTCGACTCCGAACCGCTGCCGAGTTGCCGCGGGTTCGTGGTCGCCGCAGCGGCCGTCAGCTCGGGCGCGAGTTGCCGCTTTCCCTGGGCGCCGGCGGCGGTGGGCGGAACGACCGCATCATGCCTACCTGTCCCGACCCCGGGGGGGTGGTCGAAACTTCGGGGTGCCGTCGCCCGCGCCGGCGGTCCCTGGTGCCGATCTCGATGGAGGCCGGATCTGGAAACCGAACGCGGCGCGCCGCGCTCGGTTCGCGGTCGGTTCGGCGCGCCGCGGCGCGGTCGGGTTCGATCTGCGAGTAGCGTCGGCACGCGGTCAGCAGGGCAACTCCTGCACCGAGCGCACCAGCTCCTCGTCGGTCGGGTGCGTGTAGATCGAGGTCGAGAGCAGCGAGCGGTGGCGCGCGAAGCGCTGCGTGAGCCGGATGTCGCGCGTGCGCCGGTAGAGGTTCGAGCACGCCGTGTGGCGGAGCGCGTGGAAGTTGAACCGGCGCTCGAGACCCGCGCGCGCCTGCCACACACCGAAGGCGTGACGCAGCTGCCGGCAGGAGAGCCGGTTGCCCTCGCGGCTCACGAAGATCGGCGCAGGGCGCCCGACGTCGTGCCCGTCCGCGCGCTTCTGCTTCAGGAGCTTGTCGAGCTTCGCGCGCACCGTCTCGG
>JADZFZ010000248.1 GCA_020854145.1 Deltaproteobacteria bacterium | reverse complement strand
GGGCACGCGCCGCGGCTGCACGTTCCTCCGCAGCCGTCCGGGCCACCGCAGGGCGAGTCTCCCGCGCAGCGGCGGCGACACTGACAGCGGCCGCCGCGGCACTCCTGGCCATCCGGGCAAGCCCCGGCGTCGCACGTTCCTCCGCAACCGTCCGGACCACCGCACGTCCCCGTATCCGGACACGACGGCTCGCAGACGCACACACCGTCCTGACAGAACTCGCCCGCGGGACACGCACCGCGGTCGCACGCGCCGCCGCAGCCGTCGTCTCCGCCGCAGGGCGCGTCGTCGGGACAGCTCGGCGCGCACACGCACGCGCCGCCCTCGCAACGCTGCCCGTCGGGACACGCGCCGCGCTCGCAGACTCCTCCGCAGCCATCGTCTCCGCCGCACGGCGCATCCTCCGGGCACCGCGGGGCGCACTCGCAGATCCCGAACCGGCAGACCTTGCCGTCGGCGCACCCGCCGTTCTCGCAGATGCCGCCGCAGCCGTCGGGCCCACCGCAGGGGCCGTCCTCGGGACAGCTCGGCGGACAGATGCAGACGCCCAGCCTGCACACCTTGCCGTCGACGCAGCCGCCCGTCTGACAGACTCCGCCGCAGCCGTCCGGCGAGCCGCACGGCGCATCGGGCGGGCACGGCGGGCAGTAGCACTCTCCTCCGATGCACCGCGACCCGGCGGGACACCCCGAGGTCGGGCACTCGCACGTGTTCTGGCAGTCTCCGTTGGAGCAGATGAACCCGTCGGCGCAGCTCACCCCCGCGCACCGATCGATCACGCACCCGTAGCCGGGCACGCACACGGCCCCCGCGTCGCAGGTCATGGCTTCGCACGGGTTGGGCGCGAGGCACGTCGCGTGGCAAGCGCGTCCGGGACCGCAGAGCCCGTCGCAGGGCGAGGTGCCCGTGCACGCGCCGGTGGCGGCGTCGCAATGCTGGCCCGCAGGACACGCGACGCCCGCGCACGGCACCACGAAGCAGCCGCGCACGCACGTGCCGTCCACGCACGTCTCGCTCGGAGCGCAGGTCACTCCCGCACACGGATCGCTCGTCGCGACGCAGGTCGCATGACAGCTCGTGCCTTCGCCGCAGAGGCCCGCGGGCGCGGACGTGCAGGGGTCCGGCTGACACGCGCCGCCGAGACAGACCTCGCCGGCGTCGCAGTCCGCGAGCGACGTGCATCCGCTCCCGGGCGGAGCCCCGCCGTCCTCGCGGCCGCCTCCGTCCTGGCCGGGGCGCGCGGAGTCTCCGCCGCCGGAGCCGCCATCGCGCGGGCCGCTGCTCGCGCAGCGCCCGTCGATGCACGAGCCGCTCGTGCAGTCGTCGTCCTGCTCGCACGGCGCGCCGGCCGACTTCGTGCTCCCACAGCTCGCAGCGGCGAGCGCCGCCAGCAGCACCACCACCTGCACCGAGCCCTCGAGACGCGCGCGCGACATGGAGCCTCCGCGCAAGTCCGTCGCAAGTGCGATGCCCTTCGCGATCGTGTCGGATGGTGGATGAATCGGCCCACGATCAGGGGGCTCCTGCCCTCCACAGGGGCCCACAGACCGCGTCCGATGCGCGAGCGATCCGAGCCGCTTCAGCAGCCGGAGGCACGCGGAGCCGAGCGATCTCCTCGAGCCGCTCGGCTTGCGCGACCAGCTCCTCGAGGGCGGTGCCGTCGATCGCCCGTGGCGGCTCGCGGTCCGCTAGCGGAACACGGGTTGGGTCCACGCGCGCCGGCCTTCGGGGGACAGCACCACGGCGCGCACGTAGCCGCGCTCGACGAGCGGCTGGCGCGCACGATGACCGCGCACCTCCGAGACCACGCGCCCCGACGGGCCGATGAAGCGCAAGACGTGCGGTGGTGCGTTCTGCGCGATCGCGATCTCGAGCGCGCCGTCGACGACCGCGACGCGCGTGAGCTCGACACCGTTGCTCGCGTAGAAACGCCCGGCCTCGAGCGCTGCGCGGATGGCCCTTGCGTCGCGTGCCGCCTCGACGTGGACCCAGCCGCGATTGCCGACGTACGCCGTCTCGCCGCGTGCGCGGACGGTCGACGCGTCGTCGTAGTGATGCGCGTCGTCGGTAGCCGTGCCGAAGAGGCGTCCGCCGCGCGTCAGCACCGCATCCCAGAGGGCCTCCGTCGACGGGTGCGTGCCGTCGCCCGCGTTGTCGGAGTCGATCGCTTCGTTGGCGATCTCGACCCACGCCGCACCACGCCGTGACAGCTCGAAGAGCACGTCGGCATCCGCACCGTGCTGGAAGTTGGGGTGGTTGATCTGCGCGACGCCGTCCATGGCGCGAGCCTGCGCGATGCTCGCGGCGTAGACGTCGGCCCGGCGCGTTCCGGCCGCCGGGAGATCGACCGGACCCGCGTGCGAAGGAGACACGAACAACGCGTTGACGTGCAGGAGGCACGCGTCGCCGGGATCGGGCGTGGGCACGCAGGTCTCGAGGTTTCGCGTGAGCTCGACCCCGGGGATCACGAGCATCCGCTCGTCACCGCGCTCGACGGTCACGTGGTTGTGATCGGTGAACACGATGAAGTCGTACCCGTGGCGGCGATACCAGCGGACCACGTCGGCGGGCGGCGTCGCGCTGTCGGCGGATCGCGCCGAGTGCAGATGGAGCTGGCCCTTCAGCCAGCGCTGCGCAGGCTTCGCCGCCGCACGGATCGTCGTCGTATGCGCGGGCCGGGCGGCCGGAGCTTCGCCGCCACAAGCTGCAACGACCAGCAGGACGAGCGCTGCGGCGATCGCGTCGTAGGTCGACCTCATCCGCGCATCTCGTTCGTACGGTGGCGCAGCGCGCGATTCTCCTTCGCCTCGCGGCGAGCCGGCGCCGGCGCTCGGGGTCGAGGACGCCTGGGAGGCTTCGCCCCTAGGCCACGCGCGTCCCAGCGCTCACGCGGGCTCGAGCGCGGACGCGCCGGCGGTCACATCGGCCAGGCGCTGACGCCGCTCGTCGCGGTCGCGGACGACGACGCGAGGCGCGCGTGTCGCACCGCGCCCCAGAGGGCGGCCCCGATCGCACCCGCGTACATCGACATCCCGTTGGCGACCAGACGCACGCGCAGATCGCCTTGCGTGTCGAGCTGCTGCTCGAGCTCCGATCGAAGCCCCACGTCCTCGGCGAGACCGCCGGTCACCACGACGGTGCCCTCGATCTTCGCCGAGCGCAGCAGCTTCACGAGCCGGTCGGCCATCGACACGTGGATGCCGCGCAAGATGTCCGGCACCGGCACGCCGCGCGAGACCATGTTGATGACGTCGGTCTCCGCGAGCACCGCGCAGATCCCGCTGACCTTCGCCGGGGTGGTCGACGTCATCGAGCTCGGGCCCACCTCGGACAAGGTCGTGCCGAGGTAGCGCGCGATGTTCTCGACGAACTGCCCGGTGCCCGACGCGCACTGGCTCGTCATGCGGTATCCGAGCACGCGGCTGCCGGCGCCCACGCGGATGGCGCGCGCGTGCAGCGCGCCCACGTCGAGCGCGCCCGTCGCCTCGGGGCACATGAAGGACGCGCCGCGCGCGTGCGTCGTCATGCCGAAGAAGTGCCCGGTGCGCTCCTCCACGACGTCGCCGTCTCCCGTGCTCGCGACGTAGGCGACGTCGTAGGGGCGCAGCCGGATCCCGGCCGACAGCAACGCCTCGTCGTACGCGTGCTTGACCACGGCGCGCGGATCGCGCCGTCGGATGCGCTCGCACGTGGTCGAGAGGATGCGCGCGTCCTTGCCCGCGTCGCTCTCGAGGATGCAGACCTTGATCGCGCTCGTGCCCGCGTCGATGCCGGCGGTGATGACCTGCGTCACGACATCTTCTCCCCTCGAGCCGGCCCGGCCGCGGGCCCACGCAGCGCGAAGAGCGCCGCCCCGCGTGCACCGGTGAAGATCGAGTCCGGTGAGACGTTGATGCGAAGCGGCTCGCTGCGGCCTTCGCCGTAGTGCTCGTCGACGAGCTCGCGGAGCGCGGCCACGGCCGCCTGGTTGCTCGCGACCCCGCCCGTGAACGTCAGCTCCTCGCGCACGCCCCCCGATCGCGCGAGCAGCGACATCGCCCGCAGGAGGATGGCGCGGTGGAGGCCCGCCAGGATGTCCTCGCGCTTCTCGCCGAGCGCCAGCCGATCGCGCAGCTCCGCGCCCGCGAACACGGTGCACGTGGACGAGATCCGCACGCGATGGGACGCCTGCGCCGCGAGCGGCCCGAGCTCGTGCACGCCGAGCCCCATCTCGTCGGCGACGTAACCGAGGTAGCGACCGCAGCCCGCGGCGCACCGATCGTTCATCTGGAAGCCGGTCACGACCCCGTCGGCGTCGACCTGCACGGCCTTCGTATCCTGGCCCCCGATGTCGAGCACCGTACGCGTCTGGGGAAACGTCGCGTGCGCGCCCAGGCCGTGGCACAGGATCTCCGATCGGATCTGCTCCTTCGGGAACGGCAGGCGCGCGCGACCGTACCCGGTGCCCACGCTGCGCACGACGAAGGGCGGCTCCGCGATCACGCGATCGAGGGCCGCCGAGACCGCCGCCGAGAGCACGTCCGAGCGCTTGGCGTAGCGACCGAGCGCGCGACCGAGCGCATCGCGCGCGTTGCCCTCGAAGCTGAGATCGTCCGGCTCGTTCTCCACGCGCGGCATCGCGCGATCGAGCACGCCGACCACCGTCTCGAACGGCACGCGACGCTCGGCGGCGATCTTCTCGGCGAGCGCTTGGAACTGCCCTCCCGCGACGTCGCGGAAGAACTCGGAGCTCGGTCGCGGACGGAGCCCCGAGAACATCGTCTCGGCCTCGCGCTCCATCTCGTCGAAGATCGCGGCGAGCGCGCCTTCGAGCGTGCCTTGCCCCGCCGCGAGCTCGAAGCACACGCGCCGCAACGTCGCGAGCTGCCGCACGTGCTGGCGGTAACGGAACGATCGCTCGACCGACGGGCGCAGCACCGACACGTGCGGCTCGACCACGGGATCGGCCGCGAGCTCGCGCGCCAGGCGCGTCATCTGCGCGTCCACGAACGCCTCGTCGCGCGCGATGCGACACGCGAGGTCGTAGTTGCTCCGGCTGTTCGTGATGCCACGCCCGAGGATGCGCCCGTCCTCGTCGAGCACGACGGCCTTCGACGTCGTGCTGCCGAGATCGATCCCGACGAAGCACGGGAAACCGTGCGTCGCCGCGCGCGGAGGCATGTCCGAGATGGCGTACGTCACGGCGTCACCTCCGCGGCGCGCTCGGCTGCCGCGCCGCGCCGCGCGAGCAGCATCTGGAAGTACGACTCCAGACGGTTCTTCACGTTCGCGCCCGAGAAATAGCGTGGATCGACGAGGTCGCTCTCGAGGAAGCCGCCCGGCACGCCGGTCTTCTTCTCGAGCGAGCGCAGCATCAGCAGCTGGCCGGCGCTGAACGAGTTGCAGCTCTTGACCGAGTGCACGAGGAAGCCGTCGGCCTGGTACTCGCGCACGTAGCGCGCGACGAGATCGGTGCGCGACGGGAGCGAGAGGTTCGTGTAGCAACCGAGGCAGTAGTCCGCGAGCGAGTCGAACGGACGGCGCGGGTCGTGACGGAAGCCGGTGTCGTAGAGCCCGCCGACCTTGCAGTAGGTGCTGGCGACGACGACGGCTTTCTCCGCGGCGAACATCGACCACAGCTCGCGGAAGCTCGTCCAGCAAGGCGGACCTTCGACGACGAGACGGATGCGTTGGTCGTCGAGCTGCCCGAGCGGCGTGATCGGGCCGCGTCCCTCGGCGGCGCGCTGCTCCACCTCCTCGCGCAGCAGCCGGTAGTAGGCGACGCCGTCGTCGGTGCCGCGAAACGCCGAGAACAGCGGTGCGATGTAGAAGACGGCGCCGAAGTACCCGTCGATGGGCGACGGCTTCTTCTTGCCCGCCTCGAGCACCGCGACGAAGTCGTCCTCCGCGAGGGCCGACTTCTCCATCAGCTCGCGCAGCCGGTCCTCGTCGAGCTTCTTGCCCGTGATCCGCTCGAGCTTCGGCACCACCTCTTCGCGCAGCTGCGCGAGCACGTACTGCCGCATCTCGGGCGTCACGACGCCGTCGGCCTGGTAGGGCACGTGCAGCATCGCGACCTCGGCCTTCGGGAACTCCTGCTTCAGGAGCTCGAACCACTTCATGAACGTGAAGCAGCCCGTGTACGACAGCAGCAGCAGATCCGGCGGCGGCAGCGGCTTGCCCGTCGGACCGCTCTTGGCGCGGAGCATCCCGAGGTCGCACTTCACGTACGAGCACACGTCCTCCGAGTGACCTGCGCGCTCGGCCTCGGCGATGAAGTCGCCCGAGCGACCGCGCATCGCCGACTGCAGCGCGTTGATCTCCGGCAGCACGGGCAACACGTCGAAGGCCAGCAGCAGCTCCGTGAGGTTGCCCGGCACGAAGGTGTAGACGACCTTCTGCCCCGTCTGCGGCGCGGCGACGAGCCGGTCGTAGTAGGCGGAGAGCAGCTCCTTCTGCTTGATCATCGAAGGCTCTTTCGGGACGTGGCCTCCTTCGGTGTCGCGCGTGCTCATGCGGCCTCCGTGAAAAGTCGGATGGAATCGGAGAAGGTGCCGGCCTGCTCGTAGATCGGCTGCAGCTGCGCCGTGTTCTCCGCGTACTTGAAACAGGTGTGCGGGATGCCCGCGCGATCGAGCGCCGTCTGCAACATCGGCTGCTCGAGGAGCGCCGGGTCGCAGAAGCTCGGTGCCGCGAGCACGACTCCGTCCGCGCGAAGCGCTCGGCACCGATCGACGAGCCAGCGCCCCTTCTCCTCGTTGGGTAGGTAACGCGAGGCCGTCGGCCGCGCCTTCTCGACCCACGCACGTGCCAGCGACGCGAACGGCGGGACTCCTTCGGTCGCCACCTGCTCGCCGACGAGGCGCGTCGCGAGACACAGATCGTCGCCGACGACGTAGCAGCCCGCGCGCTCGAGCGTCACGAGCAACCCGATCGGCGGCTGCTCGCAGAACGCGCCGACCACGAGCACGCGTGCGTGATCGCGGGGCGCACGATCCGCTGCCTTCGCGGCGGCGATGTACTCGCGCACGAGCACCGAGTGCTCTTCGACGGGCAACACCGCGCCCGCGCGCACGAGCGCGTAGACCTCGGCGATCGGGGCGCGGTGCGGCGCCTCCACGCGGAGCGCGTCGAGCGACGCGAGCAGCGCGCGGTTCTCGTCGTAGAGCGCGATCGACCTCGCGAGCGCCGTCTCGTCCGGCACGATGCCGGAGAGCGCGCCCAGATCGTGCGCGAGCGCGCGCAGGTCGTTCTCCCAGAACCGCATCCCGACGAGCGGTCGGTGGTCGTGGGGGAAGTCGAGGTAGCGCACGAGCTTGTCCGGAAACGACATGCGCCACATGCCCGACAGGTTGCGCAGCACGTCGCACGTCGCGGGGAACAGCATCCCGTCGAGCACGTCGAGCTGCCCGCCGAGCGCGAGCTCGATGGTGCTGCGTGGCAGCTGGCAGAGGTACGACTGGAAGTAGGCGTCGCCGCGCACGATCTCGACGCGATCGCCGCCCCCCATGACGGCGACCGGCAACATGCCCGCGGCCGTCACGATCTCGCGCGGCCCGTAGATCGGGAGGAAGCCGATCGCCTTGCGACCCGTGCGCTCCTTCCATGCGCGCACCGGCGCGAAGGACACGTCGAACGCGATCGCCTCGCAGGCCTTCGCGATCTCCTCGGGCCGGCGAGGTGCCGACGACGTCGACTGGGTGCTCACCGGTGTTGCCATCGCGGCGTCCTCTTCTCGACGAACGCTCGGACGCCTTCGACGCCGTCGTGCGTCTCGAGCAGGCGTCCGAGGTAGAGCGCCTCGAGCCGCGTCAGCGGCTCTCCGAGCGCGTCGCGAAACCCACGTCTCGCGGCTTCGCAGGCGAAGCGGATGGACGAGCCCGAGAGCGTCTCGTACGCGCTCGCCCACCGGCGTCCGTGATCCGCGAGCGCGGCGTCCGAGGTCAGCTCGTCCGCGAGCCCGACCGAGACCGCCTCGGCCGCATCGAGCACGTCGCCGCGCGTGACCATCCGGTCGACCACGGGCTGCGACACGCGAAACGGCAGCAACGTCGCACCGAGCGGCGGAAAGACGCCGAGCTTCACCTCCGGCAGACCGAGCGTCGCGTTCTCCGCCACGATCACGTGGTGCGCGCAGAGCACCAGCTCGAGCGCCCCGCCGAGACAACGGCCGCGCACCAGCGCCGCGACCGGCAGCCTCGAGTCCACGAGCGCCTGCGCGAGCCCGTGGAGCGCGGGCAACATGCGATCGACCTCTCCCGGCATGTGCTCGGGCACGCTGGCGCCCCACGAGAAGTCGGGCCCCGACGCCGAGAGGATCACGCAGTGGATCGCGCGGTCCGCACCGAGCTCGCCGAAGACGGCGGCCAGGCGTTCGCAGAGCGCACGGTCGATCACGTTGCCGCGCCCCGCCGAAAGGCGGATCTCCGCCACGTGGTGCTCGCGGTCGATCAGCTTCTCGAACCCGGGACCAGGCCCCCTCTCCCCCCGTGGGGAGAGGGCCGGGGTGAGGGGCGAGGTGCTCACGGCTCCCTCCGATCGGGCACCCCGAGCTCGGCGAGCAGCGCATCGTCCCAGGTCGCGCCTTCGGCCAGCCGCCGGCGCAGCATCAGGAAGTCGACCTCGCGCTTGCCGCCGGGCTTGTAGTGGAACGCGCGGAAGCCCGCTTTGCCCTCGGTCATCATGTTGAGCGAGAGCCACGCGCGGCTCGACTCCTTGTTCTTGTCCCAGTGCGCGAGCTTGTGCTTTCGCAGGCTCTCGATCGTGCGCGCCAGGCAGTCGGGCATCGTCGCCGCCAGACGTCCGACGAGCCGGTCCACGGCGGCATCGAGCGGACCGAGGTCGACCTTGCCGCGAGCGAGCAGCTTCTTGCCCTCTTCGAGACGCGCGCCCGTGAGCGGCTCGCCGTGCACGATCGTGCCGGTCTTGTCGTCCACGAATCGCTCGGTCTCGACCAGCGGGTTGGGCCTGAGCTCTCCGTCCACGCGCAGCGCCGGCACGATCTCCGTCAGCAACCCGAGCCGGTGCGCCTTGTGCGCGCTCCACGGCTCGCACAACGTGCAGCTCTCCATCGCGCGCTCCATGCCCACGAAGAGCGGGAGGAAGTCCGTCGCGCCTCCGTCCGGCGCGGAGCCGTGCTTGGGCCCGGCCTGCCCGAAGCGCGCGAGGTCCTGCGCGACCGAGAAGTCGCACGCCATGCCGATCTCCTGGCCGCCGCCGACGCGCAGGCCGTTGACGCGACAGATGACGGGCTTGTCGACGCTGAGGATCGCCGTGACCGCGTCGTTGAAGAGACGCATGTACTGGCGGTAACGCGCCGGGTAGCCGGCGTAGACCGTCGCGTACTCGCGCGTGTTGCCGCCCGCGCAGAACGCGCGGTCGCCGACGCCGGTGAGCACGACCGCGACCGCGCGCGGGTCGTCACTCGCGCGGCGCATCGCGATCACGATCTCGCGCAGCGCCTGGGTCGTGTACGCGTTCATCTCGGAGGGGTTGTCGAGCCAGATCCACGCGGCGTGCAGACCCTCGACGGGCTTGCCGTCGGGGCCCGCGAACGGCCTGCGCTCGTAGCGAAGGGTCTCGAGCTGCCAGCCTGGTGCAATCTCGTGCGCGATCACGCGGTCCTCCTTGGTTGCGGCGTGGTGGCGCCGGTTGCGGGTACGAGCACGACGCGCTTCTGCAGCGCGCCTTGGTGCATCCGTTCGAGCACGTCGTTGACCTCGTCGAGCGGGCGAGCCTCGACGAACGGGGCGACCGACAGCGCTCCTTCGAGCGCGGCCGACACGACACCTCCGTAGAGCGCGGGGTCGCAGCCCCAGTTGCCGAACACCTCCGCGTCGAGCGCCATCACGTTCGACAACCGGAGCGACACGGCCTCGGGCGTGAAGCCGACGACCGACAGGCTCCCTCCGCGCGTCAGCAGATCGAAGGCGACCTTCTGGCCTGCCGGGGTCCCGCTCGTCTCGAACACGCGCACCGGCGCGCCGCTCCAGCCGCGCCGCTCGATCGTCTCGCGTACGCGCGCCCGCACGTCGCGCGCCTCGAGCCCGCTCGCGTCGATCGTCTCGTCCACGAGCGTCGCGAGCGCTTCGAGCCGGGCCGCCGCGCGATCGATCGCGATCACGCGCGCGCCCCTCAGCCGCGCGAGCTGCGCGCCGAAGCCGCCGACGCCTCCGGCGCCCACGAAGATCGCGACGTCGCCGAGCACCACCTTCGCGCGCTCGAGCGCCTGCTCGGCGGTGGTGGCCGCGTCGGAGATGGGCGCGAGCTGCCAAGGGTAGAGGCTCGCTCTACCGATCGTTCCGGCGCCATCCGTCGGCTCCGGCAACGCGACGACGTCGTGCGCGGGGACGAACGTGTGCGTCGCGAACGCGCCGTCGGCATCGTTGCCCGGCATGCGGCCGCGCGTGCAGGACGTGGCGCGACCGCGCACACACGCTGCGCAGCGCTTGCACGGCGACACGGCCGGCGCGAGCACGAGCCGCCCGACGAGCGACTCGGACGCCCCGGTGCCCACGGCGAGCACACGGCCCACGACCTCGTGCCCGAGCACGAGCGGCAGCGGCGCACGCGGCGCGACCGATCCGTCGGCATACCCGAGGTCCGTGTGGCAGACCCCGCAACCGCGCACCTCGAGGAGCGCGAGCCCCGGTCCCGGGTCCCCCCAAGAACGCTCTCGGCGTACGAGCGGAGCGCCCGCGACCTCCAACACCCAAGCCGCGCCATCGACGTGCATGATCATTGGGTACCGGGCGGGTGCCTCGCCGGAGTTGACGACGCGCAACGGCGAGCACGCACGAGAGCCCCTCGCGGCGCGACCTCACGCTGGGGTTCTGCGTCTGCGCACGGTCCCTCGCTCTCGGCGGTCGACCGCTGCCGGCCGCGGTCGAACGCCTCGCTGGACGCGGCGGGCTCGCGCGTGAGATTCCTCCATCCGGAGGGCGCATGATCTCGATCAACCGACTGGCGAGCGCAGGGCTCGCAGCCGCATGCCTTTTCGTCGCTGCCTGCGGCGACGACGACGGGCCGTCGATGACGACCGACACGGGTCCGAGGGACACGGGAGGCGGCGACACGGGGGCCGACGCGGGACCGCGCGACGGCGGCGGCGGCGGCGACTTCGATCTCGCCGACCCGACCGCGACGCTCGATCTGCGCGTCGTTCCGGGCGGCATGCTCACGGTCGAGATCGAGGCCGAGAACGCGGGGACGGCCGATTGGACGGCCGGCTCGGTGACGCTCGTCTACGGGGGTGATCCGAGCTTCGCGGAGGGCGACCTGGCGCTGGGGGCCGACACGGCGAGCGGCGCACGCGGCACTTTCTCGGGCACCTTGCGCGCGCCCATGCAACCCGGCCGTTTCGTGCTGTCGTGGCAAGCCGAGGCAGACGGCGAGGCCTTCGGTCCGATGATCGACGCGGCCGTCGAGGTGACGTGCAGCGACGGCGTCTTCTGCAACGGCGTGGAGCGATTCGCCGGCGGAGCGTGCGTCGAGGGCTCCGACCCGTGCGACGACGGGCAGGCCTGCACCACCGACCGCTGCGACGAGGCCTCCGGCCGCTGCAGCCGCACGCTCGGCGCCGACTGCGCGTCCTGTCGCATGGACTGCGAGCCCGAGTGCACCGGCCGCAGCTGCGGCCCCGACGGGTGCGGTGGGACCTGCGGCGACTGCGCCGCGGACTCGAGCTGCGCCCTCGGGCCCGGCATGTGTCGACCGGTCTCGCAGCCGGGCACGTGCGCGAATCCGCTTCCGCTCCTGCCGATGGGCACGACGCTCGTCGGGCGTCACCTCGTCGCGGGCGACACGTCCTCCGACGCGATCCACCAGCTCGTGCCCAACTGCAACGACACGAGCACCGCGGTCGAGCTGGTCTACACCTTCACGACGACCGAGCGGCTCGGTCTCGACGTGCGCTCGATCGGCTACGACACGGTGCTCTTCCTGCGCACCGACTGCACCGACGACACGACGCCCGCGGCGACCGTCTCCTGCAGCGACGACTCGTCACCCCCCGGCGACTACGGCTCGCGCCTCGCCGTCGCGCTCGACCCGGGCACCTACTTCCTCGTCGTCGACGGCTTCGACGACACGCAGCTCGGTCCCTTCGTGCTCGACCTCCGGTTCGTCGCGGACGGCTGCGTGCCCGCGTGCGACGGCCGCTACTGCGGCGGCGACGACGGCTGCGGTGGCGATTGCGGCACGTGCGAAGACGGCCTCTCGTGCGTCGACGGCCGCTGCGTGATGGACCCGTGCGTGCCCGCGTGTGACGGCCGCGAGTGCGGCGACGACGGCTGCGGCGGCGAGTGCGGCACGTGCTCCGGCGGCGAGCTCTGCGTGCCTGCGACCGGCACGTGCGACTCGTTCCCCGAGTGCGATCACGATCGCCCGACCTGCACGCCGGCGTGCGGCGACGACGCGTTCTGCGGGACCGACTGCGCGTGTCACCCGGTCGCTGGCGCGATGCCCGACCTCGTGATCGATGCGACGCGCCTGCACGACGAGGTGATCTTCGAGGACCTGATGGTGGCGCCCGACTCGTGCGCGATCGTGGAGGAGTGTGTCGGCGGCACCGGGATGCGCCGGTTGCTCCGGTTCAGCGTCGAGGCGGTCAACCAAGGCACCGCGACGCTGTTCGTTCCCCCGCCGCCCGAACGCCCCGACCTCTTCCAGTACTCCGCGTGCCACGAGCACTTCCACTACCAGGGCTTCGCGCGCTACGAGCTGGTCGACTCGACGGGCGCCGTGGTGCTGACGGGCCGCAAGCAGGCCTACTGCATGGAGGACACGCAGCAGGTGCTCCCCGGGCCCGACGTCGGGTGCGTGAAGGTCTACTCGTGCGACGAGCAGGGCATCCAGGCCGGATGGTCCGACCTCTACGGCAACGCGCTCGACTGCCAGTGGCTCGACGTCACCGGCCTGCCGGCGGGCGACTACATCCTGCGCGTCGAGGTCAACCCCGGCCGCGCCTTCGAGGAGCTGAGCTTCGAGAACAACATCGCCGAGGTCCCCGTCGCGATCGAGTGAGC
>JADZFZ010000247.1 GCA_020854145.1 Deltaproteobacteria bacterium | reverse complement strand
TCACCGCACCACGGCGTGACGGCGCATGACGAAGCCTTGGCCGCCGCTCAGGTCGACGTTGAACGTCCGGCCATCGCTGCCTCCGAGGGCGAAGTACATCAGGTTGCTGCCAGAGCTCCGCCCGGTCGGTGTGTCGGTCAGTGGATCCGTTCCGCCCCAGGGGGAGCACGGGTCGGCCTCCGTGGGTCCCGTCCCGCCCGGGCACGCCGAGCCCTGCTCCTGCACGTGATAGAGCCCGAGATAGTGGCCGATCTCGTGCGACATGATCTGCGCGACGATCGCAGCGGCCTGATCGCCCGAACCGACGACGCCCGAGTCGAACGACACGGCGACGCCCGAGTGCGCCGTACCGTGGATCGAAGGAGGCCCGGGGATCCCGCCCGCGATGCCGAGGGTGAAGCCGCCGCCTTCGCCGGCGCCCTCGGCGAAGCCGCGCACCAGGAACACGTTGACGGCCTGGTTCGTCTGCCCCGCGCTCAGGCCGAAGAGCTGCGCGAGCTCGCTGTCCGCGTCGCCCGACGAGTCGATCACGCTGTAGCGGCGCGCAATCTCGGCGGGTACCTCGAGGTACTGCGCGACCTCGACGGCGATGCCGACGGCGCCGTAGATCTCGGCGACGTACCCGAGCGCCGTGCTCAGCACGAAGTCCGATGGTGCGCTCGCGGGATCCAGCCCCACGCCCACCAGCCAGACGTTGAGCCCGACCGTGCCCGTCGTGATGTCGGCGCCCGCCGTGTAGCGCACGCGCGCGCTGAACCGTACGGACGTCGTGCCGGTATCGCCCTCGGCGCGGGGCGCCGCGAAGATGCTCCACGAGTATCGCCCCGCCTGAAACGCCCATCGATCGGGAGTCGTGTTGGGCACCAGCATCGCGATGACGCCGCCCGATGCGTCGGGCACCCATCGGATGGGCTGATCCTCCCAGCGTCCGATGAGTGACGCGTAGTCGAAGATCGACGACTCGTCGGGCGCGAAGACCTGGTTGAACGAGAGCGGCAGCGGATCGCCGCCGATGGTCTCCGCGATCAGCGTGATCGATGCCGCTCCCGGGACCGCAGCGACCTCGATGCGCGGCCCGGTCGAGCCCGCGCCGATGTCCGCCGTCGTGATCGGGATGTCGAACGTCCCCGGCGTCGCCCCCGGGAACGTGCACGTGTTCCACGCGACGCCCGAGGGCCGGAGCGTGGGCGCGCACACGAGACCCGCGATGCAGTCGCCTGGATCGTCGCAAGGCTCCGTGCAGAACGCGTTGAAGCACGCGCGCGAGATGCAGTCGTCGTCGGTCGCGCAGGCCTGCCCGGCGAGCCGCCGGCTCACGTCCCCGCGCGTGCAGCCCGTGCGCACCGCCTCGACGACGCCGTCGGAGTTGCCATCGACGTCGACCGGGATGCAGGTGAGATCGAAGGACAACGCTTCGCAGGCCGCGCGGTCGGTGCAGGCAGTCGCGCACGTGCCGCCGCGCTCGGGCGGAAGGCACACGAGGCTCATGCACTCGCTGCTCTGCGTGCACGCCTCTCCGTCCGCCTTCGCGCCGGGCGGTCCCGCATCCGCGGGCGGTGGGATGGGAGGCGGTCCCGCGTCGTCGGGTGGCGGCGGCGGTGGCGTGACGCATCGACCGGCCTCGCAGGTCGCGCCATCTCCGGCACAATCGGCGGCGGTCGTGCACTCGGGCCCGGTGCACGTCCCGTCGGTGCAGCTGCCGCCCCCACAGTCGCCCTCGTCGCCACACGCGCCGCGGCAGACACCGCGCCAACACTGGTAGCCGTCGCGACACGGACGACCATCGCCGCACCCGGCGAGACACAGCGGCGACCCGTAGAGCATCGTGCACGTCGAGCCGTCGGGGCACGTCGCGTCGGTACAGATGCGCGAGCAATAGCCGCCTGGGAGCCTGCCGTCGTTCACGCACGAGAGGCCATCGTCGCAGAGGACGCCTCCGCCGCACCCGCTGCCGACGGGCACCGTCGTGGGCGGTCGCGCCGTCGTGTTGTCGCCGCACCCGCTCGCTGCCCAGGCCCCACACGACAGAACGACGCCCAGGAGAGAGAGGGAGAAGCGATCCCGCATGGCCCGCCAGTATGCCCCAGCGCGAAGGTCGGTGCCGGTCGGACGCGCACGATGTGCGAGCGCGCAACTCCGTGCTCGCTCGCGGGGGCTTGCTCGGCTCGTTCCCGCGGCCGCCTCCGCGCTGGCGGGGGTCGCGTCACGCGCGCGACCGCCCCCAACCACCCCCCCGGAAGACGAGCGTCGGCGAAGGCGGGAACCCGAGACCGAATGGTCACGACCGGGCTAGACTCCGGTCGTCCACGTGTCGGTCCCGACTGCGCTCGGCCAGTACCAGCTCATCCGCAAGATCGCCGCGGGTGGGATGGCCGAGGTCTTCCTTGCACGCCAGCGCGGGCCCGCGGGCTTCCAGCGCGAGGTGGTGGTCAAGCGGCTCTTCCACCATTTCGCCGAGAACGCGCGGATGCTTCGCATGTTCCAGGACGAAGCGAAGATCCTCGCGGTGCTCCAGCACCCCAACGTCGCGCAGGTCTACGAGCTCGGTTGCGACGAAGGCGTCTGGTTCTTCGCGATGGAGCACGTGCGCGGACCGGACCTCGCCGAGATCTGTCGCCGTGCGGCGCGCGCGCGCCAGTGGCTCCCGTTCGAGGTGAGCATCGCGATCATCCGCCAGGTCGCGGAAGGCCTGCACCATGCGCACGTGCGTCGCGACCAGGCCGGCCGTGCCCTCCGGCTCGTGCACCGCGACGTGACGCCGTCCAACGTGCTCGTGACCTTCGATGGCGTCGTGAAGATCCTCGACTTCGGCGTGGCGCGCAGCGACGTGCGGCGCGACACGGAGGCAGGCCGGATCCGCGGGACGCTCTCGTACATGGCGCCCGAGCAAGTGCGCGGCCGTCAGGTCGACTGTCGCGCCGACGTGTTCTCGCTCGGCGTCGTGCTGTGGGAGCTGACGACGGGCTCGCGCCTGTTCCGCGGCAACGATCTGCAGATCATGACTTCCATCGTGGAGCGCGACGCGCCCGCGCCCTCGACGCGCGTGCCGACGTACCCCACCGAGCTCGAGCACATCGTGATGTCGATGCTCGCGCGCGACCCGGGCTCACGGATGCCCGACGCCGCGACCGTCTCCGGCGAGCTCGAGCGCTTCGCGATCACGCACGGGCTGCCGACGGGTCCTCACGGCATCGCCGCGTACCTGCATGGCCTGATGCCTCACGAAGAGGTCTACGAGGCCGAGGGCATCGTGGAGCCGCCGCGTCTGCTCATCGTCGACGAGGCCGACGCGCGCGTGGCCAACGAGGTCAACGACACGGCGCGCGTGCGCATGCCGAGCTCGTCGCGTCCTCCGCCGGAGCCCACCCCGGGCCGCTTCGAGGGGCCGGAAGCGGAGCGGCACTCGGAGCCCGTTTCCTTCGAGTGGCCGATGGACCTCATGCCGGGCGCGCAGCCGGGCTCGACGCCCCACGCCCCGTCGCGCGCGGTGTCCGATCCGCGCTCGGCGTCGCGCCCGCAAGGCGCGCAACCCGCGGCACGCGGGACGCCCCGGAAGGAGTCGCCCGCGCTCGAGCTCGAGTTCGAGCTCGAGGACGAAGCGGGCGAAGGCGATCACGCCTACCTCCGAGGTCTCTCGCAGAAGCTCTCGGATCCCGAACAGCGGCGGCGAGGCCGGAAGGACGAGTAGCGCGTGCTGACGTTCCGCGACATCGAGCTCGCGCGCAAGCGCATGGGCGACGCCATCTTCCACTCGCCGTGCGCGTACACCGAGACGCTCTCGCGCATGACGGGCACGCGTCTGTTCCTGAAGCTCGAGAACCTGCAGATGACCGGCTCGTTCAAGGAGCGGGGCGCCTGCAACAAGCTGCTCTCGTTGACCGAGGAGGAGCGGCGGCGCGGCGTGATCGCGGCGAGCGCGGGCAATCACGCGCAGGGCGTCGCCTATCACGCACAACGTCTCGGCATCGACGCGACCATCGTGATGCCCGAGGCGACGCCGCTCATCAAGGTCGCCTCGACGCGCGAGTTCGGTGCGCGCGTGATGCTCGTGGGCGCCGGCTACGACGACGCGTACGCCGAGGCCAAGCGCCTCTCGGACGAGCAGCACGCGGTCTTCGTGCACCCGTTCGACGACGAGGCGGTGATGGCCGGGCAGGGCACGATCGGGCTCGAGCTGCTCGAGCAGAATCCGTATCTCGATGCGGTCGTGGTGTCCGTCGGCGGCGGCGGGCTCATCGGCGGCATCGCGGTGGCGATCAAGGAGACGAACCCGAAGATCAAGGTCTACGGCGTCGAGCCGAGCGCGCTGCCGAGCATGCGCACGTCGTTCGCGTCGGGCGCCGTGACGACCGTTCCGCCCGCGCGCTCCATCGCGGACGGGATCTCCGTGCGCACCGTGGGCCACCAGACGTTCGAGGTCTGCCAGCGTTACGTGGACGACGTCGTGCTCGTCGACGACGAAGAGGTCGCCGAAGCGATCCTCGCGCTCGTCGAGCGCGAGAAGACGGTGGCCGAGGGAGCCGGTGCGGCGCCGCTCGCCGCGCTCCTCCAACGGCGTCTCCCGGTCGAGGGCAAACGGGTGGCGGCCGTCGTGTCCGGCGGGAACATCGACGTCAACATGCTCTCGCGCATCATCGAGCGCGGTCTGGTCAAGACCGGTCGACAGGTGCGGGTGCGCGTCTTCCTGAGCGATCAGATCGGCGCGCTCGCCGCGGTGCTCCGGATCGTCGCCGAGCGTCGCGGCAACGTGATCGAGGTCCACCACGATCGCACCGCGCGCGGGCTCGAGCTCGGCGAGGCCGCGGTCGACCTTCGCGTGGAGACGCGCGGCTTCGACCACATCGAGGAGGTGTGCGACGCGCTTCGCCAAGCGGGATGGCGCATCGCGCTCGAAGGTCCGCACGCCGCCGCGGCGCCCGCTCGACTGTCGACTCCGCTGGCCGATGCGGCGCCCGGGGTCGGTGGCAACGGGGCCGACGCGCCGTCCTCGGCGTCGAACGCGTGAGCGCCGAACCGCGCGCGGGAGTGCTCACCGACATCCTCGCGGACAAACGCGTCGAGGTCGGGCGCTTGGCCAACGTCCGGTGGCACCCTCGGACCGCGTCGAGCCCGCGATCGCTGCGCGATGCGCTGCGTCGCGCGGCAGGCTCCGTCCCGCTGCGCTTGATCGCGGAGATCAAGCATCGGTCGCCGTCCGCGGGCCCGCTGTCGCGCGTGCTCGATCCCGCGGCGCGCGCCCGCGCCTACCAGGAGGCCGGGGCCTCCGCCGTCAGCGTGCTCTGCGACGCCAAGCGCTTCGATGGCTCGTACGCGGACCTGGCCGCCGTGCGCGCCGCCGTCGAGCTGCCCGTGCTGTGCAAGGAGTTCGTGATCGACCGCGTCCAGGTCGACCGTGCCTACGACGCGGGTGCAGACGCCGTGCTCGTCATCGTGCGAATCGTCGAGGACGACGTGTCGCTCTGCTCGCTCATCGACGCGTGCGAGATGCGCGGCATGGACGCGCTCGTCGAGGTCGCCACACACGAGGAGCTCGCACGCGCGCTCAGCGCCGGGGCTCACGTCGTCGGAGTCAACGCGCGGGACCTCGACACGCTCGCGATGGACGCGGCGCGTGCGGCGGCCGTGCTCGCGGCCATCCCGCCCAACGTGATCGCCGTGCACCTCTCGGGCATCGCCGACCCGCAGGCGGTCGCACGCGTCGCGGCCACTCGCGCCGACGCCGCCCTCGTCGGCGAGGCGCTCATGCGCCAGGACGATCCGCGCCCGCTCCTCCGCGCGCTCGTCGGCGCTTGCGGATCGCCTGCACCATGACGACGGCTGCTCCCAACGCGAGCGCCCTCCTCCCGACCCTCTGCCCGTTCGGGGAGAGGGAGCCAGGTCTCGCGCTCTCTCCGCGACCCGTGGACGCGCGTCCCCTCTCCCCGCAGTGCGGGGAGAGGCAGGGTGAGGGGCGAGCGCCTGGCACGATCACGCTGCATCCACCTCCGCCGCGTGCGTAGCCGGTCGGCTCGCCGGGATCGATCCCCGTGCCGTCGTGGGGCGGCGACGGCGTGTCGGGCGGCGGCGGGGGAGGGGGCGCCGGCAACCCGACGGGCTGGCCGATGAGCTCGCCCGGGACGACCTCGTCGCGATCCACGCACCGCACGACCCGCTCGTCGTCGAGCGCCCATGCGATGGCGACCGCGCCTTCGTCGCACGCACACGTCGGCGTCCCGTTGATTGCCACGCAGTCGCCCAGGCCGCAGTCCGCTGCGGTGCAAGCGTCGATGCCGATCTCTGCCGGCGAGAGGAACGACTCGGTCGCCTGACAGATCGGCACCACCTGGTTGCGCGGATCGATCGTCGCGCGCGCGCTCGTGCCCGCGCCGCACGAGCACGCGGGCAGCTCCTCGCGGGCGAGCGCGGTGGTCTGAACGCCGACGCACGTCGCGTCGCGCCCGCACGTGACGAACTCGCACGGTGATGGCGGTTCGCGACGGCATTGGTCCACTCCGTCGACCGTGCGCGCGAGCCTACGTTCGCGGACGACGTCGGGCCCACCGTGCGGCCGGAACACGGGGTCGAGCGTCATCTCGTCGGGAGACAGGCGCGCGTAGAGACGCGTCAGGTACGGATGCGCCCCGAGCAGGTCGAGCAGCGCGTCTCGTGCCTCGGCCTGCTCGCCGTCGGCCGGCATCGCCGCGCTCACCTGATCGCGCAGCGGCGCCGTGGGCCCCGCCATCTCGGTCACCCAGGCGCGGCCGCCCTGTTCGTCCGCGTCGCGCGCCACGCGCACGAGCCAATCGGTCTCGGCCGGCCACGTGTACGACGCATAGCGGAGCGACGCCGGATCGATCTCGAGCTCGCTCCAGTTCGCCGGTCCCCAGCGCCCGTCGCCGAGCAGGAACACGAGCAACCCCATCTCCGGCTCGGACGCGATGGCCGTCAGGCGGATCGGGATCGAAGGCGGTCCGGGCGGCAACGTCATGCGGAAGGGCTCGATGTCGCGGGTTTCGGCGTCGGGCGACAAGCGCAGCGCGAGCAGGTTCATCCCTTCGTCGACGTACGTCGCGACGACGGGCCGCATGCGTTCGCCGAGCCGATAGCCGTGCTCGTCGAGCCAGGCGAACAACGGGTCCGCGGTCTCCGCCTCGACGACCGCGACGTCGTAGGGCCCGACGGTCTGCGCGATGTGCACGGTGACGCCGGGCGTCGACTCGGGCCCGCCGCCTCCGTCGAGCAGCACGCCTCCGCACTCGGGATCGTCGGGCCTGAAGAACATGGGCGCCGTGTTGACGTCGAGCGCCTGGATCGCCGCCGCCGGGAACGTCCCCAGGCTCTCGCGATCGGGCACGCCGGCGATCGGCAGGACCCACGCGAACTCGTCGGGCCGACCGGCATAGGCGATCTGCACGATCATCGTCGTGCCCGTCTCGCCCATCGCGAACACGATGCGCTCGGCCTGCTGGTCGACGGGCTGCTGTCCGCAGAAGAACCCGCCGCACGCGCGCGCCACGGGCGCCCCCGGCACCACGAGAACGAGCGCCCCTGCGAGCGCGACGACGACCGCGCCCGTTCCGACCACCCCGTTGCGCATCGCTCGATGGTACGCCCGCTCCGCGCACGCGTCTCGGGTGGTCCTGCGGCAGCGACCACCGGTGAAGCCACCCCCGGGCGACGACGTGGCTTCCCGAGCAGCCGATCGTGGAGCGTCCAGCGTTCCGAGGCCTGACCTTCCCGAGCGGTCCGGCCGTTGCACAACGACCACGCATGCGGCGAGCACCCCACTCCTTCACGCGGTCAGGCGTCCCCATCGTCCTTCTCGCGGCGGCCCTCGGTGGCTGCGCGGCGAGCACCGACGACACCGCTGGCACGGACGCACCGCTGCGCATCGTGCTCGACCAGCCGTCGAGCGGCGCCTTCGTCGAGGGACGCGTCCTGCGCGTCGCCGGCCACGTCGAAGGTCCGGCTCGCACCGTCGTCATCGACGGCGAGGCGGTCGACCTCGACGATCAGGGGCGCTTCGACTTCCGCCGCGACGTCGAGCCGGGCGCGCATCGCGTCAGCCTTCGCGCGTCGGGTGGCGGCGACGAGGTCGGCACCTACGCCGCGGCCATCGTCGGCGACCTGCGTCCCTCGACCGAGCGCGTGACCAACGCCGCCGCGATCGAGCTCGGCCCCGACGCGCTCGCCGCGATCGGCGCGGGTGCTTCGGACCTCATCGGTCGGCAGGACGTCTCGGCGCTGCTCGCGGGACGCAACCCGGTCGTCGAGGGCACGTGGGGGCACGTCAACGTGACGAGCCTCGAGCACGGCCCCATCGAAGTCTCGTTCCGCCCCGACCGCGGCACCCTCGTCGTGGACGTCGCGATCCAGGCCCTGCGCATCGGGCTGCAGGTCGACACCAGCATCACGGGCGCGGGAAGCGGCGAGCTCACCGCGATGAGCGCACGCCTCTCCGCGCCGCTCGCGATCGGCATGACCGAAGGTCATCCGGACGTGGCGCTCTCGGGCGCGACGGTCGGCTTCGACGGCTTCGCCTTCGCGCTCGACGGCATCCCCGAGGTGCTCGAGAACAGCAACATCGTGCGCGACGCCCTGCGGGTGCAGCTCGAGGAGCGTCTCTCCGGGATGCTCGCCACGATGATGCCTCCGTACCTCCAGCAGACGCTCGCGACCTTGCCCACCTCCGGCGAGCTCGACGTCGCCGGTGCGCCGATCGCCTACGACGCGCGCATCGCCACGCTGTCGGTCACGCCGAACGGCCTCTCCGCGACGGTCGACCTCGGTGTCCGGGCCGCGGCGCCTCTTCCCGGCCGCGAGACGTTCGGCACGCTGCGCACCGACCGAGGCGCACCGCCCGTCTTCGCCCCGCACGGCGTCGGCCTGGCCGTCGCGGTCGATGCCGTCAACGCCGCAGCCACCGCCGCGTGGGCCGCGGGCAAGCTGAACCTCGATCTGCCGCGCGTGCCCTTCGGCGAGCGCGAGCTCACCGCAGGCGCGCTGTCGCTCATCACGAACCGCGTCGGGCGCGAGCTCGGCCCCGAGGTGCCGCTCTCTCTCGCCGTGCGTCCCGGCCTGCCTCCCGTCGCGCGCGTCGCCGAGGGCGGCATCGAGATTCATCTCGCGGACGTCCCGCTCGACATGATGGCCGACACGGGCGACGGCGCTCCGATGCACCTCATCTCGCTCTCCGCGGGCGTGCGCGTCACCATCGTCCCGCGTGTCGTGGACGGCGCGATCGGCGTCGAGATCCGCGGCCTCGAGATCGTGATGGACCCGATCGACGCGCGCGTCGCCGAGGTGGAGGCGCTCGAGGACATCGTGCACGGCGTGCTCCTGCCGCGTCTCGCGGGGATGCTCGACCTCGGCGGTCTGCGCATCCCGTCGTTGCGCGGCTTCACCATCGACGCGCAGCACTTGAGCGCGACGGCCGGCTACGCCCAGTTCCAGGGCGCGATCACGTACCGCCCCGAGGCGCCCGCGGCCGAGTGACACGGCTCGAACCGCGTGTGCACATCGGGCAAGCTACGCGCGATGTGCAGGAACATTCGAGTCCTCCACGGCTTCGAGCCGCCCACCACGCCCGAAGAGATCTCCGCCGCGGCGCTGCAGTACGTGCGCAAGGTGAGCGGCACGACGAAACCCGCGCTCGTCGAGAAGGAAGCTTTCGATCGCGCGGTCGCGGAAGTCGCCGCGAGCACGGAGCGTCTGCTCGCGGCGATGCGTCCGCGCACGACCCCGCGCACGCGCGAAGGCGAGCGCGAACGCGCGCGCCTGCGTTTCGCCCGTCGATACGAGCGTTCTCGCGCAGGGTGACGCGCGTCGGGCCTCGACCCGAATGCCGGGATCTCACCCCCAACGGGGGGTGAGATCCGAGCGATCACTCGAAGTCGTAGCCGACGTCGACGTAGATCCCGCTCAGGCCGATCTCGTAGTCGCCGGGTCGTCCGCAGAACGGGCACGGATCGGACTCCGCGACGTCCTGGTCGCTGATGGTCACGCTGCCGAACCGATGCGCGAACGCGAGGTTCGCCTCGAAGCCGCCGAGATCCAGCCCGACGCCGCCGGTGAAGACGAGCGTCGGCGCGGGCGGTGTCCCGAACGCGCTCGGGTAACCCGGGTTCGACGTGCGCGCGTCGTAGACGAAGCCGAGGCGCGGCGTCACGACGACGCGGCGTCCCGTCGTCGCGGTCGCGTCCGTGGCCTCGCCCGGCACCGCCGTGATCGCGCGGCTCGGGGTGCGATCGGGATCGAGCACCACGCCACCGAGCCCGATGCGGTACTCGACGCCGAGCCGCAGCGTGAGCGCGGTGCTCCACTCGAAGACGTTCGGGATGTCGAGCGGCATGTCCGGCCCGAGGTCCACGGTGATGGGCGCGCGATCGTTCTGGCTGTTGAAGCCGATCTCGACGTCGGCCGCGGCGCTCACCGGACCGAGGTTGCCCCGCACGCCGAGCACGAGACGCGACGGCAAGGTGAGCTCCGTGCGCGGGTTCATGATCTCGATGCCCATCAGCGCGCGACCCGTCTCGGAGTCGAGCTCGGTGACCGTCTTGTGGCGATAGGCGATGCCCACCTCGAGCTGCGGGATCGGCTGCCACTGCAGGCCGACGCGGAAGCCCGCGAGGTTGGAGCCGCTCAACGCGAGCAACAGGTCCTCCGACGATCCGTCGGCCGGCGCGCGGTCGCGGTCCAGGCTGACCAGCGTCACGCGCCAGCCGAATCCGATGCTGAGCTGCGGGTACATCGGCAGCTGCAGCGCGATACCCGGCGAGATCTCGACGAACAAGATGCGCGTCGTGTCCTCGATCAACGTGTCGCTGCCCTCGCGCCGGTACTCGTACGTCGCGCCCGCGGAGGCGACCGGGTAGACGGCGATGCCCGCGGTCAGGAAGCTCAACGGGCGGAACGCCGCGCCCACCAGGAAGAACGGCGCGACGGTCGTGTTCGACTCGATGCTCGGCGGCGCACGATCGGGCGAGCCCTGGATCGTCCCGAGCAACAGCGAGAAGTCGCCGAGCAGCGAGAGGCGTCGCGTGTGCGCGAGGCCGGCCGGGTTGTGGAACATCGCCGACGGGTCACGCACGTAGGAGACGGCCGTGCCGCCCATGCCCATGTGCCGAGCGCTGTAGAGCATCGGCGTGTCCCAGCCGCCGGCGCGCGCGTCCTGGGTCACGGCGAGAGCCAGCACGGTGGGGACGACCAGGACGGCGACCTGCGAGGCACGTCGCAGCGTGGCGCGGAGGAACCGGGGAAAGCGTCTTCGCATTCGCGCAGTCTATCGTTATCGTCCGCCGCGCCCGGAGGAAACGACGTGATCATCGGCGTACCCAGAGAGATCAAGACCCGCGAGTACCGCATCGGCATCCAGCCCGCAGGCGTGGCGCAGCTCCGCGCGCGCGGCCACCAGGTGCTCGTCGAGCAAGGGGCCGGCGTCGGCAGCGGCATCTCCGACGACGACCTCGCACGCGCCGGCGCGACGCTGCTCGACTCGGCACGCGAAGTCTGGACCCGCGCCGACATGATCATGAAGGTGAAGGAGCCGCTGCCCTCGGAGTTCGGCTACTTCCGTCCGGGCCTCATCCTCTACACGTACCTCCACCTCGCCGCGGAGCCGGAGCTCACCCGCGAGCTCATGCGCACGAAGGTCAACGCCGTCGCCTACGAGACCATCACCGCCGACGACGGATCGCTGCCGTTGCTGCGCCCGATGAGCGAGGTCGCCGGCCGCATGGCCGTGCAAGTCGGTGCCGCCCATCTCGAGAAGGAGCGCGGCGGCAAGGGCATCTTGCTCGGCGGCGTCCCCGGCACCCGTCGCGGACGCGTCGTCATCCTCGGCGGCGGCATCGTCGGCACCCACGCAGCGCGCATCGCCGTCGGCCTCGGCGCGCACGTCACCGTGCTCGACGTCAGCGCCGACCGCATGACCTACCTCGAGGACGTCTTCAAAGGCGCCATCGAGACGCTCTACTCGAACCCGCACAACATCGACGAGCACGTCACGCGCGCCGACCTCGTCATCGGCGCCGTCCTCATCCCCGGCGGCGTCGCGCCCAAGCTCGTCGACGAGGCGCTCCTCCAGAAGATGGAGAAGGGATCCGTCGTCGTCGACGTCGCCGTCGACCAAGGCGGCTGCATCACCACGTGCCGTCCGACCACGCACGACCACCCGACCTACGAGGTCCACGGCGTCGTCCACTACTGCGTGCCCAACATGCCCGGCGCCGTCCCGCAGACCAGCACGATCGCGCTCACCAACGTCACCATCCGCTACGCGCTCGAGATCGCCGACAACGGTCTCGCCGCCGCGATGCGCGCCTCCAAGCACCTCGCCGCCGGCGTCAACACCCTCGACGGCGCATGCACCTGCGCCCCCGTCGCCCTCGCCCACAACCTGGGGACAGGATCGACCTAGCCAACTCCGCGAGATCCCAGCCCTTCCAGGTCAGCACTTCCATTCCGTCGCGGCGCCCCGAGACACAGCGCGATCCGTGATGTGAGGCCGTTGCGCAGGGCCGTGCGCAACGCGCGCAGGCGCATCCCGCTCGCGGCCCGAACGTGCGCAACGCGCGCTCGGCTCCTCGTCTCTTCCGCGCAGCGGATGACGGATGCGCGCTGGCGCGTCGCGTGCTCGAGGGGGCGTGACCGCGAGACTGCGCGCCTCGGTCGTCATCGAGACGGCCACGCGTGCGCAACCGCGGAGGTGGCGCGCTCACGTCGCGCGCTGCCACGAAAGGAGCTCGCCATGTTGCACTCTGCACGCGCTTTCGAGGCGCTTCGTGCATTCGTGGTCCTCGCGTCGCTCGCATCGGGTTGCGCGTTCGAGGATCCCTCCGCCGCCACCGACGAGCTCGTCACCGACGAAGACGTCGCCAGGGCTACCGAAGCCATCGTCAACGGCACGGCGCTCACGGCCGCGGATCAGGAGTCATGGGGAGTGGTCGCGCTCAGCACCGGCTGCTCCGGCGCGCTGATCCGCAATCAGTGGGTGCTCACCGCGGCCCACTGTTTCGACGGCGCGCTCGCCAACCCGTCGTCCGTCACCGTCGGCATGAACGGCCAGATCGGCACCGCCGACGCGATCATTCCTCACCCCACGATGGACGTCGCGCTCGTGCACCTCGTCGCACCGCTCGCCGTCAACGGCAGCACGACCGGCTTCGGCCGCGCGTTCTACGGCAGCGACGTCACCGGTCTGACGCTCCGCTGCTTCGGCTATGGGCTCGATACCTTCACCACCGGGTGGGGCACGCTCCGCGAAGCGAGCCTTCCCGTCGGGACCGTGACGACCGACGGCTACTCGCTCACGCCCAACAGCTCGAGCCAGATCACGTGGCGAGGCGACTCGGGCGGCGTGTGCCTGGCGCACGACCGATGGATCACTGGCGTGCAGAGCTCGTCGAGCTTCACGCACGACGCTGCGGGCACCGTCCTGTCGGTCACCTCGTCCTTCCAGTACCGCGCGTCGGCGTTCGCGAGCTGGGCGCTCCGCAGCATGGGCGAGCACGGTCCGACCAACGACGCGCGCGCCGCTGCCATCGCGATCCCCGTCGTGGGCAACACGTTCCTCTCGGCGGTCACGGCGAGCCAGACCCCCGTCGAGCAAGTCGTCGGCGGCACCACACGAGGCGCGACCTTCGACGGTCCGTCGTCCACGTGCGGCTGCTACGACGGCAGCCCCAACGTCTGGTACCGCTTCACGCTCGTGCAGCGCGAGGTCGTCTACCTCGACACGTCGGGCTCGACGTTCGACACGTCGCTCCTCGTGACCGACGCCGCCGGCACTCCGGTGCCCGGCGTCTCCGGCCAGCCCGTCGGTCTCTGCAACGACGACGCATGGTGCTCGCCGGGCGCGGGCTTCACGAGCATCCGCGAGTCGCGCACCTGGGGTGAGCTCGATCCGGGCACGTACTTCATCGGCCTCGGTGGCTGCCGCAGCGGCCGCTTCACGCTCCACCTGCAGCACGTGCCCGTCAACGGCGCGGCGTCGTTCGAGCCCACGCGGCTCGTCGGCGACGGTTACGCCCAGGCGACGACCACCGGCGTCTCGGCCGCCGCCGGCACGTGCACGAGCGCATCGGGCCCCGAGCGCATGCACTGGTTCGCGACCTGCGGCGGCCAGCAACAGCTCTTCAGCACCTGTCGCAGCGACGGTGGCTCGTACACCCGCGCGATCGGCGGCACCCCCTACGACACGGTCCTCTACGCGCGCAGCGCCGCGACCGGCAAGACCACCGCGTGCAACGACGACGGGTGGACGAACGGCGGCACCGACTGCAGCGGCACCGGTGGCGACGCCGCGAGCTACGGATCGCGCATCACGTTCACGGCGCCGCGCGGCTTGAACGTCGTCTTCGTGGACAACTACTCGGCGTCGCAGGGCATGCAGTACCAGCTGCGTTACCAGGCGCGTTAGGGCGCATCGCGGCCCGATCCGCGAGATCGCTCAGAACACCAGGCCGGCGCCCATCTGGAACGTGAACTGCCCCTCGGCGTTCTGCTCCGGATCGGGCGCCGCCACGTCGAAGCCCGCCGCCAGCGTCAACCGGAGCACGCCGTATCGTCCCTCGGCGCCGAAGAACAGACGCTGTCGCCCATACCGCAGCGACTCGAACGTCGTGCTGTTGGTGTAGTCGTCCTGCGGCTGGCGCACGTACGGCGTCTGCAGCGCAGGGCTCGCCGGGTCGCGCGTGCACTGCCCCGTCATCTGGTTGGGGAGGCAGTCGCTGTACGCGTCGATCTCGGGCGTGAGATCGACGACCTCGCTGTCGGCGAAGATCCACAGGAGCTGGACGCCCACGAACGGCGTGACCCATCCCTGCTGGAAGAGCGTGAACGGCTTGCTGAGAATGAAGTCGAGGCTCACGGTCGTCAGCGTGAAGTCCCAGTCGCCGACCATCGTGTTGACGCCGCCGCGCACCGCGAAGTCGGGCAGCCATCCGATCCCGCGCCGGAAGCCCTCGAAGAGCGACCACTTCACGTGCCCGCCGAGGAGCACCAGCTCGCTGTCGCTCATGTAGCTGACGCCCGTCCCCAGCTCGAAGCCGAACGGGAAACCCTTGCGCACCATGAACCGCGAGAAGAACGCCACGCCTGCAGGCGCGTCGTTTCGGAACAACCGGTCCGCGCTGGAGGGCCCTTCGGTGCCGAGCTCCCACACGTCGCCTTGCGAGATCGTCGTGAGCGCACCCTCGAGCGAGAGCCCGAATCGGCTGTACCCCGTCGTACGCGCGGTCTCGAGGATCGACGGCGCCGCGGCCGTCCCGAGCTCCGCCATCAGTCGCCGCCACGCCGGCTGATCCGGGCAGAAGCGTCGCGTCGCCGTCCCGCCCGAGTCGAGCGTCAGCGTCGCCGGGCACGCCCCGCCATCGTCGGCGGCGGTGATCCGCAGGCGCGAAAGCGCCGGATCCAACGGGTTCGCGCGGGCCGCGGAAGGCGCGATCGCGAGCGCGCCGAAAGCCAACGGCAGCAGCACCAGGGGCAAACGTTGGTTCCGCACGGCGGCCCGAGCGTATCGAAGCGCGCTCCGGAGGGTCAAGCGGCAGTGGGCCGCAGCCCCAGGATCTGTCGAATCGCCGCCGCATCGAAGGACGGCACCGCGAACACCTCGCCGTAGAGTCGACGCAGGTTCGAGAGGCGTCGCCCCGGGAAGTCGTGCACGAAGACGATGGGCTGCTTGTGCCCGCGTGCGCGGATCTCCGCGACGATGAGGGCGCCCTGCTGGTCCTGCATGTACCGAGCGGCGCGCTCCCGGTCGCCCCCGAACAGCTCCTTGGCGAGGTCGTCCACGTTCCCGATCAGCGCTTCGCGCGGCGATCGATCGAATCGCAGATCCATCAGCACCGCGTCGACGTGATCCCGTCCGAGCACCGCGAGCGCCTCCGCACCCGACTGCGCCGTGCGCAGGTCCGCCACGTCCGACAAGAACAACCTCGCGAACTCGGCGTACTCGATCGCGTCCTCCACCACGAGCAACACCGGCTTCATCGCACCCCCTGCGACTCACGAGCCCCCGACCCAATCATCGACGGTCTTTCAGCGCACCTGCTCACGCCGCGGCCTCCATGGGAGGCTCGGCCGCCACCGGGCCTGCGTCGTCCAGCGCGCGGAAGAACCGAACGACGACCTCTTTCACGTACCCGTCGCGTCCCGGCTCGACGGTGATCGCCGCATCGTAGCGTGCCAGCGCCGCCGTCACGAGCCCGAGCCCTCGGTCGATCCTCCGGTCGTACACCGACTCGGTCGTGAGCATCTCGTGGCTCGTGTCCGCCGCGCGCACGCGTACGACCTCCTCGCCGGTCGGCAGCAGATCCGTCTCCACCTTCAGCCGCAACCTCCGCGGCGGATCGCTCCGCCCCAGCGCCAGCAGCGCGTTTCGCACCACGTTCTTCAGCACGAGCACCAGGTCGACGCGAAACACCTCGACCTCGATCGCCTCGTCCGGCGTCGTCACCTCGAGCGACAGGTCGGTCACGCGGCCCGGCTCGTACTCCTCGCGGACCGACGCGACGACCCCCTCGAGCAACACCCGATCGACCCGCGTACGCACGAGCTGCCTCACAAGCCGCGAAAGCTCCGCGTCGAGCGACCGCAACGCCGCGTGCTCGGTCGCGAGGCGCTCGGCTGCCCGCGCGTCGTTGCGCCGCAGCTTCGGCTCGAGCGACGCGAGCCGCGACACGGCCTTCGCGCCCCGGCGGAAAGCCGCGTCGCGCCGCCGGAGATCGAGCCTCGGCCCCACCGCGCGCTCGAACGCACGGATGTGTCCTTCCCAGGTGCGCTCGAGGGGCTCGCCCCCGTAGAGGCGGTCGTAGAGGAACGCGCGCTGCTGCGCCGTCGCGGAGCCCGAGCGGATGGCCCGCACCGCGTCGCCGATCGCGCCGATCCGGTGCTTCAGGAGCTCGTGCCGCATGACGCCGACCAGATAGGCGATCGACGGGTGCAGCTCGGGCGACTCGCTCGTCAGCTGCGCGAGCGTCAGGCCCCGCCGCCGTCGCAGGATGAGGATGAGCGCCGAGCCGAGCGCCGCCGCGATCACGCCGAGCGCGATGGCGACGAGCTGCACCCCGCCGGCATCGTCGGCGGCGGGAGGCGTGCGCGTGACGGGCCGGCGCTTGGTCGGCACCGGCGCGCTCGGCAGCACGTCGGCCGGATCGAGCTCGGGTCCCAGCTCCGCCACCTCGCGGGCGATCTCGTCTCGGTCGGACGGATTCGGAAAAAGCGCAAGGTACTTCCGGAAGTACTCGATGGCGCGAACGCTCTGGCCCTGCGCTCGGCACGCACGCGCCAGATCACGGTAGAGCAGCGGGTTCATGGGCGCCGTGTCGGCCCCGAGCTGCAGCTCCCTGCGGGCATCCGGGTCTCCCTCCGCGAACAGGCGGATCCCCCGGCGGTAGTGCCCATCCGCGCGCGCGAGGCGCGCACGTGCTCGTCGGCCCGCCGCGGTCGTCTCCGGAACGGCAACGAACGCAAAGTACGCGTCCAGCTCGCCACGCGCGAACCTCGAGTCCGCCGACTCGAGCGCGCGCTCGGCGGCCGTCTCGGCGTCCTCGCGCGGTGCCGACCCCTCGCCGCACGCGCCGAGCGCGAGCGCCCCGACGACGGCGACGATCGACACGACGAGCCGTTCGTCCCGAGCAGCTCGGAACGAAGCGAGGGGCGTCGTCGAGGGACGGGGCCGCGCCCTTCGACGCGCGCTCGCTCCGCTCCCGCGGCTCGGGGCGACCGGTGGGCTTGCATTGTGGTCGAGGACCCGCCGCACGTCCCGGATCGTACGTCGTTCCGGTGCTCTGCTCGACATCGTGCATCTCGGCCCTACGCTGCCCGACGTGCGCAAGGTGCTGGCCGCGATCGCGCTCGTCGCGCTCTTCCTCGTCGCGGACGTGGTGCTGCTCGTGTGGCTCGGCACCCTCGTCGGCTTCTGGCCGGCCGTCGGTCT
>JADZFZ010000246.1 GCA_020854145.1 Deltaproteobacteria bacterium | reverse complement strand
TCGAGGCGCCGATCGCGCGTGGCGGCATGGCCGAGGTGTGGCGCGGGCGTCACGTCGAGGAGGACGTGCCGGTCGCCGTCAAGGTGCTGACCGCCGACGTCGCGCGCAAAGCCGAGTACCGCGCGGCGTTCCGCACCGAGGTCCGCGCGGTCGCGTGGCTCGATCACCCCGGGATCGTCGTCGTGCTCGATCACGGCGAGGTACCGGAGGAGACCGCTGCGCGGTCGAGCGGTCAGCTCGCCGCGGGCAGCCCGTACCTGGTGATGGAGCTCGCGACGCTCGGCACGTTGCGGCGGATCCGCGCGCCTCTTCGATGGTCGGAGCTTCGCGTCGTGATCCTGTCGTTGCTCGACGCGTGCGCGCACGCCCACGCGCGAGGGGTGATCCACCGCGACCTCAAGCCGGGCAACGTGCTCGTCACGCTCGGGGCGGGCCCTTCGACGACCGGGCTCGGGGCAGGGCCCGATGTGCGTCTGAAGCTCACCGACTTCGGCATCGCGCACGTCGAGCCGTACACGTCGAGCACGATCCCCGAGCCGCTGCGTGCGTTCGGCACGCCCGGCTTCATGGCACCCGAGCAGCTGCGCGGTGCGACCCGCGACGTCGGGCCGTGGACCGACCTCTACGCGCTCGGGAGCCTGGCCTTCGTGCTCGCGTGCGGGCGCGCGCCCTTCGGGACGAAGCCCGAAGAAGCCGCGGAGGCGCAGCTCGGCGCCAAGACTCCCCCGCCGTTCGATCCGGTGCACCCCCACCCGCCCGAGCTCGCGGCATGGGTTGCTCGCTGCCTCGCGCGCGATCCGGAGCATCGCTTCGAGCGCGCCGCGGACGCAGCGTTCGCGTTGCCGCGCGACCTCGCGCCGACGCCGGCTCCGACGCGCGCGCAGAATCTCTCGGCCCCTCACCCTGCCTCTCCCCGCGGTGCGGGGAGAGGGGACGCGCGTCGATGGGCGCGGGCGAGCTCGGGACCAGGCCCCCTCTCCCCGAACGGGGAGAGGGTCGGGGTGAGGGGCGAGCGCTCCGCGGACTCGAGCCCGCCGCCGGCGCCCTTCTGGGTCGAGCTCGTCGCCGCCGAGCACAGGCGCGCGTCGCCCACCGAGGCGGCTACGCCCGACGCGCAGACGCTCCCCGCGCCGACCGACGCGACGCTGACCGTGCCGTTTCATGCGCTCGCCGATCTCTCGGACCGGCCGCCATCGTCGGTGCCGTCGCCACCTCCGGTCCCCGAGTCCTGGCGACACGCGAACGCGCCCCGACCGTCGATGCGGCTCGTGGGCGCCGGGTTGCGCCTTTTTCCGCTTCGCGCCACGCCGATGGTGGGGCGCAGGAGCGAGCGCGATCGTTTGTGGGCCGAGCTTCGCGACGTGGTCGACCGCGGCCTGCCGCGCGCGGTGGTCGTGGCGGGATCCGCCGGCGTCGGCAAGAGCAGGCTCGCGGAGTGGATCGCCGAGCGAGCGCACGAGGTCGGCGCGGCGACCGTGCTGCGCGCATCGCACGGACCGACCGCCGATCCGGGCGATGCCCTCGCGCGCATGTGGATCGCGTTCCTGCGTGCGCAGGGCCTGCCCGCGGACCGCGTGACCGAGCGTGCCCGGCGGGCGCTCGAGCGGGCCGGATCGCGCGAGCCGGCCGAGTGGCGCGCCCTCGCGGACGTCGCGACGGGCGCACGCTTCGAGAGCGCGGCCGAGCGACACCTGGCGTCGATCCGCGCGCTCTCGCGGCTGGCGATCCGGCGCGCGGTCCTGGTGTGGCTCGACGACGTGCAGTGGGGCGCCGACTCGCTCGAGCTCGTGTCGCACGCGCTCGACGCCTCCGGCGCGACGCGCGTTCTCTTCGTGCTCACGGCGCAAGACGAGGCCCTCGCGGAACGGTCGCACGAAGCGTCGCTCGTGGCGTCGCTCGTCGCGAAGGAGCGCGCGACGTCGCTCGCGGTTGCGCCGCTGCGCCCACGGGACGCGTCGTCGCTCGTGTCCGATCTGCTGCGGCTCGAGCCGCGTCTGGCCCAGCGCGTCGTGGCGCGCGCACGCGGCAACCCGCTCTTCGCGGTGCAGCTCGTCGGCGATTGGGTGCAGCGCGGCGCGCTCCGCGTCGGGCCCGTCGGCTTCGAGCTCGCAGGCGACGCGCGGGCCCACGTGCCGGACGACCTCTACGCCGTGTGGGCCGCCCGCATCGAGCGCAATCTCGCGACGCGGCCTGCCGGCGATGCACGGGCCCTCGAGGTGGCGGCCGTGCTCGGGCACGAGGTCGATCGGGCGGAGTGGAGGGAGGCTTGCGCCGAGGCCGGCGCGGTGCCCGACGATGGCTTCGAGGATGCGCTCGTCGCGAGCCGCTTCGTCGTCGTCCCGCACGAGCGCGGCTTCTCGTTCGTGCACGGGATGTTGCGCGAGACGATCGAGCGTGGCGCGCGGGACGGCGGCGCGCTGCTGAACATCCACGCCGCGATCGCGCGTGCCTTGTCGGCGAGGCCACGCGCTGGAGACGTGCGCGTCGCGGAACGTCTCGGCAGGCATCTTCTCGAGGCGGGCGATCCCGCGGGCGCTTGGTCGCACCTGATGGACGGCGCCGAGCAGCGTCGCGAGCGCTGCGACTACGCCGGCGCGCACGACGCGCTCGACGCGGCGAGCCAGGCGCTCGAACGGATCGGAGCGCCCGAGAGCGACGTGCGCCTCGGGGAGCTCTGGCTCGCGCGCTCCTGGGTCGCGCGCCTGACGGCCGCGTACGACGAGGCGCAGCGCCTCGCGGAGCGCACGTTGGAGGCCGCGCGCACGCACGGTTGGCCGGCGCTCGAAGCAGAAGCGGAGGCGCGGCTCGGCGAGGTGTCGCTGCGGCGAGGCGACGTCCGCACCGCGGAGGCTCGGATCGAGCGCGCGATGGTCGGGCTCGTGCGCGAAGGGCGCTTCGTGTCGGTCGCGCGTGCCCGTTGGACGCTCGGCTGGGTGAAGCTCCTGCGCGGGGACCCGGCGAGCGCGATCGAGCTCTTCGAGAGCGTGCTGCGCGTGACCGTGGGCGCGAAAGGCGCGGCGGGTCCGACGCTGCACGCGATGTGGAGCCTCGGGCACGCGCTCGCACGACACGGCGATCTCGATCGCGCCGAGGAGACGCACGAGGAGGCGATGCGTGGGGCGGAGGAGCACCAGAACCTGCTCGCGCGCGCGCACGCGCATCACGGGCTTCTCACGGTGGCGCGGCTTCGCGGCGATCTCGCGCGCGCGGAGCGACATGCGCGCGAGGCGCTCGCGGGGTACGCGGCCGTGGGATCGGGCGAGACCTACGCGCCCCGCTACGGGTTGGGCCTCGCGTACCTCGACGCCGGCCGGTTCGACGACGCGCGAGCCGAGCTCGAGCGCGGGCTCGTCGAGGTGGACGCCGCGCGACGCTTCGGCCTCCAGACGTTGTTCCTCGTGCCCTCGCTGGTCTGCGCCGCGCGCGAGGCGGAGCTCGCGTCGTTCGATCGGCTCGTGGAGCGCGCGGGCGACGCGATCGAACGCTCCGGGATCGCCGACGTCGAGCTCGTCGCCGTCGCGTCTCGAGCCGCCGCGATCCTCGATGCGCG
>JADZFZ010000245.1 GCA_020854145.1 Deltaproteobacteria bacterium | reverse complement strand
GGCGCGAGCAGCATGTGCATCGAGGCGGGCACCGACGAGATGGGCAACCCTCGTCAGGCCTACGTGTCGCCGCCGGCGTGCGACTCGATGATGTGAATCGATGCCGCCCTACGTGCTCCGCCTCGAGGCGATCAGCGCGCGCCGTGCCGACCTCTTCGGCGGCAAGGCGCGCGGCCTCGGGGCGCTGGCGAGGGCGGGATTCCCGGTCCCCGCGGGCTTCGCGGTCTCGACCGACGCGTTCACCGCGTTCGTGCGCGAGACGTTGCCGCCCGCGGAGTGGCCGGCCGCTCTCCTGTCGGGTGACGCGTCGGCGCGTCGCGCCGACCGGCTGGCGCTGACCCGGGAGCGGCTGCTGTCGGCGCCTCTGCCGCCGCGCGTCGAGCAGGCGATCCGGGACGCGTACGCGGCACTGGCGGGAACCGGAGCGGCCCACGTCGCGGTGCGATCGTCGAGCACCGCGGAAGACGGCGACGTCGCTTCGGGCGCGGGCGTGCTCGAGACGGTCCTGAACGTGGTCGGCGACGACGCCTTGCGCGACGCGATCCGCCGGTGCTGGGCGAGCCTCTACGGCGAGGTGGCGCTCCGCTACATCGCACGCGCGGGCACGCTGCCGAGGGCGCCGGCGATCGGCGTCGTGGTGCAGGCGATGGTGCCGGCCGACAAGTCGGGCGTGCTCTTCACGCGCAACCCGCTCGGCGGCGGTAGCGACGAGATGCTGGTCAACTGCGCGCTCGGGCTGGGCTCGGCCGTCGTGGACGGACGCATCTCCCCGGACACGTACCGGATCGATCGATGGAGCCTCGCCGTGCGCGAGGTCATCCCAGGCGACAAGCGCATCTCGGTCACCATGGCGCCCGAAGGTCGGCAGGGCGTCGTCGAGCGCGAGGTGGAGCCGGAGCGCGCCGAGCGACCCGCGCTCTCGGAGGACGAGCTCAAACGGCTGGCTTCGCTGGGCCGTCGCGTGGAGGCGCACTTCGGCGCCCCGCGCGACATCGAGTGGTCGATCGCGGGGCAGGAGATCCTGATCCTGCAGGCGCGGCCGATCACGGGCCTGGCGGAGCGCGACCGGACGAGCCGCTCGTCGCGCTGGCGGGGGAAACGCGCACCCGAGAGGACGGCGGATCCGGCGGAGATCGTCTGGAGCAACGTGAACGTGGGCGAGGCTCTGCCCGGCGTCGCGACCCCGTTGACGTGGTCGATCCTCGGTGGCTTCAGCGAGCTCGGCTTCCGTCGCGCGTTCGGCTCGCTCGGCTGCTCGGTGCCGCGCGACGCGAAGCTGGTCGGCAACTTCCGCGGGCGCATCTACCTGAACATGAGCGAGTTCATGGCGATCGCGTCGCAAGTGCCGGGACTGTCACCGGCATCCATCCTCGCCTTCGGCGGCGGCGGCGAGATCGATCGGCTCGAGGCGGGCGTGCCGCATCGCTCGCGTGCCGCGGTGGTGGCGCGGGTTCCCCTGACGATCGCGCGCTACGCGCGAGAGAACTGGAACCTCGGCGAGCGTGTCTCGAGGTTCGAGGAGGAGTTCGCGGCGGAGCGCGGCCGGTTCGAGCGCACCGACCTGCGCATCGTCGCGCCGGCGGCGCTCGACCAGACGCTCGTCGAGATCGAGCAGCTGCTCGAGCGAACCGGCGCCGTGATGCTGACCGTCTACGGCAACCTTCTGGGCAGCGCGGTCGCGATGCGCGCGTTGCTGCGCTTCTCGGCCGGCGACGACGCGGAGCGCCTGTCGCGCGAGCTGCTGACCGGCTTGGCGGACGTGGACAGCGCGGCTCCGGGCCTCGCGCTCTGGCACATCGCCGAGGTCGCCCGGACCGATCCCGCGGCGATGCGCCTGATCCTCGAGACGCCCCCGAGCGTGTTGCGCGTCACGGCGTTACCGGACGGTCCGACGCGACGTGCCCTCGCGTCGTTCCTGACGGCCTACGGCTCGCGCGGGGCGCGCGAGGCCGAGATCGCCGAGCCGCGGTGGCGCGAGGATCCGTCGCTCGTGTTCGCCACGATCCGCGGCCACCTGCTTCGGCCCATCGGCGGCGGGCCAGGCGAGCTCGAGCTGCGGCGTCGCAGGATCCGCGAGCGCGCGGAAGAAGAGCTGACCAAGCGTCTGCTGCCTCCGGAGCGCACGGCTCTGCGACATCTGCTCGCCATCGTGCAGCGCTACACGCGATGGCGCGAGCGGCTGCGGGGGCGCGTGACCGACGTGCTGGGGATGTTCCGCGCCGTGGCGCTCGAGGCATCGAGGCGCCTCGCGAACGCGCATCCCGATCTCGCGCCCACCGGCGGTGCGATCGCCGACGCGGCGTTCTTCCTGACGATCGACGAGCTGCACGCCTACCTCCGCGGCAGCGCGGACGCGCTGGGCCCTCTCGTGCGGCAACGCCGGGTGCAGTACGAGCGCGACCGGACGCTGCCGGATCCGCCGGACACGTTCGTCGGGTTCCCGCCGTCGGTGCGGGCGATCTCGACCGCGGACGGCGTGCTGACCGGCCTCGCGGCGAGCCCGGGCGTCGCCGAGGGCGTGGTGCGCGTGCTGGTCGATCCGTCGCGCGCGGAGGACCTCGCGCCGGGCGAGGTGCTGGTCGCGCCGTACGCGGACGTCGGCTGGTCTCCTCTGTTCCTGGTCGCGTCCGCAGTCGTCACCGACATGGGCGGCCCGCTCTCGCACGCGGCCGTGATCGCGCGCGAGTACGGCGTGCCGGCCGTCTTCAACGTGAAGAACGGCACGCGCATCCTGCGGACGGGGCAACGCGTGATCGTCGACGGCGATCTGGGGCTCGTCCGACGGGTGTGACCCGGAGTTGCCCGTCCGCCGGGAAAGGCGTCAGAATCCCCCGATGTCGCCCATGCCCCAGCCGGTGAAGATCCTGGTCGTCGACGATGACCCGATGATCTGCGAGTTCATGGAGACGTTGCTCAAGGGTGACGGGCACACCGTGGAGTCGCTGACGGACCCGCGGTCGGCGCCCGACGCGGTGCGGGACGGCGGATTCCACCTGGTCTTCCTGGATCTGATGATGCCGCATGTGGACGGCATCGAGACGTTCAAGAGGATCCGCCACGTGGACGACGACGTCGCCGTCTGCATCTTCACCGGGTTCCCGACGCTCGACACCGCGATCGACGCGATGAAGCTCGAGGCCGTCGACTACCTGCGCAAGCCTTTCGAGCCGCAGGCAGTGCGCGACGCGGTCGACCGGGTGATGCGCAAGAAGGGCCTCGCACGGTCACCGGAGGCGGAGCTCTATCGCCGCATCGGCGACACGATCCGCGGTCTGCGCAAGGACAAGGGGCTCACGCTGAAGCAGATGTCGCGACGCACTTCTCTGAGCGTCAGCTTGCTCTCGCAGATCGAGCGTGCCGAGTCGTCGCCGAGCCTGTCGTCGCTCTACCGCATCGCGGTCGCGCTGGACTCGCGCGTGAGCGAGCTCTTCGGCGAGTTCTGATTCGGGATCAGGGGCTGCGCGGACCACGTCTGCGGGCGCTCAGTGGGGGAGGCCCGTCGGAGCGGCGCGGGACCGAACGCGACGCGATCGCTTCGAGCCGGCGGAGCACGAGCGGGTGTGCTCCGGCGATCGTGAGCCCGTCGCGGGCCACCGCGATGGCGCGAGCGGGGTCGTGCTCCCACAGGATCTCGGCTGCACGAGCCGCCAGCGGCGCATCGAGCGGCGCCCAGCCGGCCGCACGCTCGAGCCGAATCGCCGCCTCGCGGCCCCGTTGCTCCGCGGCCGCTCGTTCCGCGAGCACGCGTTGACGCTCGACGAGGCCGACGCGGTCGGGGCTCACGCGCCGCCACGCGGCGGCGGCACGCGGGACGTCGCCGATCAGGTCGGCCCAGCGCGCCTCGACCAACGCGCGGTCGGCGCCCGCGACCTCGGCGACGAGCGCGGCTGCGCCTGCCTCGTCCCCGGCTTCCCGCACGCGTCGCACGAGCGCCCAGGTCACGTCCGGATCGCTCGGCGCCGCGGACGACGCCGCGCGAAGGGACGCGATCGCCGATGGCGGGCCCGACACACGCGCCAGCACGTCCGCCAGGGTGACGCGAGACACGGCGTAAGGGGCCGTGCCGGCTTGGACCGACGAGAGTGCGCGGATGGCTTCGCGATCGCGCCCCGCGAGCATGAGCGCTCGACCGCGCAGCGCACGTGCCTCGAGGAGGTCGACGTCCACCGGCGCGCCGGACGGAGGCAGCGGCAGCGCGAGGTGCTCGTCGAGCAAGCGGAGCGCGGCTTCCGGATCGCCGATCGCCAGCAACGCACGCGCCTCGAGGGTCACCGGCAGCGCCGTCGTCGTCGAGCGCAACGTCTCGATCGTGGCGGTGTCGCCGAGGTCGAGCGCGAATCGCAGCGCTTCGATGCGCAGCGCCGCGTCGTCCGGCGCGTTGCGCACGAGGAACCGATAGAGCGTGGTCGCGAGCGCCGGATCGTCGAGCCGCGTTCCGCGCGCCAGCGCACGAAGATCGCTCCTTCGGCCGCCGCCCGAGCGTCCGAGCGATCGAAGCGCGGCCGCGATGGTCTCGTGATCCCCACGCAGCGCCGCGAGCCGCAGCCGGGCACGCGCGAGCGCGGGCGTGGGACGTCCCCGCCGGACGAACCGAGCGAGCACGAGCTCCGCTTCGCCGACACGCCCGAGCCGCTCGAGGGCATCGGCCATCGCGCGCGGACCCTCGTCGGAACGCGGCGCGACGCGCGACGCTTCACCGTACGCGCGCAGCGCCCCCTCCGGGTCGCCGTTGCGCCACCGCAGATCGCCCTGCGACAGGTGCAGCGCCTCGGAGCTCGGGTGCTCGACGAGCGAACGCCGCAGAACGTCCGCTGCGGCGTCGAGACGGCCCGCTTCCGCGAGCACGTCGGCCAGGTGCGCGAGCAAGAACGGATCGTCGGGAGCGCTCGCGATGGCTTCGCGAGAAAGCTCGATGGCGCGAGGCAGCTGGCCCGAGACGCGCGCGAGCTCGGCGCGCACGAAGACCTCGTATGCATACGGCGAGATCCACGCTCCGGTACGCACGCGGCCCCCGACGACGCGGCGTACCGGTGGGGGCTGCGATGCGAGGCACGCCGGAAGGCTCGCGAGGGACACGACCGCGATCATCGACCAGACGAGACGTCGCACCGCAGCCATCGCAGCACAGTTGTATGCTCCGCGCCATGACGCGGTGGATCACTGGAGCGGCGTGGGTCGTGATGCTCACGACGGCTCACGCGACTGCGCTCGCACAACCGAGCGGCGACGCCGGCACGGGCTCGGCTACGGCCCCTGCCCCTTCACCCACGCCGGCACCGACGCCTCCGCCCGCGCGCACGCCTGCGCCCGCGCGCACGCCTCCGCCGGCGCGCACGCCTGCGCCCGCGACCCCGCCGCCCGCGCAGACGCCTCCGCCCGCGCAGACGCCCGCGCAGACGCCTCCGCCCGTGACGACCACGCCGCCGCAGACGCCGTCGCCTCCGCCGCAGGCGCCACCCGATGTGCGACCAGGCCACGACCTGTGCGTCGCCGTGATCACCACCGGCGCCGTGCCCGCCGACGCGGCGACGGCGCTGCGCGACGGCATCGTGGAGGCGCTCCGAGGCCTCGTGACGTCACGTGCGCTCGTCGCGGTCGACGACGACACGACGCGCAGCCAGATCGCGGCGTGCACCGACGACGCGTGCCGGCTCGCAGCCGTGGGGCCGACGGGCGCCGACGTGCTCGTCATCGCATCGCTCGCCCGGGGCACCGGCTCGACGCGCGGGCAGCTCGTCGTGACGTTCGCGCTGGTCGCCGCGGGAGCCGCCGCGCCGCCGCCAGGCGCACCGCTGCCGCTCGGACGCACGGTGGACCCGGCGCGAATCCGCGATCAGCTCGCGCCCGCGCTCGAGCCGATCGTGAGCGCGATCCCCGCACCGCCGCCCCCGCCGCCGCCGCCGCCGACCACGGGCATCGCGCTCGTCGGCGTGAGCGCCGACGGTGCGCGCGTGCGGATCGACGGGCGGCCGGTGGGCGAGTCGCCGATCGAGCCGGTCGAGCTCGAGCCCGGTGAGCACCGTCTCGAGGTCGAGCTCGCCGGCTGGGTCCGCCATCGCGCACGGTTCACCATCACCGCGGGCGAGACGACGCGCGTCGACGTACCGCTGCGTCGCGATCCGCGCGTGCTCCGCGCCGAGCAGGACGAGCGCGATCGACGGGCGGACGAGTCCATTCCTTGGTGGAGACGCTGGTACACGATCGGTGGTGCCGCCGCAGCGGTCACCGCGATCACCGTCGTCGTCGTCGTGGCAGCGTCGTCGTCGGGAGAGCCCGAAGGCGTGCCCGTCCCGGGGCTCCGATGACGCGCGCGCGATGCATCTTGCTCTCGACCGTCGTCGCCGCGCTCGCGGCGGGCTGCGGCGGCGATCCGGTGTGGACGGTGCGCACCACCATGATCCGAGTCGGTGCAGGCGCGGTCGACCGACTGGATCTGACCATGCGAACCCGCGACCCCGACACGCGCTTCCCTGCTCGCATGGCCACCACGTACGAAGGCGGCTCGATCACCACGGCGATCAACCCGGACGGCCAGCTCGTCGTGTCGATCGATGGCGCGCGCGTTCAGGCCGGGCTGCGCGACGACGGCGGAAGTCTCGTCTACGAGGAGACGTTCCACGGCGGCGACGGCGAAGCGGGGCTGGTGATCATGACGGGCGCGGTGCTCCGCGACGGCACGCTACCGATCACGACCAGCACCGAGACGTACGCGAACTTCCCGCCGCAGGACGAAGAGGTCTTCGAAGTCACGATCCAGTGCATGGTGGCGATGGACTGCTCGATGTGAGCTCGCCGCGCCGACGCGTGGTCAGGCGCCGCCGCTCATCGACGCGTCCTCGTCCGGCGCGGCACCCGCGTCGTCGGCGGGGCCGGCATCCTCGGTCGGCCCCGCGTCGTCGGTCGGCGGCCCGGCGTCGACGTCGGAGCCGCCCTCGACGCACGTGCCCGACTGACAGACCTGCGTGCCGGGGCAACGGTTGCCGCACGTCCCGCAGTGGCGCGGATCGGTCTGCATGTTCGTGCAGATCCCGTTGCACTGACAGCCGCCGCCGAGACACGCGGGGCGGCAGGTGCGCATGCTGCACACGCCCTGCTCCGGACACTCGGGCGGGCCCGAGCACGTCGTGCCGCACGTGCCGCAGTTGGCGGGATCCGCCGTCAGATCGACGCACTGGTCGCCGCAGGCGACGAGACCCGAGACGCAACCGCAGACGCTGCTCGAGCACTGGAGGTTGCCGGGGCACGCGTTGCCGCACGCCCCGCAGTGCGCGTTGTCGGAGCTGAGCGTCCTGCAGACTCCCGAGCACACGCGCTGGCCCTCGGGGCACAAGCCGCCGCCGCCGTCGTCGTCGCCACAGCTCGCGAGCGCGAGGCCGAGCGAAGTGCCGAACGAGAG
>JADZFZ010000244.1 GCA_020854145.1 Deltaproteobacteria bacterium | reverse complement strand
TCCGCGACGCCCGCGTCGAGCACGTCGACGATGCCCTCGTGCTTCGTCTCGGCGCGCACGCTCACCTCGCGCTCGAAGCGCGCCATCGCGGCCTCGCTCGTCGAGGCACGCGGGTCGAGCAGCTTCAGCGCGACCTCTTTGCGGCTGAGCTTGTGCCGCGCGAGGTAGACGATGCCCATCGCGCCGCGCGCGATCTCGCGGACGATCTCGTACCGACCCGCGATCACGCTGCCCGGCGAGTGGAGGCCCATCGCGCGAGATGATACGCGAGCGGCTTGCTCGGCGAGCGACGTGCCAGGTGACGCGCCGATCAGAGCAACGCGACGACGATCCCCGCGCCCTCGGAGCATGCCGTCGGCGCCACGACGAGCGTGGCGCTGCCGCGGCGCGGACCCTTTCGCGCGAGGTAGCCGATCGTCACGAGCAGGCCACCGACGTAGCGGAACAGCGCGCCCATGAGCGCGAAGAAGAACCGCGGGTCGGCGTACGGGTCGGCGAACCACGCGATGGGGCCCACGAACGGAGCGGCGTACGCGACGTCGAGATCGCGCTGCGCTTCGGCCACGATGGGAACCGTCAGCAGCGTGCCGATCGAGAGGAGCACGATGCCGGTGACCACCGCGCCGTACCGAGGGCGGGTCGTCACGAGCCTCGCCGACAGGGCCCCGCGAGCCTCGACCTCGGGCGTCCTCTCGTAGTCCACCGCCTGTCGGCTCTGGGCGAGCGCCGCGGGAGGTCGAGCCACCGCGCCGAGCACGCACCAGACTCCGATCACCGTCGCGATCCGGATCCCCACCATGCTGCCGAGGATATCCCGATGCCCTCGGCTACCCGCCTTCTGCTCGGAGCGTGACCCACATCCGTTCGCGCCGAGCCTGTCGAAGCACGCAATCGCGCCCCTCGGCAGCGCTCGGGGCGCACACGTTCAGAGCGTGCGCAGGAACGCGATGAGGTCGTCCACCTGCTCCGGAGTCAGCTGCGACGTGCCGCCGTGGGTATCGATCACGCCGTACCGCTCGTTGAAGCCGTGCTCGCCCGGCAAGAGCGCAGGGTGGTTCGGCGTGAGCAGCGCTTCGCGCAACGAGCGCGCGCGACCATCGTGATAGAAGCGGTCTGCTCGGTCCCAGATCCCGCGCACCTGCGGGATGCCGATGTGCATCCCTTCCGGCCCCTGCTCGGTGCTGCCGATGGTCGCGACGGTGAACGTGTCGCGGAACCCTTGCGTCACCGTGTCGGCGATGGAGCCGTCGGGAGCGAGCGTCGGCGTGATCACGGGGGGCAGCCGCACCGGCAGGCCCGCAGGCGAGAAGGCCGGGGCGCTCGCGATGGTGGTGATCGGCAACGGGTGACACGTCGCGCACCCGACCTCGGCGCGCTCGTAGAGCAGACGTCCACGTGCCGCGGCCGCCGTCTCGAGCGGCTGATTCGGGTTGGGCGGCAGGCGCGGCTCGGCCAGCAGGAAGAGCCCGAGCGCACGCGTGACGGCGTCGAAGGTCAGCGGCAGAGGCCGATCGGTTCCCTCGATCCGCAGCGCGTCACCGAAGGTCGTGCGACGACCGGTGAGGCGCTCCGCGGCCGCCTGCAGGAACGCGTCGCGCGTCGCGTACGGGGAGCCGTACGGCCGATCGGCGCACTCGGACGGAGGGTCGGAGTCGCACCGCAGGACGTGGTTGCACCCCTCGAGATCGGGCTCTGCGACGCACGTCGGAACGTCGGGATATCGCGACCACACCTGCGAATCGAGCCCCTCGCAACAGAAGTTCTCCTTGCGGTTGAACTCGTTGAGCACCGGAAAGAAGTTGCCCTCGTCCATGGCGGCTTCGATGAACCACGGGCGGGTGTCGAACGCCCCGCGATAGGCCTGGATCTGCCGGCTCCCCCACGTGCGGTTCGTCTGCAGGGGCATCGCGACCAAGCGATCGAGGTTGCCGCCCTCGCGGTGACAGTGGACACAGGACTGATCTCCATCGACCGTGAGCGGCGCGGTGACGTTGTTGAAGAGCTCGCCGAGCTCCACGTCGGACGCGGGGAAGGCGCCTCCCGAGACGTCGCCGACGATCAGCGTGTCTCCGGCTCCGCCCGTGTCGCTCGTCGCGTCGAGCACGGTCACCGACTCGCCGAGACGGTCGACCACGTAGGCCACCGTGCCGGCACGATTGGCGACGACGTCCGTCGGAACGGCGCCAGTGCGATACAGGCTCGCTGCGGTGTCGACGGCGGACAGCCGGCCGCTGCGCAGGTCGAGATCGAATCGCTGTGCCTCGTTCGAAGCTGCCATGATGACGAACAGTCGCGCAGAGCCCGATCGCGGCGAGACGACGCGCGCGATCCTCGTGGGCAACGCGCCAGCCACGATCCACGTGTCGCGCGGAGGCACGAGGGCAGCCCGCTCGGCAGGCCACGTCTCCGGGGCCGGGATCCGCATCCCTCGCGTCGGGTCGTCGGGATCGACATCACGGTAGTCGAAGCAGCAAAGCGAGTCGCTCGTGTACAGCCCGACGGACTCCAGCGTCCGCGTGTCGTAGACCTCCAGCTCGTTCTGGAGATCCTGGAACATCACGTTGCCAGTGCCGTCGCCGGGAGCGCCGTCCTCGTCGCCATCCACGCCGTCGGTCGGCTCGTGGCCGGTGCCGTGCCCGATGTGGGTCAGGACCAGGTAATCGCCGACGAGCGCCATGCCGCCGACCGGAGAGCGGACCGAGACGACCCCGACCAGCGTGTCCCCGTCGGGCTCGTAGACGTGCACGCGGCCACCCGCGATCGAGCTCACGTACACCCGACCGGACTCGGGATCGACCGACACCTGATCGGGATTGGTGCCGACGGGCGAGCCCATCGGCGAGTCGAGAGCGATCGCGCGATAGTCGTCCGCGACGATGTCGAAGCGCCCTCCACTCACCCGGAGATCCCAGGACAAGAGCGAGTCTTTCCATCGATTCGCGAGGTAGGCGCGCGCGCCGTCGGGCGAGAAGGCGATTGCCGTCGTGTAGAACGGAACCGGGTATTGCGCGACGACCTCGTCCGACCGCGTGTCGACGATGCTGGCGAAGTTGGAGTGCAGGTTGGCGACGACCAGGAAGCGGCCCTCCGGGTGCAGCGCGAGGGCCACCGGCGCTCTGCCGACTCGGATCCGCCGCGTCACCGCACCGCGCGCGACGTCGACGACGGCCACGACATGGCTCGGCGCCTCCTCCCTACCCTGCATCGCGACATAGAGCTTGCTCTCGTCGGACGACAACACGGCAGCACGCGGACGTTCGCGGTGGGGCTGCGGCGCCCACAGCGGCTCGTCCGGACCGAACGGGTTGGGCACCGGATCGAGCGAACGTGGCGTCCACGGATTCCCCGGAACCGGCGCCTCGTCGCCGCAGCCGACGAGCACCGCCAGCGAGAGCAGCCACGCGAGGCGCGTCACGGCGCACCTCCGTCGTCCTCGAACGGCCGAGGCACGTCGGCATCGGTGCAGATGCGCTCTCCCATCCCGCCTTCGTAGCAGCGCGGGTCGTAGCGGAGGACCACCCGTCCCTCCGCCTCTCCTCCGCAGCGCTCGTCGCCGACGCGCATCCAGACCCGACATCCCTGGCCCACCAGGCTCGGAAGCGGGATGTCGTTGAAGAACACGATGACGGGATCGGAGAGCCAGACTCCGTCGTCTTCCTCGGAGAAAGAGAAGCGGACCGGCTGCGACACGAGCGACTGACCTTCGGGCTCCGCGACCACGCTTCCCTGCATCACCGGCGGCTCCGCGCTCGTCCGCGCACGCAAGTAGATGTAGCGAAAGCCCTGGAAACCCAGCACGAGATCGGCGTCGCCCGGGATGTCGTGATAGGCATAGTCCGGGCCGCGGACCTGGAGGGAGACCGGGAACGCGGCACACTGGGGACCGCCGTCCCGCGGCGAGCCCGCGTCGTCGCCGCAGGCCAGGAGAAGCACGGAGAGGGGCACGAGCGATCGCACGGTCACCTCAGAAGGGCACCCGAGCGCCCACGATCGTGACGATCGCGGTACGCCCGCTCTGCAACGGGAAATCGGGCCAGCCGAAGCGCAGGATGGTCGCGGCCACCTCGAGCTCCAGCACGGGATCGCCCAAGGGGCCGACTGCGAGGTCGGCCCCGAGCTGGCCTCCAACCGTGTACATCCGCCCGAGCACGCGGTCGCGCGTCCTCCAGCCCGGCGCGCCGTTGCCGGAGTCCACGACGCGTGCGCGATAGAAGTCCGCGGCGCCCTGGAGGTACCCGCGAAGCTCGGCCGAGAGCCACAGTCGCTCTCCGAGGACAGGCACCCTGCCGCGCACCCGCGCCGTGTGGCTCCCGATGCCCCAAGAGTCCGCGTAGAGCCTGTACTCGCCATGGAGGAAGACGTGCGGCGCACGACCGATGGCGTGCCTCAGTCGAACCACGAGCGCCGCTCCGAGCCTCGTGTCCGGGATGCTCTCGGGGAGCATGTAGAGCTTGTGCCCTTCGCCATCGAGGATGGGGACGAAGCGATAGGGGCTCTCCTGGTGTCCCTCGATCCACGTCGCGTCGAGCGTGACGTCGTAGAACGTCCGTCCGTCCATCACCTGGGTGACCCCCGCGATCACCCTGTGGGTCAGGCGATCCTCGGAGAACGTGGGATCGTCGGCCCAGCCCACGGCGTCGATGCCGACTCCGTACGAGAGCTGGAAGGTGGTGTTGCGCTGGAAGGCATCGAGCTCCGCCCCGACGCTCAGCGTGAGCGAGTCGTAGTCGTTCTCGGTCGAGCCGTAGGCACGGAGCGTCATGCGCAGCTCGCGCTCGAGAGGCGCGGTGAGCGAGACCGTGCCCTCGTATCGCTGCTCCTCGACCGCGTACGGGGAGGCCTGCGAGACGACGTCCACCGACGCGGCGCTCACGACGTCGACCGAGAAGCCGCCTTCGACCTCGATCTCGCCCGGAAGCGGCACGTGGACCGTGGCCGAGGGCGAGACGACGGTGACGTGATCGTCGTCGGCGTAGATGGCGAGCGCTGCGGAGCCCGACCGCGCGTCGGGCTCCTGGGCAGACGCAGCGGCGCTCACGACGACGCCGAGCGTGGCTCCGAGGGTCCATGCCAGGCGGAGCCGGCGCCGCGTCCAGCCCGGCATGCGCCGACCGGTCTCCCCGTCCGGAGAGAGGGAGCCTCGTTCCGAGCTCAGTTGCACCCGCAGCCTCCCCCCACCGCACCGTCGCCGCCGCGAGACGACTCCCGGACCGCGAGAACGTGCATGTTCGCCTTGTGCACGGCCGCGCTCGGGGGCTGCTGCATCCCACGCGTGGCGAGCGTCTCGCGCTCCCACGGACGCACCCTCACACAGGCCGGGAGGACGAGCGCCGCGAGCGCGACGGCGACCAGGAGCAGGACGGACATGCTCGATCCCGTGGAACGTCGATCACACCGCATGTCAGCTGCCTCCCAGCGAGAGAAGCCACGCACGAAGCGCGCGGTACTCGCGGTCGTCCCGGGTCGTGAAGATCTCGCCGCCGACGTGGCGCGCCCCTCCTTCCCTCGCCGCCAGCGGCTTGCGGAGCACGAGGCAGTCGTCGGCGCGATTGCCGATCATGAAGGCCGCGACGTTCCTGGCGTTGGCCTCGAGCTCGGCGGCGTCGATGGGCTCCTCGAGAAAGACCCTCTCCGGGTCGGCGCGGAATCGCCGTGTCGCGTAGACCGCCAGAGGCCGATCGTCGCGCCCGTGGCAGGTGGGCTCGGCGCAACGGGCGGCGAGCACGGGCTGCACCGTGGCCGCGAACGACTCGAGGTCTCCCTCGGGGACCGGCTCGGAGGCAGGCTCCGAGAGGCAGGCCGCGAGCAGGGCCGACGCGACGCCCAGGAGCGCGCCGAGGACCGTGGGTCGCCTCATGGCTCCTCCGCTCCGGGAACGCGGTAGATCGCGCCGAGGTCGATCCATCGCACCAGGGCTCTCACCTCGTCCTCGGTGAGCGCGGGAACCCCGGAGTCGGGCGGAGGACAGGGAGCACGGACGGTGCGCGGGGCGCCTCGCTCGACGCCGGTGATCTGCTCGATCAGGAAAGAGCCATGGGCAGATGCACCGCGCTCGTCGATGTACCGCTTGCCCCCGGTCGAGCCCTCTCCGAAGGCCTGGAGGGCTTCGTAGGCAGCATCGTAGTAGTCCGTGGGTGTGGGCTCGAGCGCGAGACCTCCCGCGGGTGTTCGACCGGCGTGGCATCCGCTCGAGGCACAAGAGCGGCTCAACAGGGGACCGAAGGCCCTGCGGAAGTGGAACGCCTCCGGCAACACGCCTCCGATGGGCAGGGCGACCGGTTCGAGGGGCCGTCTCGGGTTGGCGGCAGCGTGGGACGAGAGGGTCACCGACGCGCTCGAGACGACGTCGGTGTCTCGCTCGGTCAGCGGCGGCAGGGCATGAGCGGGATCTCCGTCGATGGCGCCATGACAGCCCGCGCAGAGACGGCCGAAGAGCCCGAGCGGCGCTCCCGCGGTCAGACGCCATCCGCCTTGTAGGTAGAACCAGAAGGCGATCTGCTGGCCGACCGCGAACCCGTCTGCGTCGATCACCTGTGGGCGGAAGGGCGCACCGGCCGGAGCCGACACGTAGATGGACGCGTCGGGCGCGAGCGGAGCCTCGACGAGCGAGATCGTGGGACCGTGGACACCATTGGACCACCAGGTGGAAGCCGGATCCTGGTTGAGGATGCGCGTCGGATCGATGGGCCTCCGGTCGGACGAGGGTGGGCTCGACCACAAGACGACACGAAGACCGTGGATGCCGGGAGGAATCGGCTTGGGCCCGAGCGGCTGGATGTTCTGCCCGATGACCACGACCGACGCACCGCCCGCGAGGTGGAGGAGGCCGGTCGGCTCGTCGGGGCTCCATTCGTACTCGTGCGGGTCGTCCTCCTCGGGACGCACGTAGACGATGGCAGGCTGATCGTCGGCCATGCCCGGCTCGTCGACGAGCGGATCGAGCGCTTCGAGGGTGGCTGTGCCATCGCGGGCGTTGCCGAGGCTCAGGACGAAGAGACCGGTATCGGGCGGAGGCGCCGTCGGGTCCTCGAGCGCGATGGGGCCGCGCGCGTGCGAGACCACGACGCGGCCGTCGGGAAGCGGGGCAGGATCGCGGTAGAGCCCGCCCTGCGACGTGCCGGTCACCGTCGCCTCTGGGTCGAGCATGCTGACTGCGTGCACGAAGCCCGGAACCGAGGGCACGAGCGCGGGATCGCGCGGGATGTCGGGACCCATCTGGCGTTCGATCACCGCGAGCGCCCCACCCTCCCAGGCATTGTCGCGATCGAAGAGCACGGTGACGTTCCGACCATCGGGCAGCTCGCGCAGCGTCCACGTCACCTCGCCGGGCGCGGTGCGCCCGTGGTGAGGGTGGTAGTCGGCCTGCGGGTGGTGCGTGGAGCGATCGGGGGGGAAGCGGAAGATCGGGCCTTCGAATCGGCCCCCGAGGCGGCGGATGACGGTGAACGCGATGACGCCGCGGAACTCGCCCGTCGCGAGGAAGGAGGGAGACAGCTCCGGCGTCGGAGTGAAGGTGATGCGGACGGGCTCTCCGTCGCGCAGCTCGTAGAGGTCGACGTCGATACCGTGGCCGGTCTCGTCGACGGTCCCGGCGCGCGTGGAGGCGAAGTAGATCTTCCGTCCCGGCCCGTAGACGGGCCAGCGATTGACGACCTTGCCGCCGCCCGGCAGCTCTCCCGTGTCGTGCGTCAGCTGCTCGAGCCCGGTGCCGTCGAGGCCGATCTCGTAGAGGTTGTGACAGTCGGCCTCGGAGCGGCGCATGGAGAACACGACACGCCGGCCATCGTGGGAGACCGCCGGATCGCGCACGTCGGCGGGGCCGTCGGGATGTGCGGACGCGGTGAGGTTCACCGCCGTCGCACCCGGAGCGAGCGACGGGTAGTGCCAAACGTCGCTGCCCGGGCGGAAGGCGTCGAGATCCAGGAAGCCGTGCGCCTGCGAGGGGCCGCGCACGAAGACGATGCCGCTCGGGGCGGAAGGCGCGTCGCGGCCGACCTGCGCGGCGCGTTCGAGGTCGGCCCATTCGATCATCGCGCGGATCCCTTCGTCGTCGCGCGGGTCGCCGCCGCCGACGTGAGGGAAGAAGACGTCGTTGCCGCCGCGATGGATCACGCCTCCGGCGTCGAGCGGAAGCGGTTTGGTGACGAGCCGCGAGCGGGCGCCGTCGCCGTTGAGCGCGAGGTTGGCGCGCGCCTGCGCGTAGTTGGTGAGGGTCTGCGCGACGGAGAAGCCTCCCGAGGATCCGTCGATGGGAGGCTCGAACTTCAGCCCGCCGAACATCACGAGGGGTCCGTGGCAACGGGCGACCATGCAGCCGCGATCGCGCAGCACGGGCTGGACGCGGTCGTGGAAGTGGCGCTGCTCGGGGGTCAGGTCGTCGAGGCTCGCGTCCTCGCCGCCGCGCGGCTCGGCCTCGACCCAGGCTCGCAAGGTCCGGTACTCCGGGTGATCGCGCGTGGCGAAGGGATGCCCGCCTTCGTGGGGCGAGCCGCCTGCCTCGAGCGCGAGCGGCTTCCGGAGAAGGCCCGAGTGGTCCGGGCTCTCGAGCGTGTTGATGTGCGCGACCGCGATCCGGCGGGCGGCCTCGAGATCGCGGATCCTTCCGCGCCCGTCCACGCGGATGAGCATCCGAAGCGGGTCGACCGTGTCCGCTTCGACATCGGCGTCCGAGATGCCGTGGCAAACGGGCGAGAGGCAGCGGCGCTCGAGGATGGGTGCCACCTCGTCGTCGAATCGCTGGTGGGCCGAGGGCTCGGCGCACGCAACGACCCCCACCACCCCGAGCCCGACGAAGAGGCCCTCTGCGCGCATGTGAGCAGTGTTCGCTCGGTCTCGGGGCCCCAGCTTGCGCGCCATCAACGACGAGGACGTGCGAGACGTCGGCGGGCGAGCGTCCAGAGCGGAGCACGTCGGCCCCGGCGGCGAAGGCTCGCGCAGGTCGCGCGCGCCTCGTCTCCTTCGAGCGCAGGGAAGATCCAGTGGGGAAGAAGCGCGGCGATCTCGCGGGCGCGCGCCACGAGCGTCTCGCGCACGGCGGGCGATACGTAGAACTCCGGCGCGAGGCCGAGCGATGCCTCGGACGCGAGGAGCCCTTCGCGGACGGCGCGACGCGCGAGCGGCGTGCCCGGATAGATCCGAACGCCGAGCATGGCGACGACGGCGGCCGGACGCGTGGCCTCGACGATCTCGACCGTCTGGGCGAGCGTCCTCGAGGTCTCGCCGGGTCCGCCGAGGACGAGCGCGTGGCAGAAGGGGACGCCCGCGTCGTGGCACGCGCCGCTGGCGGCGACGATCTCGTCCACGCCGAAGGGCTTCGAGAGGCCCTCGAGCGTGTCGGGATGCGCAGCGTCGGTGCCGAGCTCGACGCCTTCGCAGCCGGCGCGGCGCATCGCGCCGAGCATCGCGGACGAGGCACCGTGAGGCGAGACGAAGGCGGTCCAGCGCAGCGGCAGTCGGCGGCGCTCCATCGCGGCGCACACGGCGATCGCGTGCGCGCGCGGGATGTTGAAGACGTTGTCGACGATGAAGGCGTGCGTGACGCCCCGATCGATCCACGCGCGCTCGAGCTCGTCGACGACGACCTCGGGATCGCGCCGTCGCCAGGCAGCGCCTTCGAGGAGCGGGTACGTGCAGTAGGCGCAGCCCATGGCGCACCCGCGCTTCGTCTGCACCGCGGCGCAACCACCCTCCTGCGCGTAACGCGCCACGTCCACGAGATCGATCGCCGGAGGCGGTCCGGCGAGCGGCGAGGGAGCGCTGCCCGAGAGCAGGCGCGGAGGTCCGTCGCGTCGCCCGATCGCGTCGAGCAGCTCGACGAAGGTGACCTCGCCTTCGCCGACGACGCCGTGGTCGGCGCCGAGACGATCGAGGAAGAGCTCGGGAAACAGCGAGAATCCCGAGCCGCCGAGCACGAGTCGCGCGGTGGGGACCGCGCCGCGCACGGCCCCGACGAGCTTCTCGATCCCGGTGACGAAGCTGCGCGATCGTGGCCACGCGACGTCATCGCAGTTGCGGATCGAGACGCCGATCACGTCGGGCGCCCACGAGGCGGCTGCACGCGCTGCGCGCTCGGGCGCGTGTGCTCCGTCGAAGCAGGCGTCGTGCAGACGCACGTCGTGACCGGCGTCTCGCGCCGCTGCCGCGACGTAGGCCGCGCCCAGGGGCACCACCGGCTCGGGCTCCTGCTCCTGGTTGGCCGCGACGACGAGGACGCGCACGGGGCCGATCGTCCTCTCCGGGACGAAGCAGTCGGTTGGCCCGCGTCAACGACGAGTCGTTGCGCCGCGGAGCGCGGGCGGTCTCGACGGAATGGAAGTGCTCGTCTAGAAAGCGCGCGATCTCGGGGGGTTGAGCACGTCGATCCTGTCCCCGGCGAGGGTGGTGCGGCGCCAGGGGCGGGTGTCGTCGTAGGCGGCGACGGAGAGGCCGTGGGTGCGGCCGGAGGCGAGCCAGCGGAGCGCGAGGGGGATGCGGAGCAGGCGTCGAGGTCGGAGCGGCGCGAGCACGATGCGCAACACGCCGGCGGGGTCGGGGGGCGTGACGCGAGCGACCCCGGCGACGGCAGCGAGCGCGCTGCGGGCGTCTTGGTCGAAGAGCGCCGCCGAGGGCAGAGTGAGCTCGACGACGGGGCGACCGATCGGATCGTCGGACTCGCTCTCGACGACGAGCTCGAGCGCGGAGGTCTCGAAGGCGTGTCCGACGTGGCCTTCGAGGCGAACGCGAAGCGGCCCATCGGTGCGCGTCGGGACCGGTCGGAGGTGACGCGCTTCGAGGCGCGCGATCACGGGCGTCACGCTCGCGACGGTCACCACGTGCGTGGCGCCGCCGACCGGGATCACGGCGACCCCGGAGGCGCCGAGCACGGCGCGGCGCGAGCGACCGTCGATCTGCACGGTGACGTGCGCGGGACGCACGCCGCCGAACGCGCCCATCGCGGACGCAGCGAGCATCCAGAAGCTCGTGTCGCGATCGTCGCGCATGGCGAGGTAGATCTGCGGGGCGAGCGCCGCCGACAGCGCGTCGGCGAGGGCGCCGTCGCCGATCTGACGGGCCGCGATCGCGAGCGCGGCGGTGCTCGCGACGCCGTCGTCGTCGTGGCGGCGGTCGGACGGCAGCCTCCGGGTGCCGCCCGCACCGTCGACGAGCGCGACCGTCGCGAGGCGGTAGAGCTCGCGTCCGACCCGGTCGCGGCGATCGGCCAGCAACAAGCCGGCGGCGAAGCGAGCGAGCAACCCGGGGTCGTCGCGTTCGCTCGCGAGCGCGGCCCACGCGCCACGTCGCCAACGTGCGATGCGCGACGCCACGGGATCCGCGCGACCGGATGACGGCGCGAGGCCGGCGGCCACCGGAGAGAGCGCAACGAGCGCGGCGGCGTCCTCGCGCGCGCCCATCGATTGGGCGGAACGCAGGGCTTCGATCGCGCGGCCGAGCGCGGCTTCGTCGTTCCCTGCCGCGCTCCACGCGACTGCTGCGCAGGCCGCGTCGAGGAGCGAGGCCCCACCCGTGCGCTCGAGCCTCGACAGCCACGCCACCGGCACCTGCTCGCCGCGCGTGGCGAGCGCCCATGCGCGCGCCGGGAGGTCGCCGTCGTCGCCGTCGGCCTCGAAGCCGGGATCGTGCGCGAGGGCGGTCGGGGCCGACACGACGAGCGCCCGAGAGATCGGCGTCGCGTCCTCGTGCACGTCGAGCCGCAGCGTGGCGCGGCGGCGCACGAGCGCGCCCGCGTGCGCGGCGCGGAGCGTCCCGGCGGCGCTCGTGCGGATGCGCGACGCGACGGAACGAAGGGTCGTGCCGCGCCCGTCGCGCACCTCGAGGAGCAACGTGGCGCTTCCGGGCCTCCGCGCGACGAGCTCGATCTCGGCGCGGCTCCATTCGCCGCCGGCGGCGTCCGCGAGGGTGCCTCGCTGGACGGTGGCCTCGAACGGTGCGCTCCCTGCGTCGCCTCCGCGGCGCTCGACACGGGCGACGACCGAGAGCGGCCCCGACCCGAGCCACGTCGCTTCCATCGGGAATCGCAGGCGATCTCCGACGACGAGGTGGGTCGGCAGCGTGGTCTCGATCGCGAGCGGTTCGCCGGCGGCCAGCGATCGAGCCGCGAAGGCGAAGCCCCCCGACGGCGTGTAGCCTCCCGCGACGACGAGGTAGCTTCGCGGCTCCCGGTCGAGCGTCAGACGCGCTCGATCCGAGCCTCGAGAGAAGGCGCGCATCTCGCCGACGACGGGCGCGGGCGATGCCACGTGCAACGCGGGAGTGGGGCGGTCCTCGAGACGCGCGAGCGCGTCGTCCCATGTGCTCGAAGCGCTCGACTCGCTCGCGGCCTGCCACTCGCCGGGCTCGACCTCGAACAACGTCGCGAGCGCGTCGATGGTGGCGCGCCCGACCTCGACGCCGGACAGACGCGCGAGCAACGTCTCTTCGCCGACGGCCTCGCCGTACACGCTGCCCGGCGCGAGCACGCGCGCGAAGGGGTCCCAGAAGTCGTCCGGCGTCGCGAACCGCCCGTCGGGCCCCGACGACACGACCTCCCAACCGATGACCGGCTCGAGGAAGCGGAAGCGTGCGCGCGCTCCGACGGCGCGGCGCAACGCGAACGGGCGCCCCCAGCCGTCGAAGAGATCGTTGGGCTCGAACGGCGCGCTCGACTCGACCTCGCCGGCGGCCATCGACGCGAGCCACGTGGCGGGATCGCCGCGGCGTGCCCACTCGAAGCCGAGGCCACGCGCACGCACGAACGCGTCGAGCGCGACGATCACGCGGAGCAGGCGCTCGCGCGTCACGCGACGAGCGACCTGATCGAAGGAGAACCCCGGGTCGAGCGCGACGAGCGCGTCGAGGTCGAGCTCGCCACCGTCGAGCCCGCTGACCGCCTCGGGCCCGAGGGCCGCGAGGATCGGGGACAAGAGCTCGCGATTGAAGCGCCAGCCCGCGCGCGTCTGGACGCCCACCTCGTCGAGCTGACCGGGGGACGAGGCGGCGACGCGGTCCTGGATCGCCCGGAAGACGCGACCGAGCCGGCCGCGGACGAAACGCGCTCGCGCACGCCAGGGATCGCGGAGCAAGCCGTGAGCGACCGGCTCGGTGGGCAGGGTCGCCGGCAACACGGCGCCGTCGCGGAGCACCGACGACGCCGCGACGTCCGTGGGCGTCCGCGACGCGAGGTCGCCGCGGGTCGCATCGATCCCGCGCGCGTCGCCCCACGACGCCGGCGTCGCACCGAACGACGACGAGAGCGCGCTCGTCAGGGCGCGTCCCTCGTCCGCGGGCAGGGCCAGCAAGAAGCCCTCGACGGGCTCGGCGTCGCCCGTGACGCGCACGACGACGTCGCCGTCGGCGGACGCATCGAGGCCCATCGCGAGATCGCGGCTCGGTGCGACGCGCGCGAGCGCTCCACCTCCGCGCACCTCGCGCCGCTCGCCACCGAGGAGCGGACGCGCACGCACCCACACCGTGCCCGTGACGTCCGCGGGGACGGCGAGCGCGACGCGCGAAGCGCCCGGGCCGATCACGCGCTCGACCACCGGACGCATCGCGTCGTCGTCCACACCGGCGAGCAGCGTGACGACCACCGGCGCGCGGACGACGTCGGCGCGTCGCAGGATCTCGGCCTCGAGGGTGCCCGCGAGCCCGACGACCGGTGGGGCTCGCACGCGCAGCGTCGCGTCGGGATCGACCGGGAAGCAGAGCGATTCCTCGTGCGCGCCCACGTCGAGCGTCGCGGAGGCCACGGTGGGCCCGGCGCAACCGTCGAGGGCCCGAACCTCGGCGTCGTCGGCGCCCACCGCTTCGTCGCTCGTCGCGCGCGCTGCGCGCTCGGCAGCGGTCGCCCAGCGCGTCTCGAGCACGGCGATCCCGTCCGCGTCGGTCGTCGCGGCGTCGGCGCGCAGGACGCTCGACCGCAGCGAGACGCGCTGGCCCGCGCGCGGTGCGCCGCTGGCCCCCTGCACGCGGACGAAGACGTCCCCGGGCAGCCCGGGCACGAGCGCACCACCTTCGACCGCGAAGGTCACGACCGCCTCCGCGCGACCGACGCGCACCGAGACCTCGCCGCGTCCGGTGCCGAGACCCGGTCGCACGGCCTCGATGGATCCGATCACGTCGCGGTAGTCCGCGCCGCGCGTCGCGGGGGCCGGCTCCCACGGGACGCGCGCACGCCCGCGCGCATCCGTGCGCGTCGCGCGAACGCGGCGCTCTTCGTCCACCGGCGGGATGGAGAGCCCCGTGAGCACGGCGCCTGCGACGGGGCGTCCGCCGGCCGTACGCACCACGATGTCCACGTCGAGCGCCGCGCCCGGCGCGACCACGGTCCGCGTGGGCGTCGCGTAGACCACGAGCTCGGGTCGATCCGCGTCTCGCACGGTGAGTGTGGCGCTCGCGGCCGCAGCGGCGCCCTCCGCGCTCGCGTGGACGCGGACCGCACCCGGCACGTCGGGCACGCGCAAGGTCGCGCGGAACATCCCGCGCGCATCCGTCCGCAGATCGGGTGCGAGCGCGAGCCCATCGCGCGCGTGCGTCGTGAAGCCGGCGCTACGCCCGGAGGCTCGCGCCCGAGGACTCGGCCTGGGCGTGGGGTCGGCGCCGGCGAGCGCCACGCGAACTGCGACGTTCGGCGCGGGCCGCCCCCGTGCGCGGTCGATCACGCGTCCCCACGCATGGACCGTCGCGCCGCGGGCGACCGTCGTGCGATCGACGAACAGCTCGATCGCCGTGCGGGCGCCGACGCGCACGTTGACGTCGAAGCGCCGCGAGATGCCGATCGCCCGCGCGCCCGCGCGCCCGTCCCGAGCGCCGTCGAGGGGCGCCTGGCGCCGCGGTGCCCGGGCCTCGATGACGAGATCGAAAGCGCCGGTGAGCGTCTCGGGCACGTCGAGCTCGATGGCGGCGCGCCCGTAGGCGTCGGTGGTGACGGCGGCAGCCTCGTTCGCACGCCGGAACGACGCGAGCACGGAGAGCGACGTGCTCGGCGACGGCCGCAGGTCGCGGTGCGCGATCACCTCGTACACCGTGACGAACCATCGCAGCCGGCCACCCGCCGGAACCTCGAGCGCGCCGTCGACCCCGAGCTCGAGGCCGGTGACCCGCCCGGCCGGCACGTCGCGGTGGGCCGCCTGCTGTGCGCCCGCCGGCACGCTCGCCGTCGCTCCCATCGCGAGCGCGACGAGGGCGACCCATCGATGTCGCGCCGGCCGGGCAGTGGTCGTGCGCGAGCCCATCACGGCCTCCCGGGTGCGCGCACGGTGATGACGCGCGGTCGCACGATGGAGACGTCGTCGGGTCGATCCGCCGCGTAGCTCGCGACGCCGAAACCGATGACGCGCCCGGCCACGCTCCACGTCGGCGCGAGCGGAACGCGCGCCGTCGCGCCCGGCGGCATGGGCCGCAACACGAGGGTCAACGTCCCGCGCGTAGACTCGGGCTCGCGCGCGGAGATCGGGCGCAGAGACGCACGTGCTTCCTCGTCGAGCTCGGCACCCGCGGGCAACGACACCTCGAGCACGGGAACGGCCACGGTGCGCGCCGAACGGTTGCGCACGACGAGCTCGGTGACGGACCGCGCGTCGCGTACGCCGGCGACGTCGCCCACGGCGACGGTGATGGGCCCCGGCCGCGCGGGCGCCACGGCCCACTCGAGCCCGATCTCGCACGACAGGTCGACGAACGAAGGCGCACCCCCGCCGGCGTCGACGCGCACGACGTGACGGCCGGCGCGCGACAGGCTCGGCGCGGCCAACGTCGCCACCCCGCCGCGCACGGCGACGCGCGCGAACGGCCCCTCGTCGATCGCGACGCGCACGTGCGTCGCGTGCGCCCCCGGCGGCACGAGCAGCATCGCCGCCACCCGAGCCCAGGCGCGCTCGCGCTCGCCGAGCGCACCGGGCTCCTCGGTGACGCGGAGCATCGTTCGCAGCAGCTCGAACGCGCGCGGGCGCCGCCCGAGCCTGACGTCGACCATCGCCGCGAGCGCGCTCGCCGCCATCGTCTCGTCGCCGTCGGTCGCGATCCAGGCGTCGTCGCCGACGCGCAGCCTGCGACGATCGATGCGTCGCACGAGGTCTCGCACGCGTGGCAGGTCCGCCGCTCCCGACGCCGTCCAGGCGAGCCCCGCGGCGGCCATCGCGAGCAGCGTCGTGTCGTCACCGTCGCCGCGCGCGCTGATCCCCGAAGCGACGCGGTCACGCAGGGTTCGCACGAGACCGCCGAGCTCGCGCCGCACGGCGACCGGCCGCCGACCCGCGCTCCTCACCGCAGGCGCCAACGCGAGCAAGACCTCCGCGTCGCGCGCCAACGTGTCCGGGCTCGACTGCGCCACCAGTCGCGTCAGCCGCACGATCGCGTTCGACACGTGCGCGTCCGAGGCCGACGACCGCTGCCACGACGCCGCGATCGCGCGCGCGAGCTCCGGCGGCTGGTGCGCTGGGCCACGCGGCACCGACAGCTCGGACGCGGGAGGCGACCACGCTTCGACCCAGGCGCGCATCCAGGGATCGGCGGGCTCGCCGAGCAGCGCGAGCCCGCTTCGCACGCGGACCTCGCCGACCGCAGTGGGGATGGCGCCCTCGGGCACCTCGAGCACGACGGTGCTCGTACGCGACTCCGCGGTCGCCGTCCGCGAACGCGCGGCGCCGTGGCGGGCCGACGCGCCTTCCACGAGCGCGGACGCGGAGAGGCGCGCGCGGCGCAGCACCGGCCGCACCTCGATCGGCCTCCGGACGGCGTCGAGCGGCGCGCCCGTCGGACCCCGCACGCCGACCAGGACGTGCCCCCGCCCGACGCGCGACCACGCGAGCGTGACCGGCAGCTCGCGCGCATCGCCCGCGCCCACGTCGATGCCTCGCATGATGGAGCGCGCGGGACCGAGGCCCGCGGGCGGCTCGAGCTCCACGCCGAGCACGAGCGGCGCGGCGGTGCGATTGCCCACGCGCACGGGCAGCTCGAGGACGTCGCCCACGCTCGCCCACTCGGGCACCGGCGCGTCGACCACCACGTCGCGCTCGACGCGCACGCGCGTGGATGCGGACCACGTCCAACCGTCGTCGCCCCAGACGATGGCCTCGACGAGGTACGTGGTCACGGCGTCGCCGAGCGCCACGTCGATGGACGTGGTGCCCGATGCATCGACGGCGATCTCGGGGCGAAACACGAGCGTCGCGGGGAATCGTTCGCGAACCACGCGCGCGAAGCCGGGCATCCCGTACCCGGTGCCCGAGCCGCGACCGATGGTGCCGATGCTGCCGAGGCCGATCGTGCCCACGCCCGACCCGCCCCCGCCGCGCCCGGTGCCGGTCAGCCCGAGCCCCCCGTAGCCGTAGCTGGTGCCGACCGTGTCGCCGTAGAGCCCTTCGCTCACGCGCCCGCGAACGGCGTCGCCGATCTCGTCCTCCGTCACCTCGGCGGCGACGCGCGCGTAGGCCTCCACCAATCGGCGGAGCACGTCTGCGCCAGGTGCGAGGTGCGCGAGAGCGTGCATCAGCTCGTCCTCGCCCGAGAGCACGGCGTACGGGGTTCCTCGCGGGACGGCGCGCGCAAACGGATCGCGCACGTCGTCGGCGGTGCCGACGCGACCGTCGGGGCCGGGCGACACCAGCTCGAGGCCAGCCGCCTCCGGCGCCACCGCGAGAGCCGGACGTGCGACGCGGCGCAACGCGAAACGCCCTCCCCACGGGTCGATCAGCGCCTCGGCCGGCACGAGACCGCGCTCTACCAATCGTGCGAGCCATCGGGCGGACGGCTCGCGCGCGGCGACCCGCTGCTCGAGCGGCGCGTCCTGCCCCGGGTCGAGGTAACGCGCGAGCGCGACGAGCAACTTCACGAGGCGGCCTCGGGCGACGCGTCGGGCGACCGATGCGTAGCCGAAGCTCGGGTCCGCCGACTCGAGCATCGCGAGGGAGAGCCCACCGCCGCCGAGCGTCTCGGGCGCGTCGTCCATCTGCTCGATCAGGTCCGCGCGAAATCGGCGATTGGCGCCGCGCCCGACGGTCAGCTCGTCGAGCGCGCCTTCGTCGAGCGCGCTCGCGAGCATCGACTCGACCCGGCGCATCACTTCGCCCACGCCGCGGCGGCGCAGCTCGTCCGACAGCGGGATGGGATCGCGCAGCACGCCGCGCTCCGGGCTCGTCGTCGACCCGAGGCGCGCGTCCGTGCGCCGGCCGAAGTCGTCGGTGAGCGGAGGAGCCGTCTCCGGCGCGCCGTCGGCCGATGTGTACGCTGCGAGCGCCGTGCGAAGGAGCGTCTCGGCCGCCGGCCGCTCCGGATCGAGCAGCGCACGGTCGATCGCGCCTCCGAGGAACCACGACGAGAACGCGCGCTCGCGCTCGTGCGCCGCCAGATCGCGCACGAGGATCGCCGCCCACCGGCGTCCGCCCCGCGCGCCGCTCCGAAGGGTCAGGCGCGCGGTGTCGCCCACCGCGTAGCGGTCACGCTCGGGCGCGATCTCGGGGAACGCGGCGTCGGCCGGCCGCACGAGCACGGCGTCGCTCGCGCCGATGCCCTCCGCGGACCCCGCCGTGCGAAGCGGGCGCGCGCGCACGACGAGGACGCCGAGGCGCCGCTCCGGCACGGTCAGCTCGGCGTGATCGGCGCGTGCATCGATCACGCGGGCCGCCACCACGTCATCGCCCACGAGCTCCACGACGACGGGAGACCGCGGCGCGAACGGGCTTCGCGCGACGGCGACGCGCAGCTCTGCGCCCGGTGCGACGACCGGTCGCTCGACGCGCGGCACCACCTCGGCCTCTCGGAGCACGGGCACGCGCACGCGCGCAGTCCGCGGAGCGGCACCTCCGACGCGGACCACGATGGTGGCCGTGCTCTGCCCGTTCTCGTCGCTCACCGCCGCGCCCAGCGGAAGGCGTGTCGGGACGACCGCGATCCCGTGCGCGTCGGTCGTGGCCCGTGCGCGCCCGCTCATCACGGCCGGACCCGTCACCTCGATCTCGGTGCCCGCGGGCGGCGGCTCACCCGCACCGTCGGCGAGCCGGACGTAGACGCGTCCGGGCACCTCCGGCACGAGCCCCGCGTTCTCGGCGACCGCCTCGACCGTGAGCGAGTGCGGCACCGCGAGACGGAGCAGCGCCGAGGCCGTCGTCGCACCGTGCGCCGGATGACGCACCGTCGCCGTAGCCACGACGATCCCCGTATCGTGCGTCAGGTAGGCCGGCGCGTGCATCGCGACGGTCGCGCGCCCAGCCGCGTCGGTCGTCGCCTGCGCACGTTGCTCCCCGTCGAGCACGACGTCGGCGACCGCTCCGCGTACGGGCGCGCCGCTCGGCGTCGTCACCGTCACCTCGATCGACACGGGCGCGTGCGGCGCCGCGGTGTCCGGCGACGTGCGCACCGAAGCGAAGAGGCGCGCGTAGCGTCGCGTGCCGACCGCGACCTCGCGCATCACGACGTGACTCCCGATGCGTGCGACGACGGTCCGGGCACCTTCGATCGCCTGCTCCGGGAGGCCCAACGCGAAGGACGCCACGCCGGCGTCGCTGGTCGTCACCGAGCGTGTCCCCTCGCCCGACACGTCGAACCGGATCTCGCGCCCGCCGATGGGGCGCATCGACCGGGCGTCGAACAGACGCGCCCACACGTGCACGCGCTCACCCGGCTCGTAGAGCTGTCGGTCCGTGAAGAGCTCGATCACGAACGCCTCGCGCACGGACACGGGGAAATCCAGCGTACGGAGCGACTCTCCCTCGCCGACCGCGACCGACAGAGTCGCGTTGCCGCGCAAGACGTCCGCGACGGGCACGTCGAGCTCGAAGAACCCGCGCGCGTCGGCCCGCCCCGGGGCCCACGGCGTCGTCGCGTCCGTCGTCTCGGCCACGCAGCGCGCCCGCAGCGACGCGCCCGGCAGAGCCCGCAGCTCGGCCAGCCCGTGCACGCGATAGGCGATGCCGCGGAAGCGAGCGACGCGCCCCGCGAGCAGCTGATGCGGCCCTGCGAGCGAGAGCTCGTACCCCGACGGCGCGTCCCCCGCGCTCGACCGAGCTACCGGTTGCGCGCGCGCCACCCCGAACGCGCACGCCACCACCCACGCCGCGACGAGCACGCCGCGCGTTTCCGACCATCCGATCCGGCGCACTGCCCCCAGCGACACCCACGACGCGACCAGGTTCCGCGCGTCGTCCCGAGCCCGCGGGAGCGCTCGGCGCGGCTCCCGGGAGGTCGGTGGGCCATCGGTGGGCCAATGGCTGCGCTACTCGAGCAACCCTTCGCCGCGCGCCCCCTCCGTCCATCCCTGCACGAACGAGCCGCAGCAGCAGAGCCCGTGCAACACCACGAGCACCACGATCAGCCCGATCACCCCCGGCGTCAGGCTCGAACGCCGCGCGGGCGGGACGCCGGCGACCGGGTCCGCCTTCCACGCGAGCACCTGTCCGGCGTAGGGCCCCGCGCCGGCGCCCTCCGGGCGGGTGAAGCCCGCACCTCCGGCCTCGGGCGGCGGCGGACCGATCTCGCTCGTCGCTCCGCAGTAGATGCACCGGTGCATCCCCGCGGGCGCACGCGGCGGCGCGGCGTGACCACAACGCGAACAGCTCCGTGACGTCATCCCCTCCGGCATCGTACACGCGCACCACGCGCGCGCGCTCGGCGTCGCCGAGCGCGGATCCGTCGTGGGTCAGGGCGCCACACGCTCCACGGTGACCTCGGTCGTGTCCTCTCCGGCACGACGCGGGATCGGAGGCAGCGGGCCCGGGTAACGCTGCGCGGACTCGCGTGCGTCTCCCTCGAGCTCCGCGTCGATGCGCGTGCGCGACTCCGGCGCGCGAACGCCGCACCGGGGCGGGCCGTCGACCTCGACGCGATCCGCGAAGCGCAGGGCGGGAGCGTGTCCGTGCAGCGGGCACTGCGCGGCCGCCGAGGCGAGCGCGCGGAGCTGCGCGTTCTTCGACGGCGCCTCGATGCGCGTCTCGGCCGCGAGCCCGATGGGCTGGGGCGAACGCGTCCGAGCGACTCGGTCGCCGAGCAGCGCGCTGGCCTGGTCCACGCGACGCCGCACGCACGCGAGCGCGCTCAGGTCTCCACTTCGCCGCGCGGCCAGCAACAGGTCGCCCATGAAACGCGCGAGCTCGGCGTCGGTCGCGCCCGCGGGAGGCGCTTCGCCCGGGTGCGACTCGACCTCGTCGGCGTGCGACATCCCACTGTGATTGCTGCGCAGCCGAACGACGCCGCTCGCGTCGGTGGCCAGATCCACGTCGAGGCGAGCGACGGCGCTGCGTTGGGAGAGCGTGCGCGACAGCTCGACCTGCACGAACGACGACGCACATCGCGCCGTTCCGTCCGCCTCCCCCGCGAGCTGCACCGTACGCGCGTCCGTGGCGATGCCGACCTCGACCGCGACGGGCTCCGACGCAGCCTCGCCCGCCCACACACGGCGGCGGTCCACGTACAGCGTCCAGCGCACGGGACCGATCGACTCGGGCAGCGACGACGTGATCCCGATGGCGAGCGTGCGCATGTCGGGCGCCCCCGTCGACTGCGCGGCTCCGCACCCCGCGGCGAGCACGGATGCGACGACGGCGACACGCGCGGCGGTTCGGAGCATGACGAGCGGTGGTTGCCGCGAGCCCGGCGCTCGTTCAGCCGAGGCGGCAACCGACAGCGTAGCGCGCCGCGCTCGACACGGGCGGACGACATGCTCCAACACAAGGGCCAGCCCGCGCGCCTCCATCCTGGGGTAGATTTCGCGCGAGCCATGGCCCGCATCCTCGTCGTCGACGACCAGCGCAACATGCGCACGACGCTCGGCATGATGCTGCGCGGCGCGGGTCACGAGGTGGAGGAGGCCGCGGACGGCGACGACGCGATCGAGCGACTGGAGCGCGAGACGCTCGACCTCGTCGTGACCGACCTGCGCATGGGCGGGACCGACGGGATGATGGTGCTGAAACGCGCCAAGGAGCTCTCCCCGCTCACCGAAGTGATGGTGATGACGGCCTACGGCACGATCGAGAGCGCCGTCGAAGCCATGCGCGCGGGCGCCTACGACTACATCCAGAAGCCGTTCACCGAGCAGGAGCTGCTCGTCAAAGTCCACAAGGCGCTCGAGAAACGCAAGCTCGCGGGCGAGGTGTCGGTGCTCGCGACGGAGTTCCGCGAGCGCTACCACTTCGAGAACATCATCGGCAGGAGCGCGGCGATCCGCGACGTGCTCGCGCGCATCCTCAAGATCGCGCCGACCGACGCGACGGTCCTCATCACCGGCGAGAGCGGCACGGGCAAGGAGCTCGTCGCCAAGGCCATCCACGCGAACAGCACCCGCGCCGACCGTCCGTTCGTGCCGGTCAACTGCGCAGCCATCAGCGAGACGCTGCTCGAGAGCGAGCTCTTCGGTCACGTGCGCGGCGCGTTCACCGGAGCGGTTTCGGCGCGCAAGGGGCTCTTCGAGGAAGCCTCCGGAGGCACGTTCTTCTTCGACGAGATCGCGGAGACGCCACCGTCGTTCCAGGCGAAGCTGCTGCGCGTCATCCAGGAGGGCGAGATCCGCAGGGTCGGCGACAACCGCAGCATCGCGGTGGACGCGCGCATCGTGGCCGCGACCAATCAGGACCTGCAGAAGGCCATCGCGGAGAAACGGTTCCGGCAGGACCTCTACTACCGGCTCAACGTCGCGCGCTTCATGTTGCCGCCGCTGCGCGATCGTCGCGAGGACATCCCGCTCCTCGTGGAGCACTTCCTCGACAAGTACGGTCGCAAGATGCGCAGGCGCGCGCGGCTCGGCGACGGCGCGATGGAGTACCTGCTCAACTACGAGTTCCCCGGCAACATCCGCGAGCTCGAGAACATGATCGAGCAGGGCGTCGCCCTCGCCGAGAACGGCGTCATCGAGCTCGACGACATCATCCCGCAGGACGCGAAGCCGTCGCTGCCGCGGCAAGCCGGATCGCGCACGCTGCAGGAGTCGCTCGACGAAGCGGAGCGCGCCGCCATCGAGACCATCCTTCGCGAGACCGACGGCAACAAGGAGAAGACCGCCGAGACGCTGGGCCTCTCGGCCACGACGTTGTGGCGAAAGATGAAGCGCCTGAACATCGTGTGGCCCTGAGGGCGGGCGCACGTGCCTCGCCGCGCGCGTCCGCGGGTCGCGATCGGAGCCGTCGTCGTCGCCGCGGTCGCAGTCGCAATCGCGGTCGCGCAGGCGCAGAGCCCGAGCGCGCCTCGCTCCATCGCCGCCGCCGTGGCGCGACTGGTGGGCTCGCGCGTGGTCGTCGTGGAGCCGGACCGACGCGCGGTCGCCGCCTACGCGATCACCTCGGGCGCGCGACTCTGGCGCACGGAGCTCGGCAGCACGGCATCCGCACACGAGCTGGCCGAGCTGTCGCCGGGCCGGGTGCTGGTGCACGGAGAGAACGAGCTTCTCGTGATCGAGGTCGCGACCGGAGCCATCGCGTCGCGCCAGCGAAACCAGCGCAGCGCGGCGGGGGCGTTCCTGTGGCGTCACGCCGGTGCGTGCGCGCTCCGCGCATCGTGCGAGCTGTCGCTGCTCGATTGCGCGGACGCGCGTCCCTTCGGCGATCCGCTGCGCGGCAGGATCGTCTCGCGGATGCGCTTCGACCGGAGCGGCTGGGACAGCGGCTGCTGGGGATTCTCGCCGGATCTGGTGGGGCGCGGCGGTGACGTCGTGGTGATCGCGGGCGGTGACGCGAGCGACCGCACGGCCGTGATCGGTGTGGACGCCCGAAGCGGACGACGCGTCTGGACGCGTTCGTTGGCGGCCCGTTCGTTCGCGGGAGGTGCCAGCCCGGACGGCGCCGCGTGTTGGGTCGTCGACGACACGAGCGTCCTGCACGCGTTCGACTGCGCCACGGGGCGCCGGCGTCTCGCGCTTCGCGACACGGAAGCGGCGCGATGGTCCGCGGGGCCACCCGAAGGGCTGTTCGTCTGGCAACGCCGACGCGTCGCGTTCGTGGAGCCGGAGCGGGGTCGCCGTCGATGGCAACGGACGATCGCTGGAGGCGAGGTCGCGCTGGTCGCGGGGGCGCGGCTCGAGCGAGACGAGGGCGTCCACGACGGCGATCGCGAACGGACGCTCCTGATCCTCGGAGCACGCGACGGCGCGGTGCTCGCGCGCCTCACCCTGCGCGCGGGGGATCGCGTCGTCGCGGGCGAGACCGAGGGGGCACTCCGGACCGCCACGCACGCGATCGATGCGTCGGGCCGCGTTCGCGACGCGCGCCACGTGCCGACGTTCGAGGTCGAGCGGGGCCCGGCCGGCTCCCCGGCGGCGGTCTACGTGTCGCGCCCCACCCGGCGCGAAGTCCTGCGACTTCCGTCCGACGCGTGGAGCCTCGGCGAGCACACGGAGGGAGCGACGACCTTCCTCGCGCTGTTCGTCCACCGAGCCGACGGGCCCGGTGAGGTCCGCGTCCTCTCCGCCCCCCGGTGACTCGATCTCGTGCGGGTCGAGAGGGCGAGCTCGCGCGCTCGTCCATTGCACGAGTGAAATGCCGGCCAGGAAGGCGGTTGCAACGGTGGGACGACGGCTTGGACAGTGTCACTGGATCCCCTGGGTCTGTAGGCAAATGGCGCTCTCCGAAACGTGGCCCGGCGCTTGCTCGACGTTTCTCTCGCGGAGGCGGGTCGCGCATAGGGCGTGCCCCCCCCACGGCTCGGTGCGGCCCGCCTCCTTTTATCTTCGAGCACTGCCGGCGGCCGCGTGGCCGCTACGTCCACGAACGTGAGCCCCCCATGCAAGCGAGCACCGCGATGAGATCGGAGGACTACGAGGCCTCCCCGGTATTGCGGGTGCTCGTCGTCGACGACGAATCGAACCATCGCCGCTCTCTCGCGATTGGGCTGAGGCTCGCCGGCTTCGAGGTGCAAGAGGCGCCCGACGGCGCGACCGCGCTCGAGATGCTCGCGGACGCGTCCTTCGAGGCCGCGGTCGTCGACCTCATGATGCCGGGCATGAACGGGCTCGAGCTCGCGCGGCGCATTCGCTTCCGACACGAAGAGGTGCGCGTGGTGCTGACCAGCGCCTATCACCTCACCGAGCGACAGCTCGAGCGCGCCGACGTCGGTTGCATCGGCTTCGTGCCCAAGCCGTACCGCATCGACGAGCTCGCCGCGTTCATCCGCGGCAAGCTGACCCGCACCGCCTGACCATCCGACGTTCGCGCATCGAGCGACGAGCCGGGTTTCGTCCTTCTCACGGGTTGGGCTAGGGTGCCGCCGGGAGGGACGAGATGAATCGACTCGCGCTGGCGATGGGCCTCTTCGGGTGGCTCCTGACGGGATGCGGCGACGACGACGGAGCGACGCCCGGCGACGCGTCTACGGACGCGATCGCGCTCGACGCCCAGCCCGACCTCGGACGCGACGCGGGCCGCGACATGGGCGGCACGCGCGACATGGGCTCGCGCGACACGGGCACACGCGACATGGCGATGCCCCCGGACGACGACACGGGCCCTCCCCCGCCGCCGGCCGACGCCGGCCCCGATCCGGACGAGATGCGCGGCTGCGATCCGCTCGACGATCCGTGCCCGAGCGGAAGCAAGTGCACCGTCGTGATCGACGTCGACGCGATGGACGTGCAGACGGTCTACACGCGCTGCACGGAGGACGGCACGCGCATGGTGGGCGGTCGGTGCAACTTCGACATGAGCGAGCCGACGCCCGACGGGACACGCACGTTCACGGACAACTGCGCGCGCGGCGCGTTCTGCAACACGTTGCCCGGCCGCCGCTTCCCGATCT
>JADZFZ010000243.1 GCA_020854145.1 Deltaproteobacteria bacterium | reverse complement strand
GGCGCGAGCAGCGCCCCGCAGAAGGTGCACCGCACCACCGAACCGAGGCCGGGGATCTCCTTGATCGACGAGAGGTCGGTGACGACGCCGCCGCAGTTGCCGCACGTGATCGCCTTCATCGCGCCCGCGCCGCGCGCCTCCGTCTTCGGCGCGTCCGAGCTCGGGGGCGCGAGCACGAGCAAGAACGTCCCGGTCGAGGCCTTCTCGCGAGCGAACCAGACGTGAGGTCGAACGCCCTCCGCGCTCGCGCGATAGGTCAGCACGAAGTCGCGATTGGCGATCCCGTCGGGGTGGAGCTTCACGCGTGCGGCGCCGCCTTCGAGCGGCTCGATGTCGACGCGGTGCGACGGGCATCGGACGGCCTCGACGGCACCGTCGGTGCGGAGCTCGACCTCGAGGCTGACCACGTCGGCGCGTTTGCCGCTCGGCATCCGCGGAGGACGCTGGACGACAGGCACGTTGCCGGCCGCCGCGCCGGCGCCCGACGACGATTGTGATTGCGATTGCGAAGGCACGAACGCCGCGCCGGGCGTCGCGCTCGACTCGGGCGTCTCGAGGTAACGCTCGGGGGCCACGAGCGGGAACACGAAACGCCACTGGCCATCGTCGAAGGCGACCGCTTCCTGGTACTCGAGCCGCACCTCGATGGACGCGTCGGGCGGGACGTTGGCGACCGACAACGTGAAGAGGCTCGGTCGATCCTGCTCGAGCAACGTGGCGGCGCGGCCCTCGGACTTCGCGCGCTCGTAGGTGCGTCGCGCCTCTTCCTTCTCCTTGACGACGGCGCGCACCACGCGATCGGCGATGCGCAGCTCCATCCGGTGCACGGACGCTTCGTGAGGGAGCGGGAAGGTGTAGACGGCTTCGATCGCCTCGGGCGTCGTGTTGCGGAAGTGCTGGCGCACCTCGACGGTCGCCACGGGGCCACCGATGCGCGCGCGGACGTCCGTCCGCTCGAGCGGGAGCACGCGGCCGTCGGTCGTGCGCAGCGTTCCTTCGCCGATGTCCTCGCTTCCCATCGCGACCTCCGCGCGCGCATCGTACCAACGAGGTGCAAAACTCCCCACCCCGACGGGGTGGGACTCTGCTTTCATGCGGGCGCACGTCGGGGGGACCGACGACGATTGGAGAGGGACACGATGCTCGGCTCTCGAAACGTTCCCGCGACGCGCGTGACGGGCGCGTCGTTCGTCGCGGTCATCGGTCTCGCATTGTGTGCTTGTGGCGACGACGACGGGCCGTCGTCGATGCCCGCGGACATGGGCGCGGACGTCCCGACCCCTCCCGACGACGCCCAGCCGGACGCACGTCGCGATGCGGGACCTCCACCACCGGACCGGAGCTGGGCGCTCGAGGCCGAGGGCGTGCGGGTGACGGTGTCGGCGTCGCCGTATCGGTTCACGGTGGCGGACGGGGAGGGGCGCGAAGTGCTCAGGACGCTCGATGCGCCCGCCGACGACGGTTACGCCGCGCTCGGATGGACGACGGGCCACGTGAGCTTTCGGCCGGGCGTGCTCACGAAGGGACACTTCCTGTTTCGCGCGTCGCTGGACCCGTGGCGTCAGGGCTGGGCCGCGGTCGAGGCGACCGAGGAGTCGGCGCGCGTCGTCGAGGTTGCGCTGTCCGATCCCGAAGGCAGCGACGCGCGGGTGATCGTGCGTCACGAGGTGCGTGCGGGGACGTTGCGCGTCGAAGCGCGGCTCGCGGACGGCGAGGAGCCGCGTGCTTGGTCGAGCGCGTTCGCGTCGACGCCGGACGAGGGCTTCCTCGGTTTCGGCGAGCGATTCAATCGCACCAATCAGCGCGGAGTGAGCGTCTACTCGTGGGCGGAGGAAGGCGGGTTCGGAACGGGCGAAGGCGAGCCCGTCGGTCCCGACAACCCTGCGCCCAACGGCGAGGCGATGTCGTATTACCCGGTGCCGTTCTTCCTCTCGACGCGGCGATACGCGTTCTGGATGGACACGACGTGGCGCAGTCAGTTCGACCTGGCGACCGATCACGACGATGCGTGGCGCGTCTGGCAGGTCGGGCCCACGCACGCGTTCGAGGTGTACGTGCCGAGCCGCGCCGACGCGCGCGGCTGGCCTGCGCAGCTCGTGGACCGATTCACGGAGACGACGGGGCGTCCGATGTTGCCTCCGGCGTGGACGTTCGGGCCGCGACGGCGAATCAACCGGCAGGACGTGCAGGACGGCGTCTCCGAGATCCAAGCGATGCGCGATCGAGACCTCGCGATCACGGGAGCCGACGACGCGGTGCACTTTCTGCCGCGCGGCTCGCACGTGGGGATCGAAGAGGAGCTGCGCGCGTGGGTGGCCGATGGCCACCGGCTCGGGTACCGGATGAGCTGCTACTACAACTCGCTCTACTCCGACGACCCGGACAGCCCGATTCGCGACGTGGTCGCGCAGGGAGAGGCGGCCGGGTACTTCCTGTCGAGCAGCGACGGGACGCCGTCCACCGTGGACCTCATCAGCGGCGGCGCGTTGACGCTCTATCACGTGGACGTGACGTCGCCCGAGGCGGTCGCCTACTTCCAATCGCACTTCGATTGGGCGCTCGAGCTCGGATACGACGGCTGGATGCAGGACTTCGGAGAGTACGTGCAGACGGACGTCGTGGCCGCGAACGGCATGACGGGCGGAGAGCTGCACAACCTCTATCCCGTCCTCTACGACCGTGCCGTGTACGAGCACCTCGAGTCGGGACCGCGAGCCGGCGATTGGCTGGCCTTCGCGCGCGCGGGGTACACGGGCTCGTCGCAGTACGTTCCGATGGTCTGGTCGGGAGATCCTGCCGCGTCGTTCGAGAGCGCCGACGGGCTGCCCTCGATGGTGCGCGCGGCCATCAATGCGGGCTTGTCGGGGATCCCCCATTGGGGAGGGGACATCGGTGGGTTCCATTGTCAGGCCGACGGCTACGCGGCGGCCGACGGGGAGCTGCTCACGCGCTGGATCCAGCAGGGCTCGATGACGCCCAACATGCAGGACCAGGACGCGTGCTCGTTCGCGCTCGACGAGGGCATGAAAGCGAGCATCTGGTCGTCCGCCGACGCCGAGGACGCGTGGCGCACCTACGCGCGGTTGCACACGCGGTTGTTCCCGTACCTGTTCGCGCTGTCGCACGAGGCGCACGCGACGGGATTGCCACTGGTGCGGCATCTCCTCTTCGAGCACCCCGACGCGACCGAGCTCGCGGGCATCGACGACCAGCACTATCTGGGCTCGGCGATCCTCGTCGCTCCCGTCGTCGAGCGCGGCGCACGAGAGCGACGCGTCGTCTTCCCCGAAGGACGGTTCCTCGATTGGCAGGATCCCGAGGTGCTCGACGGCGGACGCGAAGCGACCGTCGCGGCGCCGCTCGCGAAGCTGCCACTGTTCCTGCGCGAAGGGCACCTCGTGCCGATGCTCGATCCCGCGATCGACACGCTGAGCGAGGAGTCGCACCCGGACGTCGTGGGCCCGAGCGACGTAGCCGACGTCTACGACGTGGTGGCGTTCGTCGGTGCGCGCGCGACGCGCGCGAGCTTCGCGCTCTGGGACGGCGGCGAGCTCGAGGTCGTGTCCTCGGGAGCGTTCGTGGCGCCGACGGGATTCGAGGAAGCGACGTCCGAGGAAGCGCTCGCGACGTGCGCGCGCTGCTATCGCGTCGAGGAGCTGGCGCCGGGTCTGACGCGCGTGCGCGTGAGCGCGCCCGATGGCGAGGTCGCCGCGGGGGGGATGTCGCTGCGCGCGGACGTCGGACGTCGCGTGCGATGGGACGTGTTCGTCGCGCAGTGAGAGGTTGAGAGCATCGATGAAGTCGGCGTGCGTGGGGACTTGGACGGTCTCGGCGAGGTGGGCGCCGTGGAGCGAACCCCATGGACGCTCTGCGTGATTTTCGTAGGGGGGCTGGGCGCCCCCCAACAACCCCCGTCCTTGTCGCGACCCGGGAGCTTGACCGTTAGGAGCCGGGGGCGTCGGGGGGTGTCGAGGTGCGAGTCGGCTCGGAGGGGACGTTGAGGACCTCTTGCGGGAAGTGCTCGGCGATGTAGCCGAGGACGTCGCGCACCGAGACGATGTGGGCGGGCTTGCCGTGCTCGTCGAGGACGGGGATGTGGCGGTAGCCGC
>JADZFZ010000242.1 GCA_020854145.1 Deltaproteobacteria bacterium | reverse complement strand
TCGGTGGTGTTGACGGCCTCGGAGGTCACCTACGATCGACGAGCGTTCAGGCTCGACGAGCTCGCCACGGAGGTCACGCGCAGCGTGACGCGATCCGCGCGCCTCACGCGCTGATTCCCAGGCCGATTCATCACCGATCTCCGAACCGCGACTCGCCGCTCGAGAGCGGGCTATCGGCGTCTGACGCGTTTTGCGAACGGGTCTTCGACAATCATCTCGGGGAAGAGCGAGAAGTCGGGAAGCACGTACGCCGTCGGCTCTGACGCGCCATCGAGAACCAGGCGAAGGCCCTCCTCGAACAAGACGCGAAGAGGCTTGCCGACCTTGCGTGCGCGCCGCTTTACGCGAGCCAGCAGCTCATCCGAGACGTCGATCGTCGTCTTCATGACCCGGCCGACCCATACGCCAGAGCATGGGCAATATGGCCCCGACCGCGGCGACGAAGGCGTGGGCTCGACGCGTAGCCGAAGCGAGCTCAGGCGGCTTCGATCGCGCCCGCAGGCTCGGCGTCGGTCGCGGCGGCGGGCTCGGCCAGGAGCCGCACCACCGCGCGCCAGCTACCGTCGGTCATCAACGTGCGATCGCCCGGACGCCACTCGTCGCTCGGCGTCACGAGCCCGGGCGACGGGACCCACACGCGGTCGCACACGGCCGGCAGCAGCGCGCGCTTGTCGACGAAGCCGTCGATGCGCGCCTTGAGCGCCAGGCGCGCCAGGTCGCGCAACGCGACGATGTTCAGCAGCGTCGCGTAGAAGACCGCGATCGGCCAACCCACGAACATCGTGCTGACCACGCAGATGCCCAGATACAGGCTGAACGCGAAGCCGAGCGCGAATCGGCGCTTGTACGGCGACAGCAGGTAACCGAGCCCGATCGGGATGAACACTCCGCCCGAGAGCACACCGATCACCAACGCGCCGACGATCGTCGTCAAGGCCTGGGCGCGCAGGCTGCCGGCATCCTCGGCAGGCAGGTAGCGCACCGACGCCGCACGTTGCGCGTAACCGGGCAACCCGCGCCGAGCCGACTCGCTGTCGGCGCGCACCCGGACGAATCGCGCCGCCGAAGCGCCCTTCTCGAGCGCGGGCACGATCTCGGCCTCCTCCGCGGGGAACAGGTAGACGCTCACCTCTCGCAGCCCGCCGCCTTCGGTGCGCTCGACGAGCGTCACGACGCGACCCGACACCGTCTCGGCGAGACCGATCCTCGCCAGACGTCCTTCGGCGAGCGCGAGGATGCGCGGACGCCACATCGAGCGCGTCGCGAACCACACCGCATCGGGCGCGAGCACGAGCCAACCGGCGCGGCACCACCCGATCTCCGGGACGCGATACGCGTACGACGGCACCACCGTCACGTCGCGCGGGTCGATGCCCTTGTCCGCGAGCTGCGCTGCGAGCCACTTCGGAGGACGCGGCGCGGGAGCGGGCGGCGCCTTGCGGAGCTTCCGCCACCCTTTGCGCACGAGGCCCCACCCGATGCGCACGTGGATCCACGTCAGACGCGCGAGCAGCGGCCCGGTGAACAACCCCACCAACAGGTAGAGCAGCGCCGCGGCGATCACGATGGGCTGGTTGGCCCACGCGATGCCCGCGAAGAGGACGACCACCGCGAACACGTCGTCGAGGAACGAGTGCGCGAGGCGAATCGACGGGAGCGGCACGAGCGACAGCAAGAGCCGCGTCCCCGTCTTCCCGATGGTCGCGAGCCACCCGTAGATCGCGCCGGCGACGACCGACACCACGGCGACCGAGCCCCCGAGCAGCGTGCTGGCCAGCACGTCCGCCTGCACGACATCCGCGGTGACCGCGAGCGCGGTCGCGTCGGCCGGAGCGCTGTTGGCGACTCCGGCCGCGCCGAGCGCGATGAGCGAGGAGACCGCGATCCCCGCGAACGGGCGCCACGCCGTGGACACGGGCACGAGCCACCGCTCGACGATCGCAATCTTGTCCGCGAGCGAGTCGAGGGCGGCGAGCACGATGAAGACGCCGCCCAGCGACCACAAGACCGAAGCCGGCAGGAGCGCGTGCAGCTCGCGGTGCAATCGCGTGTCCATCAGCCAGCCGGGAATCGACTCCGGCGCCGCCAACAGGAAGATCACCCCGAAGGGCAACCACGGGTTCTTGCCTGCGGCGGTGCTCGCGGCGACGGCGGTGACGACCGAAGAAGGGACCACGCTCATGGCTCGCTCCTCGCCGAAGATCGGTCGGGCAATCGGGGTCGCGCCCTCAAGGGCGTTTCGGGGGATCCGCAACGGTCGCGGCGCCGTCGGTGAACAATCGTCCGGTGATCAGTCGGGCTCCGCGCTTGTAGGTCACATACGACCAACACCACGAAAGCATGACGACGAGCCTGTTGCGAAACCCGATGAGATACCAGATGTGCACGAAGAGCCACGCGAGCCAGGCCAAGAAACCACTGAGCTCGATGCCGCGCATCTCGGCGATTGCACGGGACCGGCCGATCGTCGCCATGCTGCCTTTGTCGAGGAAAGTGAAGGGCTCGCGAGGTTGATGGGTCACGCTATGCACGATGTTGGCCGCGACCGAGCGCGCCTGTTGCATCGCGACCGGGCTGACGCCCGGAAGCGGCTTGCCTCCGGGGCCCGGGAAACAGGCGATGTCTCCGATGGCGAACGCGTTCGGATGGCCCGGGATGGAGCAATCCTCGGCGACCATGACGCGACCTCCACGGTCGAGCTTCACACCGAGCGTCTCGGCGAGAGGCGATGCCCGGACGCCCGCGGCCCACACGACGGTCTCGGCCGGGACGAGCTCGGTGCCGAGGTGGACGCCGCCTGCGTCGATGTGGGTGACCTTCGCCCCCGTGCGAACCTCGACGCCGAGCTCCTCCAGCTGCTTGAGGCCCTTCGTCGAGAGCTCCGGTGAGTAGGCCGAGAGCACCCGGTCCCCTGCTTCGACCAGGAGCACCCGCGTCGCGCGCGGCTCGATGCGGCGGAAGTCGCGCGCGAGCACGAAGCGCGAGAGCTCGGCGACCGCGCCCGCCATCTCGACGCCCGTCGGTCCACCCCCGATCACGACGAACGTGAGCAGCTTCCTACGCCGCTCGGGGTCGTCCTCGTGCTCGGCGAGCTCGTACGCCAGCAGGACCCGCCTGCGGATCTCGAGGGCGTCGTCGATGTCCTTCAGACCGAGCGCCACGTGCGCCCACTCGTCGTGCCCGAAGTACGAGGTGCGCGCCCCCGCCGCGAGCACGAGATAGTCGAAGTCGAGAGGATCCTCGTCGCGCAGCACGACCCGCCGCGAGGCGAGATCGATTCCGGTCACCTCCGCGAGCAGGACGGTGACGTTCTCGGCGTCGCGCACGACCGAGCGGATCGGAACCGCGATCTCGGCCGGCGACAGGCCGGCCGTGGCGACTTGATAGAGCAGCGGCTGGAAGAGGTGGTGGTTCGACCTGTCCACGAGCGTCACGCGGACGAGCTCCCCCGCCAGCTCGCGCGCACAGATGAGCCCGCCGAAGCCGCCTCCGATGATGACGACGTGAGGCCGCCCGTCGTGGTCGTCGCGAACGCGCATCGGGCCGCAGGGTAACCGGTGCTATCGTTCGGCGGAATGGCGCCGGACGACTCGGATCCGAGCGACGAGGAGCCCGACGAAGCCCTGTCCCGCCGCGAGGTGCTCGGAGCCTCCGTCGGGGTCGCGGTCGCCGCTGCCGGAGGATCGCTCCTGAGCGGATCCGCTGCTGCCCAGACGCGCGGCCCATCGACTCCGGCGGGCAGCGCTCCGGCGTCGGCGGACGGCGGACCGACCAACGAGCTGCGCCGAATGCTCGGTCGCACGGGCGCGTACGTGGGACCCGTCTCGCTCGGCGGCGAGGGCGCCCTCCGCACGATGGGCCGGGAGGAGTTGGCGGTCCCCGTCATCCTCGAAGCGCTCCGCCTCGGAGTCACCTACTGCGACACCGCACCCGCGTACCAGCAGAGTCAGGACTACTACGGTGCGGCGTTCCGTGCGGCCGGCGCCGGGGCGCGCGACCGCGTCTTCCTCGCGTCCAAGACCCACGTGCGCTCGCGCGACGGGGCGCTGCGACTGCTCGACGACAGCCTGCGCCGCCTCGGCACCGATCACCTCGACCTGTGGCAGCTCCACGACCTGCGCGAGCAAGCCGATCTCGACGAGATCTTCGGGCGCGGCGGCGCCATCGAAGCGGTGGAGCGCGCCCTCGCAGACGGGCGAATCCGGTTCGTCGGCATCACCGGCCACCACGATCCCGCCATCCTTCTCGAAGCGATGCGGCGCTACTCCTTCCACTCGGTCCTGGTGGCCTTCAACCCCGCCGACTCCCGCCGGATGCCCTTTCTCTCGACGGTGGTCCCCCGCGCACGACAGCTCGGCATGGCCGTCGTCGGCATGAAGGTCCTCGCGGCCGGTCGCCTCGTCGCCGACCGCGCGGCCCGCGTCGAAGAGCTCATCCGCTACGGTGCCACCCACGCGGACACGGTCGTCATCGGGTGCTCGTCGGTGTCCGAGGTCCGGCAGAACCTGGAGATAGGGGCCCGCCTGCGGCCCATGTCGCCGGAGGAGCTCGACGCGCTCGAGCGCCGGATCGCCCCGCGCGCGAGCCGGTACGACTCCTACAAGGCACCGTGACGTGAGCGATCACACGGGAAAAGCAATCCGGCGAGACTTTCTTTGGCGCCCCGACACGTTCCGCAGATCCGAATCGGGGTGGCCATCCGTAGGCATGTCGGGAAAGGTTTCGGGCACGAGGGGAGGCAAGGCCGAGCGGGGACGACGGAAGGGCTGACGAGGAAGCGCCATGGTTCAGGACATCGACATCGCCGCCGAAGAGCTCGCTCTCGGCGTGCTCTCCCTCCAGGAGCGCGAAGCGCTCGAGGCGGCTGCGCGCAAGGATCCTTCCGTGGCGCGTGCGCTCCGCAGCGCGGAGGCTCGTGTCCACGCATTGGGTCTGCTCGCACGCCCCGTCGCGCCGCCGGCCGCTCTGCGCGCTCGGGTGCTCGCTGCGGTCGCAGCCGACGGCCGGTTCGGCCGGTTCGTCGATCGGGTCGCAGCGATCCTCGACGTGACGATGGACCGGGCGCGCGATCTGCTTCGCGGCATCGACGACCCGAAGAGCTGGGCCGACGGAGGCGCGGACGGCTGCGATCTCTTCCACCTCGAAGGCGGCCCCGGTGCCCTGCGCGCAGTCTGCGGTTTCGTCCGCCTGCGACCCGGCGCGACGTTTCCGGACCACGAGCACGTCGGTCTCGAGACGGTCCTCGTCGTGCAGGGCGCGTTCGTCGACAGTCTCGGCGCACGCGTCGAGACCGGAACGCAGGTCGAGATGGTCGGTGGCACCAAGCACTCGCTCACGGCGTTGCCCGGGCCCGACCTCATCTACCTCGCGCGCATCTACGACGGCGTGATCATCGGCGGCGAGCTCATGGCGCCGGGCGATCCGCGGATCTGAAGCTTCCTTCCCGCAAGAAGACGCGCACCAGGTCGTGGACCCGCGCGCTCGCCGGCAGCAGCCCGTGGACGCCGCGCACGACCACGTGATCGGCCGCGTCCTCGGCGCGTGTCTCGTCGACGAGGACCGTCGAGTCCGACGCACGTCCCGGCGCCCAAGCGCGCACGAAGAAGGCGCCCGGCCCGAGGGGTGACCACGTGTCGCCGGCGATCGCGCCGTACGGGCCGGGCATCGCCGGCAGGGCGGCCACCGCCTCCGGAGTGAGGTCGGACAACGCAGGGCCGAACGCGAGCCGCATCGCGCCCGAGGCGCCGAGCCGGCTCGCCAGCAACGAGCCGCGCATCGGACAGGCCACGACCACGCTCCGGCCACACGAGAACCCGGGCACCACGAGACCGAGCGCCCGAACGACGAGCCCACCCATCGAGTGTGCGACGAACCCGACGTCTTCGCCGCCGGTCGCCAGGCCCAGGCGCAGCAGGGCGTCGGACACCTCACCCGCCAGGTGCCGGAGCGGCGCCGACCTCGACGCATAGCCGACCACGTGCGTCTCGTGCCCGTCTCGTTCGAGCGCGCGCGCGAGCGGCCGCATCGCCCAGCCCGTCCGCGCGAGCCCGTGCAGCAGCACGACCCTCACGCCGAGCCCATAGCACCGCCAACCGCGCGGGCGACGCGACCCCGCGCTGGCAGCCGTGCGCCGAAGTTGGTAGGCCTCGGCCGTGCTCCAGCTCGCCGAGCTCCTCTCCACGCCCGCCTTCTCGATCCGCACCGTCGCCGCCCACCTGGATGCGCTCGATCCGCGGGATCGCGTCGCGCAGGTCCGATCGATAGGGAAAAAAGGGCAATCCCGTCTCTGGGAAGCCGCGAAGGGCTTCAAGCCGATCGATCTCGCATTCCTCGTACCGGAAGGCGTCGATCCGCTCGTGGGCGTGGTCCACTACGGGAAGAACTCGTTGCCGCTGTTCTCACATTTCGCAAAGGTCTTCTGCAAGCCGGACATCCCGGGCCGCGACGGCGAGCTCTGGGGCTACAACGCGAGCGGCGAGCTCGTCGGCACGTGGGTGGGCCCCGGCTACTTCGTCGTGCGCAAATACGACGAAGAGGGCGAGCTCGTCATCGACTACACGAAGCTGCCGCCCCATCGCCCCTCGGACTGGCCCCCGATGCTGCGCAACGAGGAGCGGCTCGGACGGTTCGTCTACGCGAACATGCAGGACGTCCTGCGTGGGATCTCCAAGCACGTGAGCATCGGCCGCGCGATCCGCGGCGGCAGCATCACGAACAACTACTTCCTCTTGTGCCGCACCGCCGGAGCCTGACGGCGCCGGAGGCTCACTGCATCGCCCAAACCAGCGCGCCCGCGGCGATCGCCGCGGCGACTGCGCCGGCCGCGACGAGCACCCAGAAAAGCGGTCCGCCCGAGGCGGCCGGGGCTTGCGGCGCCGGAGGGCGCAGCGTCGGCACGCGCGACTCCGGGTCTTCGATCGCGCTCGAACGCGCGGACGCGGTCGCGACGGCCGAGCGCCGAGGAGGCTCCAGCTCCGGCGCGTGGGTCGGCGCGTCGAGGTCGAGCGCGGGCTCGCCCTCGGGGTCGGTCTCGCGGAGCAGCGCATCGGCATCGGACGGGCTCATGGCCGGCAACGGCGCGGTCGCGGCGTGCCACGGAACGGGTGAGTGCTCGTCGCGGACGGAGCCGTCGGCGTCGCGGCTCGGCGCCGTGTCGCCGTCGAGCTCGGCATCGGGGATCGTGCGGATGATCGGCCCGATGGGTCGTATCTCGACCGGAGGGCCCTTCTGGAGCGCCGCCGCCGCGCGCTCGCGCGCACGACGGACGTGGACGATCTCGTCGCCGAGCTGGTCGGTCAGCCACGAGCCGAACCGCAGCTGCGAGGTGTCGAGCCGATTGCGCGCGACGTAACCGTCCAGGTCGGCCAGGAACGCCGCGGCCGTCGCGTAACGCGCGTCGCGATCGGGAGCGAGCGCGCGATCGAGGATGCGTCGCAACGCGTCCATCTCCGGCAACGGCCGGTCGGGCAACGGCGGCATCTCTCCCCGCTTCGCGATCTCCAGCAGACGCAGGTCGTCCACCTTGCCCGCCTCGTCGGGGCCGCCCTCCTGCCGCGCCATCCGAGCGCGACGCCGGCCGGCGACCAGCTCCCACAGGATCACGCCTGCGGAGAAGACGTCCGCGCGCGCATCGAGGTTCTCCCCTCGCGCATGCTCGGGCGACATGTAGGCGGCCTTGCCCGCCACGCGGACGCGATCCTCGTCGACGTCGCGCGGCCGGTGCGCGCTCTGCCCGTACGCGCGCGAGATGCCGAAGTCGCAGAGCTTCACCTCGCCTTCGAACGACACGAGGACGTTCGAAGGCGACACGTCGCGGTGCACGATGCCGAGCGGCCGACCGTCATCGGTCGTGCGGCGGTGCGCGTAGTCGAGCGAACGGAGCGCCTCGCACACGACGAGGAGCGCATACGGTGCCGGCAACGCGAGCTTCGCGCGCGAGCAACGCAGCAACAGCTCGTTGAGGTCGAAGCCCTCGACGTACTCCATCGCGATGAAGAGCTGCTCGTTCTCGCGACCGAGATCGATGACCTGCACGACGCTGCCGTGGCTGAGCCGCGAAGCGAGCTTCGCTTCGGCGATGAGCATGGCCTCGAACTGCGGGTCGGCAGCGAGACGGGCGAGGATCTGCTTGACCACCGCGAGCCGCGACACGCCGAGCGCCGTCTCGTAGCGCGCGAGGTAGATGTCGGCCATCCCGCCCCGGCCGATGCGGTCGAACAACACGTATCGACCGAAGCGACGCGGCAGCGGCTCTTCGGGGGTCGCGCTGGGAGGAGACGATGCCAAGGCGCGGGGACTTTGCGACGAGGACGTCACGAAGAAAAGACACCCATCGCGATCGCGACGATCTCCCCGCCGGACGCGGTGAGCAGCAGCGCGAGCGCGGGGCGATCGCCGACGCTGGGCATCGTGGCGAGCACCCTGGCGCCGTCGACCGAGGCCTCCCAACGGAGCGCGTCGTCCGGGCCGAGGACGCGCACGCGCCCGCCCGAGAGCACGACGAGCTCGCCTGCCGCCCCTTCGGCGACTCCATCTTCCGGTAGAGCGGTGCTCCCCTGCGGCGAGCCGTCCTCGGCCAGCCAGACGACCCTCCGCGCACCCATCGGCGGAAGGGCTGCGGCGTCCCAGAGACCGCGCGTCCGCTCGCTGCTCAGCGCAGCGACGTCGCGGCCCATGGCGCGAACGAACAGCTCCGCGCCGTCCGAGGCCGAGAGGAGCGTCGCCGACGTGCAGACCTGCGCGAAGACCGCCGCGCCTCCCGAGGCTCGGACGAAACGAACCGGCGCCGCGAGCGCGCTCGGCGGGCAGTCCCGCTCCGCGCCCACGCGGCGCGACCACCGGATCGACGGAGCAGCCGCGTCGATCGCGAAGATCAGCCACTCGGTCTCGGAGACCTGCGCCGCGATCGTCCCCGATCGCGGATCGGCGCGAACGCTCGACGTACGCACGGGTCTCGGCAACGCGACCGACCCGAGCGACTGGCCGACGTCGTGTCGGGCATCCACCGCCGCGAGCTCGACGCGGTCGTGAGCCGGCGCGTGCAGCACGACCGCGCGCGATCCGACGTCGAGCAGCAGCAGCGGTCGGCTCGCGCAAGCCGGCGGCCCGCCGTCGCCCACGGCCGATAGATCGACCGTCACGCCGTCGATGCGCGCGGCCCGCGGACGCCCCGTCGTCGGATCGAGAGGCTCGAGGGCGCACGCGTGCTCGATCCCGACCCCGTCACCCAGCGCGCCGATCGTCAGCCTCGCCTGCGCGCCGATGGCGCGACGCCACCGGACGGATCCCGTCGAGAGCTCCACGAGCACGCCCTCGCGCGATCCGTCTCCGCTGCGCTGGATCGTCGCGGCGACCGCGTCGCTCCCGACCGAGCAGTGCACGAAGCGCTCGCCGCTCGCGGCCTCGAGCGACCATCGCGGGCTCCCCGACCGCGCGTCGAGGTGAACGAGCGCAGCGCCTGCCTCGCGCACCGCGACGAGCCCATCGTCCTCGAGCCACACGGGCGCGATGCCGGGAGCGACGCGAGCAGACCACGCGACGCGGGCTCGCGGTGGCGCCGGTGGCACGGGCGCGTCGGAGACGGGCCGAGGAGCGCGTCGATCCGGAGAAGACGACGTGGCCGCGCGCGGCGGGCGCGTGGAGCCCGACGCCGCACATCCTGCTACGGCGACGACGAGCGCGAGCGACCACGCGGCGAGGCGCATCTGCGGAGGCCATAGTCGGAGCGGCGCCACACGACAAGCAGGCGAGTGGGGTACGCTGGGTCGATGGAGATACGACGGCTCGCGGACGCGATCACGTTCTCGGACTCGCGCGCGGAGAAGATCGCGCTGTTCGACTCCACGAAGGTGATGTCCGCGCTCTATTGCCTCCATCCCGGTCAGGCGACCAAGCCACGGACACACGCCGACAGTGACAAGGTCGTGCTCTGTCTTCGCGGTCGCCTCACCGTCTCCGTGAATCACGAGGAGGCGACCGTCGAGCACGAGCAGACCGTGCTCGTACGAGCCGGCGAGACGCACACGATCCGCAACGACGACGACGCGGAGGATGCGGTCGCCTTCGTGGTGCTCGCACCTCGACCGTGACGCGCTCGCCGACGTCGCGGGACGAAGGCATCGACATCGCACGGGCGCTCCTCGTGCTCTCGATGGTGCTCTGGCACGCGGTGGACGCCTGGAGCAGCCCGGAGGCACGGACGAGCCCTTGGTTCTCGGTGATCGCGCTCATCGGCAGCACCGCGTTGCCGGGTTTCCTCCTGCTCGCCGGGGTGGGTGTCGGTCTCGGCGTGGAGGCAGCCGCGCGGCGCGGCAAGCCGTGGACCGAGGTGCGGCGCGCGCTCGTACGCCGAGGCCTCGTGCTCGTCGCAGCCGGCTACGCGTTCAATCTCGCGCAGGCGCTCGTCGATGGCGCACCGTCGCTGCAGTCCGTGCTGCGCGCCGACGTGCTGCACGGCATCGGCCTGTCGATGGTCCTGGTCGTGCTCGTTCACGTTCGACCCGTGCGCGAAGGCGCGTCTCCCGTCGTCGCCCTCGCGATGGGGGCCCTCGCGGTCGCGCCTTTCGTCGGCCTCGCCTCGATGGACGTCACCGGGCCGCTCGCGCCGCTGGCCGCGCTCTTCGCCTACGTGCCCGGCTTGTCGCGCGCGCCGCTCGTTCCGGTGGTGGCGATGATGGCGGCGGGGGTGGCGCTCGCGCGTCTCGCCTCGGGGATCCAGAAGTCGTGGCCCGCGCTCGTCGCCGTGGGCGTCGCGTGCGTCGCTTCGTCCGCGCTGGCCCGTGCGGCGTGCGACACGACGTTGTCGACGCTGGGGGGCAAGCTGACACCCGCGCACCCGGCCGTCGTGTTCAACGCGCTCGACGGATCCGTGCGCGCGTTCCTCACGGTCGCGCTCGGTGGTCTGCTCGCGAGCGTACCGTGGGCGCCCTTTCGCACGGCGTTCGTGCGCGTCGGGCGCGCGTCGCTCTTCGCGTACGTGATCCACATCCCGTTCTGCTACGGACGGCTCGGCGCTCCGCTCGCGCGGTCGTTGCCCCTGCTGCTGGCGGTCGCCGCCGCTCTCGTCCTGTTCGCGTTGGTCACCTGCGCGGTCGCGGTCGAGCAGACCTTCCGCGAGCGACGACGGCGGGTCGAACCGGCTGCCGAAAGGTGATATGGCGGCCGCCGTGGACGCCTCGAGCACGACGAGCAGCCCCGCGACGAGCGCATGCCTCGTGATCGGGATCGCCGGCGGGACGGGCTCCGGCAAGACCACCATCGCGCGCGCCATCCGCGAAGGGCTGCCGAGCCATCACGTCGTCGCGATCGATCACGACGCCTACTACCGCGACCTGGCGCACCTCGACGAAGCCGCACGCGCGGCCGTCAACTTCGACCATCCGGACTCGCTCGACAACGAGCTGCTCCTCGCGCACATCCGAGCGCTCCGCGCGGGACGCGGGATCTCCAAGCCCGTCTACGACTTCAAGCACCACGTCCGTGCCCGAGAGACGGTGGAGCTGCCCGCAGCGCCGATCGTCGTCGTCGAGGGCATCCTCACGCTGGCCGTGCCGGAGCTCCGGCAGGTGATGGACATCAAGATCTTCGTCGACACCGACGCCGACATCCGCGTCATGCGTCGCATCCGTCGCGATCTGCAGGATCGAGGACGCTCGTTCGAGTCCGTGCGCGCGCAGTACTACGCGACCGTCCGACCCATGCACCTGCTCTACGTCGAGCCGAGCAAACGCGAAGCGGACGTCATCATCCCCGAGGGCGGGCGCAACACGGTGGCGATCGAGCTGATCCTCGGGCGGATCCGCTCGTACTTGCGCGAGCGCTGACCCACACGCGCCGCGGCCCGGGGAGGACACGAGCGTGCAGGCGTGATATCCACGGGCCTCATGCCGCGCGTGCGGATCCGCGGAACCGACAAGACGCTCGACATCCCTCTCGGCCAGGATCTCCTCGAGGCATGTCAGGTAGCCGGCGTGCCCATCAGCACGTCGTGCGGCGGCAAAGCCGTGTGCGGCCTCTGCAGGCTGACCATCGTGTCCGGCAAGGAGAACCTCTCGCCGCTCCTGCCGGAGGAGGTGCAGCACCTCGGCAACGTCGCCAAGATCGTCGGCCTGCGGCTCGCCTGTCAGACGACGTTCGTGAAAGACGGCGACGTCGAGGTCGACATCCCCGAGGTCGAGGACGTCGCCGCTCGCAAACGCGAGAAAGCCGAGCGGTACCGGCGCGAGATGCGCGAAGCCCGCGAACGGCGCTCCCACCCTGGTCCGCTCGCGCCGTCCCTGCCCGGACCGCCGAAGCCCAAGGGCTAGCTAGCCGCGCGGGTGGATCGCTTCACCGGACGCGCGCCCGACCGACGGCGTCGAGCAACGCCGCGTGGAGCGTGCGGAGCGACGCGAGCCCCTCGATCACGTAGCCGCCGGGCCCGAGCGCTCGGTCGAGGACGGCCCCGATCGCCTCGGGCGTGGCAGGCGATCCCGCGAGCGCGCCTTCGAGCGCAGCGATCCCAGCGCGCTCGACGTAGTAGTCGCCTGCGACGCGCGCGCGCGCCAGGGTCCCGTCCGGACGCAGCCGCACCCCGGCTTCGACGAAGCCGATCGCGTCCTCCACCGGCCGCGACCAGACCATCTCCCG
>JADZFZ010000241.1 GCA_020854145.1 Deltaproteobacteria bacterium | reverse complement strand
GCGCCGCGATCGTAGAGCTCGGTGCCTTCGACGACGTGACCGCTGCCGCCGTCGATCTCGATGCCGACGGTGACGTGATGCACGAGCAAGTCGCGCAGCACGACGCGATCGCTGTCGCGCAGCACGATGCCGCGGCTGATCCCTTCGCGCCCGAAGTAGCGGACCTCGAGGTCCTCGATCCAGACGTCGTGCTGGCCATCGACGGAGATGCCGACGTCGTGGCGACCGACGCGCACGTCGGTGACGCCCGGGTTGAGCCCGTCGGGAAGGCGCACGAGCACCTCCCCGGCGGTCGGGTCCCACGCCCATCCGCCGCGGGTGACCCCGGCCATGCCCTCGCGGAGCGAGGTCTCGCTGGCGAAGCGGTAGAGGCGCTGATCGTCGACGGCGACGTACGCGGGCTCGGCCTCGACCGAGGCGCGCCACACGCCGCGCATGGCCGACGTCCACGCCGTGTCGGCGCGTAGCTCGGGGTAGCTGCCGTCGAGCACGGTGCCCATCTCCGCGAGGATGGCCAGCGGCATGCCGGGCTCGCCGCTCCGGTCGACGACGACGCGCTCGTGGTAGGCGCCACGCCGGACGAGCACGGTGTCGCCCGCGCCGGCCTGCGAGACGGCGTGCGTGATGGTGGCGAAGGGCGAAGAGGACGTGCCGTCGCCGGTGTCGCTGCCGCCGGGCGCGACCTGGAGGGTGCGACCCGCGAAGGACCGTGCGGGCTCGGCGCGCGTGGCGACCTCGAGGTCGCGCATCTCGGCGCCACCGTCGGGGTCGTCGACGTGCACGCGTACGGCGTACGTCGTGCCGGGCACGAGCCCGAAGAGCGAGCCGACCAGGCGTCCTCCGGCGACCCGCACGAGCGGGTGCGCCTCTCGGAGCGACTCGGGGCTCGCACCGATCTCGAGACGTCCCGTCGCGTCGCCGTCGTCGTCGCCCTCGAGGGTCACGACGATGCCCGCGTGGTGCAGTGTCGGCCGCGCCTCGACGTCGCGGACGGTGACGGCGTCCTGCGCGCGTGCGCGACGCGGGTCGACGGCCAGGATGAGCACGAGCGCGGAAGCGAACGAGAGGACCGCAGAAACCAAGCGGCGCATGAGCCGACCACGCTAACGGTCCTTCCGCGGCGTGGCAACGCCGTGATCGGAGCGGGCGCGACCGTGGCAGATTCGCGCGGTGATCTCCCGATTGCGCGCCGTCGTACGCGAGCCGCTCGTGCACTTCCTGCTCGTGGGCGGGGCGCTCTTCGCGCTCGATGCGCTGGCGCGGGGCACGCCCTCCGCGCCGGGCGCCGCTCCGGAGGAGCCGCGGCGCGTGGTGGTGACGCGGGCGGTCGCGGACGAGCTGGCCGCGGCGTTCCGCACGGAGCACGACCGCGCGCCGTCGCCGGCCGAGCTCGACGCGGCCGTGGCGCGGTGGGTCGACGACGAGATCCTCTATCGCGAGGGACGCAGGCGCGGGCTGGAGCGCGACGATCCGCGGACGCGCGCACGCGTGGCGTCGCGGATGGCGTTCGTGCTGCGGGCGCAGTCGGTGATCCCCGAGCCGAGCGACCGCGAGCTGCGCGCGTGGCTCGCCGCGCACGCCGATCGGTTCGCCGTCCCCGAGCGCATCGACTTCACGCACGTGTTCGTGCGTGGCGACGACGAGGTCGCACGCGCGCGCGCGCACGAGCTGCTCGGTACGCTGACGGCGGGTGCCAGCCCGACGCGCCTGGGCGACACGTTCTCGGGAGGACGTCACTACCGCGGTCGCACCGTGCGCGATCTGAGCGCGACCTTCGGCGAGGCCTTCGCTCTGGGCGTGCGCGAGCAGCGCGAAGGCACGTGGGCGCTGCACGTCTCGCGCTTCGGGCAACACGTCGTGCGCGTCGAGGGCCGCACGGTGGCGACGGCAACCGCGGACTTCGCCTCGCTGCGGGCGGACGTGCGGCACGACTGGCTCGAAGCGCGTCGGGACCGGGAGACGCGCGCCGCGATCGCGAAGGTGCGCGCACGCTGGGAGATCGTGCGCGAGCGATGAGCGCCGCGATCGCGACGGGATGTGCGCGCACGGGACGCGTGAGACGGGCGGCGACCGGAGCTCGCTCGGCGCTCCTCGTCGCGTGCGTGGTCGGCGCCGCGGGCGTCGCGTACGCGCACGACTTCACGCCGGGCGTGCTCTCCATCGTGGAGCGATCGCCGGGTCGGTACGCGTACACGTGGACTGCGCCGGTGGACAGCGGGGTCGAGGTGCCCGTGACGGTCTCGTTCCCGCCGCACTGTCGCGAGCGAGCGGCCGGCGAGCTGCGTTGCGGCGCGCGCGGGATCGCCGGAGAGGTGGTGCTCCACGGGCTCGGCGATCACCGAGCACGCGTCGTCGTCGTGCTCTCGGCGCTCGACGCACCTCCGTCGGAGCACGTCGTGGACGGCCGGTCGCCGCGCGTGACGTTGGGCGCGCCGGCGGAGCGGACCTTCGGCGCGTGGGTGCTGCTCGGCCTCGAGCACATCGCGCTCGGCTGGGACCATCTCGCGTTCGTGATCGGTCTGCTCCTCGTCGCGGGCGCGGATCGGCGCGCGCTCGTCACGGTGAGCGCGTTCACGGTCGCGCACTCGGTCACGCTCGCGCTCGCTTCGCTCGACGTCGTTCGGCTCGCGAGCGCACCGGTCGAAGCGACGATCGCGGCGAGCGTGGTGCTCGTGGCGCGCGAGTCGCTCTCGAGCGAGCCCACGTGGACACGGCGCGCGCCCTGGGTGGTGGCGCTCGTGTTCGGGCTCGTCCACGGCCTCGGGTTCGCGGGCGCGCTCCGCAGCGTGGGCCTGCCGCAGGGCTCCCTCGCGACGTCGCTCGTGGGGTTCAACGTCGGCGTGGAGCTCGGTCAGCTCGCCGTCGTCGCGCTCGCGATGGTCGCGTCCCGTCTGGTCGCGCGCCCTCCGCGATGGGTGCGCCCGGCCCTCGCGTACGTCATCGGGTGCCTCGGCGCCGGTTGGGCGATCGCGCGCGTGGCGACGATCGCGGCGACGTGGTGAGGCGCGGCCGGGGTGGAGCCAGGCATCGCCGGGGCGCGGGGATCCGCGGCCCCGAGCGTGGCGGCGGCGCCCCGATCCCGGATCGGCCCCGTCGATGCGTCGCGAGCCGGCGTGGCGTCTGCGCGCGGGCGATTGATCGGACGCGGGGCAGCGCGCGATGCGCTTGATATCCTCCCGGCCCGAGGTGAATGGCGATGCAGCTCCGTCGTGCCGTGGCGTCTTCGTGGGTCGGCTTCTCGGTCGCCATCGCGGTCGTCGCGTGCGGGAGCGATCCCGCGCCTCGAGGTGCCGCCGATGCGGGGAGCGACGCGCGGCGCGGTGACGCCACGAGACCGCCCGACGACGACGGCGGTACGACGCCCATCGTGGACGGCAGCGTCGACATCGGGCGCGTGACGCCGCCGCTTCCGCCTCCGCCGCGCGACGGCGGTGGCACCGACTGCGGCGCGCTCGGCCAGGCGTGTTGCGCGGGAGACGTCTGCGCCGAAGGGGCGTGCGTCGCGGGCCTGTGCGCGAGCTGCGGCGCGCCGGGCGAGGCGTGTTGCGCGAGCAGCGCGTGCGCGAGCGGCGGCTGCTGCGTCGATGGCGTGTGCACCGGTGCGGGCTCGACGTGCCCCGACGTGGGCGGCGTCTGCGCGATGGGGAGCTGCGGTGCGTGCGGAGGCGAGGGCCAGGCGTGCTGCTCGGATCGGACGTGCACGGCGGCGTCGGTGACGTGCGTCGGGCCCGGTGACGGGACGTGCGGCCGTTGCGGAGGCGCGGGCGAGCCGTGCTGCGACGCAGACGCGTGCAGCGGCGGGCTCGCGTGCGCGGACGACGTGTGCACGACGTGCGGCGCGCTCGGCGGTCCGTGCTGCGACGGCGCGACGTGCGCGGCCGGGTGCTGCGACCCGGGCGCCGATCGGTGCATCGCGCCGGGCACGAGCTGCGCCGTGGGCGTGTGCGGCGCGAGCGGCGCGTGCGAGGTGTGCGGCACGCCGGGGACCGCGTGTTGTGCGGACGGGTCGTGCGCCGGCGGAGGCTGCTGCATCGACGGGACGTGCATCGCGTCGAGCACGGGCACGGGCGCGAGCGGGATGGTCTGCAGCGACGGCGCGTTCGTGGCGTGCGGAGGGGATGGGCAGGCATGCTGCGCGAGCGGCGCGTGCGGCGGCGGCGGATGTTGCGCCGGCGGGACGTGCCAGCAGTCCGGCGACTCGTGCGGCGGGATGGCCGGCACGTGCACGATGGGGAGCTGCACGACGCCCTTCGGGATGCCGTGCGGCAGCGAGGGCCAACCCTGCTGCGCGAGCGGGTTCGGGATGCCCGGCGGCGGCGGCGGCAGCCTGAGCATCTTCTGCACGCAGTCGGGTCTCGTCTGCCAGGGCGGTGGCTTCGGCATGGGCGGCTTCGGGACGTGCCAGCCGTGCGGAGGGCCGGGGCAACCGTGCTGCGCAGGCCAGGCGTGCAGCGACGGCGGTTGTTGTGTGGACGACGCGTGCGTCGCGAGCGGTGACTCGTGCGGCACGGGTCCCGACGGCTCCGAAGGCGGCGCGTGCGCGGGCGGCGCGTGCGGCGGCGGCGCGTGCGGCGGGCTGGGTCAACCGTGTTGTGGTCCGGGCATCGGCTGCTCGGCGCCGTTCACGATCTGCGACGGCGACTCCGACACGTGCATCCCGTGCGGAGGTCGCGACGAGCGCTGCTGCGGGCTCCTCTGTCTCGCGCCTTTCGCGTGCGGCGGCGGCTTCCCTGGCCCCGGCGGCGGCGGTGGCGGCACCTGCATGGCGCCTTGAGTGGCGATACCAACGGGGCGGTGCTCAGCGTCCGGCGGACTTGGCGCGCTCGAGGCTGCGGATGCGTCGCTCGTGGTCGACCACGCTCTTACGCAGGTCGCGGTCCTCGACGATCGCGTCGCGTAGCTGACGCACCGCGCCCACGACCGCGACGATCTCGGTCGAGAGCCGAACCTCCGCCTCCGTCTGACGACGTTCGATGCGACCGAGGCGGTCGTCGACGGATTCCAGGCGTTGGTTGGTGGCGTCGAGGCGCTGGTTGGTGGCGTCGAGGCGCTGGTTGGTGTCGTCGATGCGCTTGCCGAGGTCCACGCGCGTGGAGCGGATCTCGTCGCGGATCTCGCGAAGCAGAGCGATGGTCAACGGTTCGGGCTTCTCCATGCGTACGGTGCGCTGCGATCGACGGGCCGCGTCGCTGGTGCCCATTCTACCGGCAGGTTCGCGTTCGCGCTCCCCGTCGGACAGGTGGCGGCCTGTGGCCGACACGTGGCGGACAGGGCCGGCGGGTCAGCGGCGGGCGCTGCGGAAGATCGGTTGCGCGCTGCCTTCGCTCACGGTCAGGTAGCCCGAGCCGTCGGGCATCCAGCCGAACGTCTCGCCCTGCGGCTCGTCGGCGATCGGGATCTCGCACGCGTCGATCGCGAAGGCGTCGGCGAGCGGCGAGCCGGCAAGACGCCGCCAGAGCGACGCGGTCCGACCGTATCCACGCACGACGATCTCGCGGCCGTCGGCGGACACGTCGCCGCCGGTCGTGAGGCCGAGGCTCCTGCCGGTCGCGATCGTCGCGACGCGATCGGCGACGACGGATCCGCCGGGCGCGAAGGGGGCCGCGACCCGATAGAGGCCGGAGACCGCGGCGCTCGTCTTCTCCACGATGAAGAGGTCGCCCGCCTCGGGGTCGGCGAGCAACGTCTCGGCATTGTGCGCGCCGTCGGCGTAGGTGACCTCGAGGACGTCGGCCTCGAGCGTGACCGCGAACGGACGCTCGGACGGCAACACGTCGGGCTCGCGCACGCGCAGGATCGAGATGCTCGCGCGTGCCTCGTCGTTGTCGCCGATGTCGCCGAGGTAGAGGAACCATCCACCGTCGGCCGCGGGTGCGATGGCCATGTCCTCGATGTCGCGCGGGCGATCGACCGACAGCGAGAGCGTGCCGACGTGCTCGCCGTCGAGCCCGATCGCGAAGAGACGCGCGTCGTCGCCGGAGTCGTTGTGCAGCCAGAGCACACCCGCGTGCACGCGGCTCGCGACGAGGCCGGAGGCTTCGTCGAGCGCGCCGGTCGCGACGGTCCCGATCTCGACGGGGTCGTCGAATGCCGGGCACGGCGGCAGCTCGGGCGGCCCGGCGTCCGGCGTCGTCGCGTCGGGAGCGCTCGCGTCGGGTGCGTGCGCGGCATCGAGCCCCGCGGCGTCGTGGTCGCGCGCGCCGTCGGGCAGGACGCTCGCGTCGTCGTGCCTCGCCGCGTCGTCGGTCGCCGCCGCGTCGAGCGTCGTCGCGCCATCGGGGCGCGTCCCCGTGTCGTCGTCGCCGCACGAGGTCGCGATCACGACGAGCAGCCACGCGATCGAGTCGACCGGTCGCGTCACGGCGCGGTCGTGAAGCGGAAGACGGAGCTGCGCACGGTGTGCTCGCAATCGGTGACGGTCGCGTACCACTCGTAGATGCGACCTGGCTCGAGGCCGCTCCACGTGGTGCCGGCCATCGCGCCGGCGGGGTCCACGACGTCGAGCTCGCGAAACGCCCCGCCCGCGCCGCTGAGATCGACCGACAGCGTGAACTCGCTGTTCGCGTCGGTCTCCCACGCGTCGAGCGACGGCGAGTACGTGCGCACGGTCATCTCGTCGTTCGCGGGCGAGATCTCCCAGAGGCGCATCCAGCCCGAGCCGCCCATCGCGCGTCCCTGGTAGTCGGCGAGCATCGAGTGGATCTCGTGGCCTTCGAAGGTGTCGGAGCGACGCGACTCCGCGGAGACGTGCCCGCACGTCAGGAGGCGCAGGCTGCGCACGTCCTTCATCGCGTCGTAGATCGCGCGGCCCTGCGCGCCGAACTCGCCTGCGGAGTTGAGGATGAAGTGCGAGTTGAGGATGCCGAACGCGTCGGGATGCGACTCGAAGATGCGTCGTGCCCAGGCCATCGGGGCCGCCGCCGCGGCCGTGTCGTACTCGAGCGAGACGACGACGAAGTCGAGCCCGCCCGCGCTGAACGTGATCCAGCTCTGGTCGTTCCGATCCCCGTAGTGACCGCCGTAGTACGCGCGCCCGGTGAAGCGCGAGACGCCGAAGTTGGCGTTGAAGAGGTCGGTCGCTCCGGGGGTGCCGTTCGGCGTCTGATCGTGGTTGCCCACCGCGAGCCCGTAAGGCAGGCCGTCGGGCAGCGCATCGGACGTCGCCTCGAGCGTCGAGAGGGCCGAGTCGGCGACGGTCCACTCGTAGGGGAAACGGTTGCCGTGGTCCGTGATGTCGCCGTTGTGGATCACCGCGACGATGTCGTAGGCCTCGCGGTTGTCCATGATCCACTGCGTCTGCGCGCGGAAGTGGCGCTCCCAGCCGTTGCCTTCGACCGTGTAGTACTGCGTGTCCGGCAGCACCGCGATCGTGAAGTCGTCGGCTTCGGTGATCTCGCGGACGAAGAAGCGCACGACGAACGCGTCGCTCGTGTCGTCGGTGAGCGTGACCGACAGCTCGGTCGAGGCCGCGTCGATCACGGCGTCGTCGGACGGCGTGCGTGCGGTGACCGACGGCGGGCTGCCGCGATCGACGACGGCGCCCGGCGCGACGAACGTCGCGCCGACGATGGTGCCGTCGTTGCCGGGGTCCACCGAGTCGGGTGCGCCGCCGTCGTCCTCGTCGAAGGCCCATCGACCGACGAGGCCTTCGTCCATCTCGATCGTGTCGAACATCGCGCTCGCGATCTCGGGCTCGGTACGCGCGCGATCCCACACGCGCACCTCGTCGATCGCGCCGTGGAACGCGCCCGCGGCAGTGCCCATCGAGTCGAACGCGGCCCCGACGCCGAAGTGCTGGATGCTGTCGGCGCGGAAGGCGGCGCCGGCGCGTGCCTCGCCGTCGAGACGGCCGTCGAGATAGAGCCGCCACGTCGTACCGTCGTACGTCGCGGCGACGTGGTGCCACTCGTTCCAGGGGACTGCGGTGGTGCCGATGACCGGATGGTTGGCGCCCGTCGCCATGTCCTCGAAGTCGGCGCCGAGCACGTCGCCGACGAAGCCGAACGCGTAGTTGCAGTCGATGTTGCTCCCGTCGCCTTCGCCGCGACCCTTGCCCGCGATGGGCACGAGCTGCAGGCCTCCGACGCCCGTCCCTGCGGTCCGTCCGAGCCCGTCGCGACGCACCCACGCTTCGACGGTGACCTCCGCGAGCGCGAGGCTCGGCGCCGCGCCCATCGTGACGTGGTCGTCGACACCGTCGAACGACAACGCGCTCGTCGTGGGCTCGGGCGGCTCGGCGGGGCACGCCATCGTGGGGCCCGCGTCGGGCATCGGCGCGACCGCGGAGTCGCCGGCATCGCGTGGAGGTGGTGCGCCGTCGGGCGGGACGGGCATCGCACCGTCGCGCTCGATCGCCGATCCGTCGGTGGCTCCACCGTCGTCGGGGGTCTCGGTGAGCCGACCCGGGCTGCACGCCGCGAGGAGCAGCAGCGCCACGAGCACCACCGTGCCGTCGAAGGTC
>JADZFZ010000240.1 GCA_020854145.1 Deltaproteobacteria bacterium | reverse complement strand
TTGGCCGACCTCGCGACGCCGAAGGGCGAGCGGCACGAAGAGCAGGCGCGTTGGTGGCTCTACGTGGCGGGCGAGCCCGCGCTCCGCGTGGACGGCGGCCCCGAAGGCGGCTTCAAGACCGCGGAGAATCTTCGCGATTTTGCGCTTTCGTCGAAGGCGGCCTACGACGCGGTCCTCGCCACGGTCGCGGACGGCGCCATGGCGACGTGGCTCGGCGCGCTCGCGGCGCGGGGGCGCGTCCCCGGTGAGCCCGCCACGGCGGGAGCCGAGGTCGAGCGCAAGTCGTACGCAGCGACGCTCGCGGCGCGTGCGGACGAGACGCCCGGGGCGAGGCTCGACGCGTTGCTCGTGGCGCTCGGTGCGCCGGGGATCCCCATCTTCGCGCCGCAAGACGCGCGTGCGCCGGCCGTCGTGATCGCGTCGAACGAAGACGTGCGGCGCGCGGCGGTGCGCGATCGCGAGGCGCTCGTCGCAGCGCTGCGCGACGGCCGGCTCGGTCGATGGGTGCGCAGGCAGCCGCAGGCGCCGATCACGAAGCTGATCGCCACGCTCGAGAGCTTCGACGGTCAGGCCAAGCCGTCGTCGGAGCGGCTCGCGCGCGCGGCGGCGTGGGCGTTCGACGAGCAACCGTTGAAGCTGCCGTCGCACGACGTCTCCGATCTGGCGATGCTCTTCAAGTCCTACGAGGAGCACCCCGCGGAGGTGCTCGCGGCGTACGACGACCGCACGCTCACGGACTGGCTGACGTTCGCGGCGCTCAAGCCGCTCGCGCGCGGCCAGGGCTGGGAAGACCCGCAGGCCGCGCCCACGTCGGCGAAGCTGCAGCGCCTGCTGTGGAAGCTCGGTTATCGCGGGCTGCGCATCGGCCCGGCGTTCGCGCAGAAAGCCGAGGACGTGCGGCAGCTCGCCGATCGGGAGCCCGACGCGTTGTCGCAGGTCGCGTGGCAGGGGCTGCTCGGAGAGTGGCTGGCGCTGCTCGGCTCGCCGCAGGCGCGTGCGATCTCCACGCTGCTCGAGAAGGCCGGCGGCGATCCGTGGGAGACCGCGCTCCTTCCGTCGCGCATCGCGGAGATCTTCGGCGCGCACCCGCCGCGCGTCGGGGTCGAGCCGACCGAGATCGAGGTCGACTCGATCGCGCCCGGAGAGCGCCGCGACGTCACGTTGCTCGTGCGCCACCTCGGCAAGCGCGGCGTGTTCGTGCTGCAGCCCGAGCGGCTCGAGCTCGAGGAGGCCTCCATCGTGGTGGCGGGCGCGCAGCACGGCCCGCGCCGGCTGGGCCCCGGCGAGTGGGCGGAGATCCGCACGGGGATCGTGATCCCGCCGGAGACGCCGCCGGGTGTCCTGCGCGGACGGCTCGTCTTCCGCACGTCGCACGGCACGGGCAACCGCCTCGAGATCCCGATCGTCGTGCGCCAGCGTGCGTCGGTCGCGCGCATGACGATGGAGATCCTGCTCCACGTGATGATCGCGGCGAGCTTCGCGACCGCGGCGCGCTTCTTCCTCGGGCTGATGGTCGACGGCTGGCTCCGGCGCGGCCTGTCGGTCACGCGACCCGAGGACCTCTCGTACTTCGATGCGGCGGCGATCGGGATCCCGACGGGGATCGCCGCGCTCCTGCTGCTCGGCTCGGTGGGCTCGCGCTTGCGATCGGCTGGAAAACAGCGCCGATTCTGGCCCTACATGATGCTCGCCGGCTTCGGCCTGCTCGGCCTGTGCGCGACGTCGTATCTCGGCCGCTGGGGCTTCTGGCTCGCGTCGTCGTTCGAGTCGGTCGCGGCCGCGTTCGGCAAGATCGCGTTGCCGCACTCGGCCTCGACGTTGCCGGTGCTCTTCGGCTGGGCCGCGCTCGGCGCCGCGGTCGGGTGTGTCTCGGGCGTGCACGACGCGGTGAGCCGTCACTTCGACGGCGTACGGGGCGTCGCCGCCGCGCTGACGCTGGCCGCTGGTCTGCTCGCGTGCGCGTGGATGTTGTAGCCGAGCGCCCGCTGTAACATCCGACCCATGCACGCGACGCGAGGGCCGCGGTCCATCTGCTGCGTCGGCCTCGTGCTCCTGGGTGTGCTGGGCTGCGACGGCGCCGACGTCGGACGGTGCGGCACGGACGGCGAGCTCGTCGCCGCGGGTGCCGAGCGGTTCTGCGTCTACGCGGGCGAGGGCGCGGAGCGGCTGCGGTGCCCCGAGTCGTTCCCCGTTCGCGTGGTGCTGCCGTCCGGGGTCGTGTGCGCGCAGACCGAGACGACTCCGGCGGAGCTGCCGAGCGACGTGTGCGACGCGTTGCCGGAGGGCTGCGGGGTGGACGACGACGCGGGGGTCGTCGACGCCGGCGCGCCCGACACGGATGCACCGGACGCCGATGCCGGCTCCGGCGACGCGGACACCCCGATCCCCATCGATCTCGCGTGGCGCGGCGCATCCGGTGTCGAGCCCGACCCGCGCACCACGGCGTCCATGACGTTCGATGGGACCGGGCGTGCCCTGATGGCGGGTGGGCTCTCGGCGGCGATGGAAGAGCTCGACGAGGTGTGGGCCTTCCATTTCGGCGACGAATCGTGGGAGCGCGTCGGGATGCGTCAACCGACGCGTGTCCAGGGACCGGTCGGCCTGCCGGAGGCGCATCGCCGATCGCGTAGAAGGCGCCGTCGTGGATCGCCCAGAACTCGGCCGCGAAAGAGCCGAACGCGCGACCGCCCCCGAACGAGTAGACGTCGCCCGAAGGTCCCGAGGCGCCTGGGCACCGCCACGTGGGAGCCGCCGCCGATCGACCTCTCGGGTCACGGCGTCTCGCACCACGCCATCGGTTTCGATCCGGAGTGCGGAGCGCTCCTGCTCGCCGGCGGGTACGACGGAGCGCTCGACGGAGTCGTCGCGGTGGTGCTCGGCGACGAGCCCCGCGTCGCGCGCATCGGCACGTTGCCGCAGCCACGCGCCAACG
>JADZFZ010000239.1 GCA_020854145.1 Deltaproteobacteria bacterium | reverse complement strand
GGCCGCGTGCGCGGCAGCTGGACGGTGGTTCCGTCGAGCAGCGTGAGCGTCACCATCGCGGGTGCGCCCGGGCGACGTCGCGAGAGCGGCAGCGGCTCGACCGACGGGCGCTCGCCTTCGGGTTGCGCCGGCGCTGCTTCTTCGACGCGCGCGACGGAGGGCGGAGGCGGCGTCTGTGGAGGCGGCGAAGCGGCGACGAGGATCGCGGGCGCCGGGGGTGTCTGCGGTGGCGGCGCGGGCGCGGACGGGGGCGCTCGGGGCGGAGGGGCGGCGGCCACGGCATCGCGCGGCACGGGCGGAGCGAGCGGGATGGGTGCGCGCTTCGCGGGCGCGGCGGCTGCCGGTGGGTGCACGCTGCGCGGCGGCGGGGCCGGTGCGCCGCCGTAGTAGACGCGAATGGCCGAACGGATATCGCTCGGGGGCGCGATCATGGGCCGAACGGGGAGGCCAGCGGTGGCCTCGATCGTCGCGAGCGCCTCGTCGTTGCTCGGGTCGTCCATCGCGACGTAGAGGGTGTCGCCGACGCCGCGGACGTGCCGGACGTAGATGGGCAACAGGCAATATCGCTCGGCGAGCCCGCGCGGGACCAGGTTCAGCAGCTGGCGCGAGAAGTCGACGTGGTGCAGCGACACCCACGGGACGCTCAGCTGCTGCGAGAGAACCTGGACGAGCTGGACCTCGGTCACCCAGCCCTCCGACACGACGATGTCGCCGAGGCGTCGGCCGTCCTGCGCCTGGGTCTCCAGCGCGAGCGCCAACCTCTCGGGGGTCAGGAGGTTGGCGGCGACGAGCATGTCGCCGATGCGGACGCGTGCCACCGCGACGCACGCTATCACCCGCTTCCCAGCGGCACGAATTTCTGTGCTGTCGGGCGGGCGCGCTCTTCGGCTCGGCGTTCGCCGGCGCTCACGCCGGCTGAGAGTTTCGCCTTCCGACCAGGGGGCTTCGGTTGTGGGGCGTGGGAGGCTCGGAAGGCGAATTCCGAGTGAGCCCGAGCATGCGAGAGCGGGCGACGGCGAAGTCGCAACACGCCCGAGCGTCTAGCGAAGGGCGTGAATTCGCCGCAGGAGGACTTCGACTGTTGGCGTGGATCGCCCTAGTCTTGCGCCGCTTTGAGCGCGCAAACTCCCGAAGAAGGCACTCCGGCCTGGAAGAACCCCATCGTCGTCATCGGCACGATCATCTTCCTCGTCGCCGCCACGATGACGGTCCGCTACGTCGAGCAACGCTTCAACGGTGCCGACGTCCGCAACGGCGTCGAGATCGTGCAGGGGTACCGCGCGCCGAGTGGGCGGCTGTTGCAGGACGCGTTGGTCGCACGGCACCCGGGGCTGCCTCGCAACGGCATCCGCTGGGAAGGCGAGCTGCTGTCGTCCTGCTACCAATACGTGCGCGTGCGCGCCATCGTGACCGAGCCCGGCGGCCGATCTCGCGAGTACGCCTTCGACGTCGACATCAACACCGTCAGCATCCACCCGGGGAACCCGAACGGTCTCTCGGTCCTGCGCGAGCTCGGTCGGAGCACGACCGGTGCGCCGGGCGCGAAGCGTTCGCAGGCTGAAGGCAACCAACGAGCGACCGACCCATGACCCTCGATCTCCGCGACAAACGCATCGTCGTCACCGGCGGCGCCGGCTTCCTCGGGCAACACGTGGTGCGCAAGCTGCTCGAGCGCGGCTGCTCGCCCGAGCGCATCGTCGTTCCGCGCTCGCGCGAGATCGATCTGACCGACCGCGCGGCCACCGAGCGGCTCTTCGAGCAGGCAAAGCCCGAGGTGGTGTTCCATCTGGCCGCGCAGGTGGGAGGCATCGGCGCGAATCGAAAGAGCCCGGGGCGCTTCTTCTACGCGAACATGGCGATGGGGCTCCATGTCGTGGATGCGGCGCGGCGCTTCGGGGTCGAGAAGCTCGTCGTGACGGGGACCATCTGCGCGTACCCGAAGCACTGCCCGATCCCGTTTCGCGAAGACGACCTCTGGGCCGGCTACCCGGAAGAGACCAATGCGCCGTACGGCGTCGCGAAGAAGGCCATCCTCGTGATGGCGCAGGCCTATCGGCAGGAGTACGGCCTGCGCTCGATCGTGCTCTTCCCGGTGAATCTCTACGGGCCCGAAGACAACTTCGACCTCGAGAGCTCCCACGTGATCCCGGCGCTCATCCGAAAGCTGATCGAGGCGCGCGACCGCGGAGCCGGGCAAGTCGTGTTGTGGGGCGACGGCTCGCCGACGCGCGAGTTCCTTTACGTCGACGATTGCGCAGAGGGGTTGGTCCTCGGCGCGGAGCGTTACGACGAGCCCGATCCGGTCAACCTCGGTGCCGGTTTCGAGATCTCGATCCGAGACCTCGCCACGAAGCTCGCGGAGCTGACGGGGTTTCGGGGCGAGCTCGTCTGGGACACCACGCAGCCGAACGGGCAGCCGCGCCGGATGCTCGACGTCACGCGAGCGCGCGAGCGCTTCGGGTTCGTCGCGCGCACGTCGCTCGACGACGGTCTGCGGCGCACGCTCGATTGGTACGAGACGCACCGCGCGCGGAGTGAGGGGCGAGCATGACCGAGGCGAAACGCGCACTGGTCACGGGGATCACCGGACAAGACGGGAGCTATCTTGCCGAGCTCCTCCTCGCGAAAGGCTACGAGGTACACGGGCTCATTCGCCGGTCGTCGTCGTTCAACACCGAGCGCATCGAGCACCTCTATCGCGACCCGCACGAGGAGACGCGGCTCTTTCTGCACTACGGCGACCTGAACGACGCGTCGTCGCTCAACACGGTGCTCCGCACCGTCAGGCCCGACGAGATCTACAACCTCGGCGCGCAGAGCCACGTGCGCGTGAGCTTCGACATCCCCGAGTACACCGCGGAAGTCACCGCGCTCGGAGCCGTGCGAATCCTCGAGGCCATCCGCGAGGTGGGGATCGCGCCGCGCTTCTACCAGGCCAGCTCGAGCGAGCTCTACGGCAAGGTTCACGAGACGCCGCAGAAGGAGACGACGCCTTTCCACCCACGGAGCCCCTACGCCGCGGCCAAGGCGTATGCCTATTACATCACCCAGAATTACCGCGAGGCCTACGGACTGTTCGCGGTCAATGGGATTCTGTTCAATCACGAGTCGCCGCGTCGCGGCGAGACATTCGTGACGCGTAAGATCACGCGTGCCGTCGGACGAATCCGTCACGGGCTGCAATCGAAGCTCTACCTCGGCAATCTCGATGCGCAGCGCGATTGGGGATACGCGCCCGATTACGTGGATGCGATGTGGCGAATGTTGCAGCAGGACGCGCCCGACGATTACGTGGTCGCCACCGGCGAGACGCACAGCGTCCGCGAGCTCCTCGAGATTGCGTTCCTCCACGCCGGGCTCGACCCCGATGCGCACGTCGAGATCGATCCGCGATATTTCCGCCCCGCGGAGGTCGACCTCCTGCTCGGCGACGCGAGCAAGGCGCGCAGGAAGCTCGACTGGAAGCCCAGCGTGGACTTCCCGACGCTCGTCCGGATGATGGTCGACGCGGATCTCGCGCTCGCCGAGCGCGAGCGCCGAGCCGGGGCGCTCACGCGCCCCCCGTGACCGCGCGCGCGAGGCAGCCAAGCTCGTTTCCCCTGTAAACCAAGGGCATCGCGACAGATTGGAACTGCTCGTCTAGGAACCGCGTGATTCCAACGAGTTGTCCACGTCGATCCTGTCCCCACCCCGGGATCAGAAGATGGTTTGGGGGACGCGGACGGAGTCGCCGGCTTGGAGGTAGAAGTCGTCGCCTTCGCCGGAGTCGACGTCGATCCGGATGCGGCGCAGACGACCGCCGCGCTCGCGCCGGACGATG
>JADZFZ010000238.1 GCA_020854145.1 Deltaproteobacteria bacterium | reverse complement strand
GCATCGCAACCTTCGAGCACGCAGCTGCCGGGCGCATTGCCCTTGAAGTGCGTCGTGTCCACCGTCACGCGCGACAATCGGCCACGACCCGCCAATCGCACGATCGACCAATCGTTGCCCGGGCCCCGGCGACGCCGCGTCTCCCAGCCTTCTCCCATGTTCCGGGGCTTCCCCGGCTTGACGAGGTTGTGGCGCGACCCGAAGAACATGTCGCTGCAGACGGGCACCTCGGCGCCGTTCTCGAGCGCCGCCAGGTCGATCTCGCGCTCCGGTCGCGCGATGCGGCGCCAATCGGGCATCGGCGCGCCGTGGACGCGCAATCGCGCGACGCCGCCGTCGGGGAAGATGTTGAGCCGGAGGTGCGTGATCCGCAGCGGGCTCGTGACCGCGAATCGATTCTTCGTGTCGCCCGCCAGGATCGATCGGGGCACGAGCTCGACCCACGGCGTCGATTCGTCGAGCAGCGTCCTCGGATCGGGATAACCCTCGACCGCGCAACCCTCCAGCGAGCACGACTCCGGGAAGTTGCCGCGGAAGAAGGCCGTATCGACCACCACGCCGCGCACGATGCCCGGCAGCCCGAGGCGCAGGATGCACCAATCGTAGCCGGGCTCCCGACGGCGGCGCGATTCCCAGCCGTCCATCCATTTGCCGCGATCCGTGTACTCGTGCTCCTTCCAGACGGCGGCCTCCTCGCGCACGAGATTGTCCATCGACGCGAAGAAGTCGTCGTTGCAGAGCAGCGCCGCACCGCCAAGCCTCTCGCTCGCGAGGTCCACGAGATCGGTGAAATCGGGAGAGGGTCCGGGTGAGGAGTCGCGCGTCGGAGAATCGGTCACGGCAGGCTCCTCAGCAGAGTTCCCTTCGGTTGCTTGCCGACGGCGCCGGCGTCGAAGACGCGCATCCCACGCAGGAACGTCGTGCGGACGCGTCCTTCGAGCGTTCGGCCGGCGTACGGCGTCAGCTTGTGACGGTGGAGCAGCACGGCAGGGTCCACGATCCAACGTTCGTCCGGATCGAGCAATGTGAGATCGGCGTCCTTGCCGACGGCAATCTCGCCCTTGCGATCGTCGAGGCCGGCCAATCGTGCGGGGGTCGTGCACATCCAATCGACCAGGCGCTCGATGGGGATGGACCGGCGTCGCGCCTCGGTCCACACGACCGACAGCGTCAGCTGCAGCGACGAGATCCCGCCCCACGCGCAGCAGAAATCCCCCGTGTCGAGCGCCTTCAGCTCTGGCGGGCTCGGCGAATGATCCGCCACGACCTGCCCCACGAGACCGTCCTCGAGCGCCTTCCACAATCGGCGTCGATTCTCCCGGTCGCGGATCGGCGGCGCACATTTGTAGGCGGTCTCGCCGTCGGGAATCTCCTCGGCCGACAATGCCAGATAATGGGGGCACGTCTCCGCGGTGACCCGGAGACCGGAGTCGCGCGCCCGGGCGAGAATCGGGATGGCGCCGGCGGACGACAGATGCACGATGTGGACGCGCGCACGGAATCGCTCGGCGAGCTCGACCATCAGCGCGACGGCCTCGTCTTCGGCCGACGCCGGTCGCGAGCGAAGCCACGTGTCGTACTTGCGCGGATCGGCGTCGCGGAGCGCCGCGCTCGCCGCTTCGATCGGGCCCGGAAGCTCCGCGTGCACGAGCAGGGGCGCGTCGCGGTCGGCGAGGATCGGCAGCGCCTCGAGGAGATCGTCGCGCGTGACGTGTGCGAGCTCGTCCACGCCGGAGGGCACGAGGAAACACTTGAACCCGCGCAGGCCCGCATCGAGCATGGGAACGAGCTCCCGGGGATTCCCGGGTACGACGCCGCCCCAGAACGCGACGTCGGTGAAACATTGTCCCTGGCTCGCGTCGATCTTGCGGTGGAGGGCGTCGAGCGTCGTGGTCGCCGGGATGCTGTTGAGCGGCATCTCGACGAGCGTCGTGATCCCGCCGGCGAGCGCGGCCCGAGTCGCGGTGCGAAACCCTTCCCAATGGGTGCGCCCCGGCTCGTTCGCGTGCACGTGCGTATCGACGAGCCCCGGCAACACGTAGGCGTCGCCCGCGTCGACGACCTCGAACCGTGCGCCCGGCGCCGCGCGCGGCAGGTCGCTCTTCGCTCCGACGTGCACGATGCGGCCGCCTGCGACGTGGACGGATGCGGCGACCACGCGGCCGCCCACGACGACGCGATCGCCGCGCACGAGCAGATCGATGCTCATCGCGGCCGCGCGCGGTTCTTCAGGATGCCGACGAAGGTACGTCCGCGGAGCTCGTCCAGCGTCAGACCGCTTCGGGCGACGGCCTCCTCTTCCGTGATCGCGCCGCAGCCGACCGCGCGGAGGAAGTAGTTGAGAAGGCCCTGTCCCGTCGCGGCGTCGTCGAAGACGTCGCCCACGAGCGTCGCCTGCGCCGCTTTGCCGACGAAGTTGGTCAATCGCGCACCGGCCTCGTCGAGGCCTTCGAGGAAGAATCCGTACACGGCGGCATAACGCACCGGCAATTGCCCGGGGTGCAGATCCCATCCCTGGTAATAGGCGCCTTCGAGCGAATGGCGCACGTGGTCGTACGCGATTCGCCAGGCGCGGTGCACGGCGGCGCGATTCTCGTCGCGTTGCGTCTCCGAGAGTGATTGTCCGGGCGCTGCGCGATGAACCGGGACGGGCATGATGTTGGTCGCTCCGTCCGAGAGCCAGACGCCCGTGCCCGCGAGAGACACCTGCAGCACGTGCTTCGCGAAGTCGCACGAAGGGTGCGCCATTCGCTGGTGCGCGGCCGTGATGCTGCAGCTCGCCGTGTAATCGTAGGTGCCGAAGTGCGCGGCGACGCAACGACCGCGCGCCGCCTCGACGAGCTTCGGCGGGTGCGCACGGCCATCGGAGTCGAAGATCGATTGGGTCGTCTCGATCATCAATTCGAGCTTCAGCGCGCCCGGCTCGATTCCCAGCGGCTTCTCGAAGAGATCGAGCATGTCGGCGAGCACGCGCGGCTGCTCGGGGAGGGTCACCTTGGGCAACGTGACGACGAATCCCGGAGGCAGCTTGCCGCCCGTGGCGCGCGCGAGCGCAGTCAGGAATACGTCGAGCGTGCGCATGCTGCGGACGCGCAGCTCCTCGGTGAACGGCTTGATGCGAATCCCGACGAAAGGCGGCAAGGTGCCGTCGGCCAGCCCTCGGGCGACCTCGAGCGCCGCAGCCTCCGCGTGGCCGTCCTCCTCGACGTCGGGGCGATTGCCGTACCCGTCCTCGAAGTCGATCCGGAAGTCCTCGACCGGCTCGCGCTCGAGCTTCTCGACGACGCGCCGATAGAGCGTGGCGCGAAGGTCCGGCGACGATGTCAGGCCGAGGGCGGTGGCCAGCGTCTCGGCCTCGGGCGCGTGCTCGCGCAGCGAGGCGAGCGCCATGGTGCCGAGCTTCTTCGCGGTGTCCGACTTGAAGAGGTGCGCCCCGCCGTAGACCGTGTGCACCGGCTGGCGTTTGCCGCTTTCGCCCGGGTATCGCGCGGCGAACGCGAGATTGCCGTCACGCAGGCGTGCGAGGGGCGCGGCGAGATCGGAGGCCGAGAGCGTCGTCGAGGTGGTCGAGGCCATGGGAGCCGAGCCTACTTCACATCATCGGGGGCGGGAGACAGACGCCGTAGGCCGTCCCATCGACGTCCGCCCAGCCGTGCGCGGGTGCCGGGAAGCAGCGAAGCGGTCCGCCGCAGTCGGCCGACGTGCGGCAGATGTGCATGCACACCTCCGCGCCCGATCGATTCTCCGTGCACTGGAATCCCGGGATGCAGCCCGGAAGGTCGGGGTTGCAGTTGAAGCCGGCGATGAGAGAGCCCCCGAGCACGCACTCCGCCCCGGCCACGCCGCCGTCGCCCTCGCCGAACACGAGCACACAATGGGTCCCGCTCGCGCATCCCGCGGTCGTCCCCGGGACACACGAGGTCGCAGCATCGGAGGTACCCGAGTCGAGTCGCCCCGAGTCGAGCGGTCCCGAGTCGAGCGGTCCCGAGTCGAGTCGCCCCGAGTCGAGCGGTCCCGTGTCGAGCGGTCCCGAGTCCATCGGTCCCAGGTCGAGCGGTCCGGCGTCGGTGAGGCCCGCGTCGAT
>JADZFZ010000237.1 GCA_020854145.1 Deltaproteobacteria bacterium | reverse complement strand
GCACGCGACGACGATCCTCTGGGCGGCCTCGACGACCTCTGAGAGGTCGACGGCATCCCGATCGACCTTCTGATCGCGGCGCAGCACCGGACCGAACGTCGCGGCGCACGCGTGGCTGCGAGCAGTAGGATGGGTGCGTGAGCGACGACGGCGGCATCGTGCGAACCAGGGGCGGCGCCATCTGGTCGTTGCGACTGCTCGATGTGGCGGACTGGGTCGATCTCGCGCGGGCGCGAGATCTCGCCACCGGACGAGGCGCGCGGCGAGGCGACGCGACCATTCGCGGGCCCGAGCGCAGGCCTGGGCTCGTGCTCGCCGTCGAGCCGCTGGATCTCGACGCGGGCAGCGTCGTCGTCGAGGGCGTCGCGATGGAGGCGAGCGTCCGCGTCTTCGACCTCGGGGTCGCATCGATTCGGTTCAGGGCGCCCCTGGCCGAGGGTGCGACCGTCGCCGAGGTCCACGCGCTCGCCGCGCGACTCTGGGCGACCGACGAGCTCGACGCGCGCGCGCGCGCCATCTGGGCCGACATCGCGACGGCGCTCCAGCCGGCGCTCCGCGGTGCGCACGAGGTGGAGCTCGTCGAGGACTACACCGTCTTCGAGGTGCTCGGCGTCGAAGGGCACGCCGATGGCCTGCTCGCGCTCGAGGCCATGATGCCGGGCCCCCTCCTGGTCGGTGAGCCCGGCCGGCCGCTCGCGCGCGCGCTCGTCGAGCGATACACGGGACGCGCGCTCCGCTTCCACGACAGCGACGCCACCGTCGTCGGCTGGAACGGCGCGCTGGTCGTCGATCCCGACGGTGCGCGCGACGAGCTCGAGGTGCTCGAGATCGCGAGCGCTCGTCTGTTGGAGCTCCGGTACTACGACCAGCTGCTCGCACGCGAGCTGTCGGCCATCTACGGTCGTGCGGGCGACGCGCGTCGCGCGGTGGCGCTGCTCCGCTCCCCATTCGCACCGGTCGCACAACGCGCCGCCACGTTGTTCGTCGAGATGACCGAGCTCTACGACCGCGTCGGAGGTGCGATCCGCCTCGTGGGCGACGCGTACTCGTCGCGCCTCTACGCCGAAGCCGAGGAGCGCCTGCGCCTACGCGCCATCGACGTCGGCGTGCGCGAGAAGCTCGACACGCTGGCGAAGGTCAGTGCCGTGCTGCAGGGCGAGCTCGGTCATCGGCGCGCGGTGCTGCTCGAGATGGCGATCATCCTGCTCATCGTCCTCGAGGTGATCCTGGGTCTCGTCCGCGCGCATTGATTCACGTCCGATCAGAACATGAAGCCGGTGCCGAGCGAGAGGACGTGCGTGTCCTCGTCGTCGTCCGCGTCGGTCATCCGCAGCGTGAGGTCACCCTTGAACACGAGCTGCGGGATCGGTCGATAGCTCACGCCGAAGACGAGCTCGTTGACGGCGAGCTCGTCGTCGTCGTCGATCGCGCCCTCCGTCGAAGCCATCGTGTCGTACCGCTCGAAGCGCACGAACGGCAGAAGCTGATGGTCGGTGCCGCCTATCGGACGCAACACGTCGTACGCCACCTCGCCGTAGACGCCGTAGAACGACGAGCCGACCCTTGGCGCCGGGTCCATGCCTTCCTCGTCGAGGAACGTCGCGGCCAGCTCGGCGCTCTCGCCGATGAAGCCGTAGGCACCGAGCGCGCGCGCCTCGAAGCCCGCGAGGCGCAGCCGGACGTCCGCCGCGTAGACGCCGACGGGCACGTCGAGCTCGACCTCTTCGCCCATCGCGTCGTGCAGGTGCGCGTTGGGCCCGGCCAGCCCGAAGTAGCCAGAGAGCCCCGCCACGAGCCCCATCATCGGCTCGACCTCGACGCGACCCGTGACGGCGAGCCCGCGCGCGTTGGCTTCCGAGATGCCCTGACGTCCGCCGCGGATCGCGGATCTCGCATCGAACGAGGACGCGTCGAGCCCGCCGACCACATAGAGCTCGTAACGGAGCCATTCGGTCGGCTCGCCGAAGATGCCGATCCCTCCCTCGCGCCACGTGCTGGGCAAGATGTTCCGGTCGACGCGCGGTCGCTCGACGCCGTGGAAGATGGGCGGCTCGTGCCACTGGTTGATGATCCCGAGCGGCACGAGCACCACGCCGGCGCGTAGGCCGAGCCGGTCCTCGAGCACGCGCCAATCCACGAAGGCCTGCTCGATGCCGACCTGTCCGGGCGTGCCGCTCGAGGCGAGGGCGTGCTCGACCTCGATCTCGGTATAGAAGCGGAATCGATCGCTGAAGTTGTGCGCGATGAAGACGACGAGCCGATGGAGATCGATCTCGGACTCGTGCGCGTCGAAATCGTCGTTCCACTGGAGGTTGTAGTGGAGCTCGCCGTAGCCGCCGATGGTCGTCGTCGCGGCGGTGCGGAATCGATAACCCTGAAGGCCGCGGACGAGATCGGCCTCGGTGATGGCGGCGCCGCCGCCGCCCGGACGGGAGCCGGAGGCCCCGGGCTCGTCGGGAGGCAGCTCGACGATCACGGGCTGGGTGCCGCCGCCCGGCTGGGCACCGCCGCCGGGCGCCGTGCCGCCACCCCCAGGCGCGTTCTGTTGCGCGAGCGTGCCGGCCGGTGAGACGAGGACCGCGCCCGCGAGAGAGAGAAGTCCGGAGAGTCGGGCCCAACGGGATGATAGGAGCATGCATCGGTACTAATGAAAATGGATTTCATTAGCAACTCGGACGCGTGAGCGTGCTCAGGCGCTCGACCCAGAGGCCGTCCGGGCGGGGAGCCGTCGTTTGCGTCACTCGATCAGCGCGGCATCGGCGGCGCGCCGCCACCCCCGCTGCCGGACGAGTCGCCGCAGAAGTCGTTCTCTCGAAGCACGCAGACGCCGCCGCCCCCGCCGGGAGGATCGTTGCAGCGGCCTCCGGCGCACGCCTCGTCGCGGACGCACATGGCGCCGTCCGGGAGCGGGTCCGTGCAGGTGCCCATCGTCATGCCCCGCTCGAAGTCGGCATCGCACCACTGACCGCCGGGGCACGAGAACGGGCTCGAGCACGCCCCGCCGAAGGCAGGCGCAGGGCCGCAGGTGCCGCTCGGACGTCCCGCCGCGTCGATCGTGAAGTTGCACGACAGGCCCGATGCGCACGACAGGATGGCCCTGATGTCGTCTTCGTCGGTGCCGCCCTCGCGCGGCGTGCAGTCGGAGCCTGCGGGCGCGCTGCCGGAGAATGGCAGCACCGCAGGTGAGAAGTCGGCGCCTCCGCACCGCTCGGTCGTGCGACGCAGCCAATCGAGGAACGCGGGCACCTTCGACGCGTCGAGCGTCAGCCCGGTCACGCCCAGAAGCTCGCGCAGGCCTTCCGCGCATCCCACGAACTGCGCCGCCTCGCACTCCGCGCGCGTGACGTATGGGCTGGCGCAGCAACGCGCGTTGCCGTCGCAGAAGACGGATGCGAGCTGACGGCAGGTCGTCTCGAGGTCGGTGACGGGAGGTCCCGCATCGCCCGGGATGGGCGCGTCGGGACCGGCATCGACGGGTGTCGGCGGAGGCGTTCCCGGCGGTGTGCCCGGCGGCGTTCCCGGCGGTGTGCCCGGCGGCGTACCCGGCGGCGTCCCGGGAGGCGTCCCGGGAGGCAGGGTCGCGCCGTCGCGCGGGCCCGAGTCACCGCCCGAGCGCGGCACGGGATCGTCGGCACAACCGACGACCGCGAGCGCGACCAAGCCTGCGTAAGCCCACCGAGCAAAGCGAAGCATCGACCCCTCCGTGGCACGAAGCGTCCTCGTGCGTGACAAATAACCGTTCGTGCCGAGCCTGTCGAAGCACGCGATTCCGCCGCTCGACTGGCTCGGGGCGAACGGTTGGGGACTCGTGTCACCCCTTCGGTCGATCAGCGCCGCGAGGCCCCGCCCGCGCGACACCGATCGCATCGTCATCGGCCGACGACCGTGACGATCACCGTTCGGCGATGCGCCCGGCGGCGGTGCTCCCACAGATAGAGAGCCTGCCACGTTCCGAGCGCGAGGCTGCCGTCGCGCACGGGAATCTGCTCGCTCGTCTTGGTGAGCACGGTTCGAAGATGCGCCGGCATGTCGTCGGGGCCTTCGTCGTCGTGCGCCCACCGGTCGTCCTCCGGCGCGAGGGCGAGCATCGCGGCCTCGAGGTCCTTCCGCACCGTCGGATCCGCGTTCTCCTGGATGACGAGCGAGGCCGAGGTGTGCCGGCAGAACACCGAGCAGAGCCCGACCTCGACGCCGCTCTCGGCGACCACCCGGCCCACGCGATCCGTGAGGTCGGTGAACCCTCGGCCCGGAGTCTCGATCACGAGCTCGGCTTGGACGACGTGCATCGGCCGGTTCTAGGGGACCGACGGAAATAGTCGAACGAGAAGACTTCGATCGACCACACGAGCCGGCCGGGCCCTGTGCTATGAAGCGCGGTCATGTCCGGCCATTCGAAATGGTCCACCATCAAGCACAAGAAGGGCGCCGCCGACGCCAAGCGCGGCAAGATCTTCACGAAGCTCATCAAGGAGATCACCGTCGCTGCCCGCATGGGAGGCGGCGACCCCGGCGGCAACCCTCGGCTGCGCAAGGCGATCGACGACGCCAAGGCGCAGAACATGCCCAACGACAACGTCACGCGTGCCATCAAGAAGGGCACCGGCGAGCTCGAAGGGCTGACCTACGAGGAGCTCACGTACGAGGGCACCGGCCCGAACGGGACCTTCTTCCTCGTCGAGGTGCTGACGGATAATCGCAACCGCACGGCCGCCGAGATCCGCAAGATCTTCGACAAGCACAACGGCACGCTCGGCGCGGCGGGCAGCGCCGCGTGGGCGTTCGAGCCGAAAGGCGTCGTCACGCTCGAGGAGAGCGCCGCGACCGAGGAGCAGCTCTTCGAGACGGCGGTCGGCGCGGGCGCCGAGGACGTGTCGCTCACCGGCGGCGAGTGGTTCGTCACGACCGCCCCGTCCGATCTCGATGCAGTCCGCGACGCCCTCGAGAAGGCCAAGATCGCGGTCAAGAACGCGCAGTTCGAGAAACACGCGAAGAACCCGAAGACGGTGGGCGGACGCGACGCTCAGGTCTGCATCAACCTCACCGAAGCGCTCGAGGACAACGACGACGTGCAGAAGGTCTGGAGCGACTTCGACGTCTCCGAGGAAGAGCTCGCGCAGCTCTCTCAGTGAGGTGACAGCCAGCTCGTCGCCCTCGGAAGAGGGGCGGGGTCGCGGTCCAGGCGGGGTGCTCCGCGTCCTCGGGATCGATGCGGGTCTGCAGCGCACCGGCTGGGGTGTGATCGATTCGTCGGGGCCGAGGCTCACGGCCGTCGCGTTCGGCGTCGTACGCACGGACGCCGATCGACCCATCGAGCAGCGCCTGCTCACCATCCACGACGGTCTCTCGGCCGTGATCGACGAGCACCACCCCGACGCGTGCGCGATCGAGGACATCTTCATGGCCAAGCACGCGCGCTCGGCGCTCGTGCTCGGCGAGGCCCGAGGTGCGGCGTTGCTCGCGGTAGCGCGGAGTCGGCTGCCCACGTTCGCCTACCCGCCCGCGCTGGTGAAGCGTTCGATCGCTGGCCGCGGCGCCGCGCCGAAGGAACAGGTGCAGAACGTGATCCGCGCCGTGCTCGGTCTTCGCGAGGTCCCTCCCCACGACGCCGCCGACGCGCTCGCCGTCGCCATCTGTCACGCGAACGCTTCACGCGTGCACATCGCGTGGGACCGAGCCCGCGCGCGCACGTGAGCGCCGGCGAAACTCGACGACCCCGACGGCACGGGTCATCCTGCGCCGGATGACGAGGCTCGGGACCCTTGGCAGCGCCCTGCTCACCGTGATCGTCGCGGCCTCGTCGGTCGTCGTCGGAGCGCCGATCGTCTCCGCACAGCAGGACCGCGCCGGCACCACCAACCGGGGCGAAGCCTCGCGCAACGCCGCGCGGCGTGCGCCGCCCGACATCCGCGTGCGCGTCGTACGCGTCAGCGGCGGACCGCGCGCACGCATCGCCGCCGCAAGACGGCTCGTTCGCGACAAGCGGGACGATCTGCGATCCGCGTTCTCGCGCGGGCTCCGGCGCGCACCGGAAGAGGGCATCACCGTGATGCTCGACCTCGACGTCGAGGTCGGCGACAACGGTCGCGTGGCCCGCGTGACGGCGGCGAACATGCCACGCGACGCGACACTGCGACGCGCCGTCGACCACGTGCTCCGGGAGATGCGTCGATGGCGGGTCGAGGACGCCGACGCGCATGGTCGGTTCCAGGTGCGCCTCGCGTTCGACGAGCGCCCGCTCCTGCGCACGCATCGCACGATCGATTGACCCTCGATGGATCTGCCGGCGTGCGCTCGAGCACGCGAAGGCGTACGGTTCGTGCCCAACCGACACGTCCTGCCGCGCGACTGCGAGTCGCGAGCCGAGGGACGTGGGCCCGTGCAGGCGCCTCCGTCGGAGCGGCGGTGTCCGCGGCGGGGCCGAGCGCAGAGCGTGGGGCTCGATACGCGAGCCCTCGCCGACACGCTTTCGCGCGGGAATCACCCCGGAGGAACATGGCAGGCAAACCCAGCGTCAAGAAGCGTGAGAAGGAGCGGGCCCGGCAGGAGCACCAGCAGGAGAAGGCTGCGCGGCGCATCCAGCGAAAGAAGGACAATGCGCTCGCCGCGGCAGCCGAGGCCGCCGGACTGTCGGAGGGATTCGAGGGCGCGGCGCCCACCGAGCCCGCCGAGCCCGAGCCCGCCGACACGGCGACAGCCGCGGGGACCGAGGCCCGCGCGCCTTAGAGAGCCCGATCGGGTTCGACCTGATCGTTCTCCCCCCCGATCGGGGGGAGAGCGAGATCGTCTCGCTCGCTCGGCGACGAGGCGACGCGTCTTGGTCAGCGGAAGGGCGCACCGGCGCCCGACGCGATCGACGAGACCGCGCGTGCCGCCGCGTCGATGCGTTCCGGCCCGCACGATCCGTGTAGATCGATCCACACCTCGCCCGGCTCGGCGCCGATTCGTGCATCGCCGAGCATCGTCACCGCCTCGAGCGTCGAGGCCGACCGCATGCCCTCCGGAAGGCTGGATGGATCGAGCCGCCCCCCCGCGAGCGAGACCCGCACCGAAGCGCTCTGCAGGTCCGGCGCCTCTGCGTGCACGCGCAACACCGGCGTCGTGTTGTGGAGCGCCGGGAAGATGTGCACCTCGCCGCCGCCGCGATCGAGCACGAACGACGGCGGCTGCCGCGCCCCGAACGCGCCGTGGGCGGGCAACGATCGCGCGTCGGGAACGGCGCGCACCACCTCGAGCCACCCGACGCCGAAGCGGGCCGCCTCGCTGACGAGCTCGAGCGCCGCGTGCAGCTTGTCGGCGTCGCGCTCCAGGCCGTACCAGGTCAGCGTGATCGTCTTGCCGTCGCTCTGGAGCCAGCTCTTGGGGTGAGCGGCGAGCAGCCGCCGCTGGACGCTCGCACTGAGCGCATCGGCGAGGACCTTCGCCTCGTCGTCTGCCTTGACCATGAAGTGCTCGTCGAAGGCCGGGTCGATCCCGATCGTCACGTCCTGGGTCCCGAGCGCCTTGCCCAGCGTCGAGAGCACTCCTTCCCGATAGACACGGAAGGCGGGTCCGACGCCGAGCACGTAGTCCGCGCGACATCGCGTGTAGACAGTCGACGACTTGCCGCTGCTCACGACGTACGTGTCGAGCAACGCCAGCACGTCGTCGCGCTCGACGAGGATCGAGCAGGGCTTGCGGGCGAAGAGCCCTCCCTCGGGCTCCACGAAGCGGCCGCCCACCCGCGCGGCGAGCTCACGCCAGATCGCGACGCGCTTCTTCTCGCCCTGCGCCGAGTAGTACACGAGCGCACCGAAGCCGCCGAACATCGCGACCGTGAGCCCCACCATCAACAGGCCCGCACCGACGACCTCCATGGCGCCAGCATACGGCGCGGCGGACGGCGGGTGCT
>JADZFZ010000236.1 GCA_020854145.1 Deltaproteobacteria bacterium | reverse complement strand
TCCAGACGTTCGTCCAATGGTGGGCACGGGGGTCGAGCCCGTGGAGCGTGCAATCGAGCATGTACGAGAGCCAGGTCAGCGGATGCCAGTTCGTCTGCTGGAACGTCGTGAGCGCCCACCGCACGTTCGCGAAGGTCAGGCCCTCCTGGACCCGCGGGTTGCTCGCGACGTAGCCGGCGTCGTCCCAGGCGAGGAAGGCGTGCGACGGCACGCACGCGAAGGCGGCGAGGCTCGCGGCGAAGAGCGCGCAGGCGACGAGCGCACGCCGCATCATTCGGCGCCGCCGCTCGTGCCGCGCGGCGGAAGCCGCCGGGGTCGGCGCTGACGAGCTTGGTTGGAGATCCACGGTGGTCGACGGGTGACGCCAGAGACCGATTGCTTGCCGGGGCGCCTCTCACACGCGTACGATGTACACTCAGGAAACGCTACACGGCGGCACAGGCGCGGCAGCATCTTTCGGCCGTCCTCGACGCGGCAGAGGCGGGCGAGCCGGTCGTCTTCGAGCGTCGGGGCGTGCGTTTCGCCGTCCGGACCGAGAAGAAGGCCGCCGCACGCCGCCGCACGTCCGTCATCGAATGGATGGATCCCGCGGTCGAGCGCGGCCAGTGGACCTGGGAGTGGACGTCGAAGGGGCTCCGCTTTTCGGGAAAGAAGCGGCGCCGGCGGTGATCCTTCTCCTGAGCGAAGTTGGACGCGTGCGTCTCCGCGGAACGACGACGCCCGCAACGTTGGCCACCGACGAACGCTGGCTGCTCGACAGCCCTCCGTCTGCCGGTTGGTTCGAGGAGGCGCTGGCGCTCTCCTGGACGCGCGATCCCTTCGACCGACTGCTCGTCGCTCACGCCCGTCGTCGGGGCCGGCGCCTCGCCACCGCCGACACCGCCCTTCTCGATCGCCTCGGCAGCCCTGGGAGCGTGGAGCTCTGACGTCTCGGACGTCGTCGCGGACCACGCGGTCGAGCCGCTCGCGCTGCCAGCGACGCCAACGCCGCTCCGAGCTGGCAAGGATGGTAGCGCGCCCCCTCCACCATGAAAATTCGTTACCGAATGCCAGATTTTCATGGTAGAAATTGCTTTCCATGGTGAAGCGCCCAGCGGCACTCGCGCGCCTCCGCCGACTCCTCGAGACCCATCCCGTCGTCGCCCTGCTCGGAGCGCGCCAGGTGGGAAAGTCGACGCTGGCACGCGACCTCGTACGCCAGGCGCACCGCACGGCGACCTTCTTCGACCTCGAGGACCCCACGGACCTCGCGCGCCTCGACGACCCCAAGACGGCGCTTGCACCGTTGCGGGGTGTGGTGGTGCTCGACGAGATCCGGCGCCGCCCGGACTTGTTTCCCGTCTTGCGGGTGCTGGCGGATCGTCCGCGGCGACCGGCACGGTTTCTCGTCTTGGGCAGCGCCTCGCCCGAGCTCTTGCGACAGAGCTCCGAAACTCTCGCAGGTCGCATCGCGTTTCAGGAGCTCACGGGCTTCACGCTCGACGAGGTGGGACCGGACCGACTCGATCGACTCTGGCTGCGCGGCGGCTTTCCGCGCTCCTTCCTCGCCCGCTCCGACACCGCGAGCATGGCGTGGCGCCACGATTTCGTCCGTACGTTCCTCGAGCGGGATCTGCCCCAGATCGGCATCAACGTCGGCGCGATCACGATGCACCGCTTCTGGTCGATGATCGCGCACTACCATGGTCAGCTCTGGAACTCATCGGAGCTGGCTCGGTCTTTTGCGGTGTCCGATACCACGACGCGACGCTGGGTCGATTTGCTCGCAGCGACCTTCATGGTCCGCTTGATGTCCCCGTGGAGCGCAAACGTGGGGAAGCGCCAGGTGAAAACGTCGCGGGTCTACGTAACCGACAGCGGCCTCCTGCACGCCCTGCTCGGCATCGACTCCAGGGCCGCACTCGAACGCCATCCCAAGCTCGGTGCCTCATGGGAAGGCTTCGGGATCGAAGCACTGATTCGACACCTCGGAGCGCGCCGCGAAGAAGCGTTCTTTTGGCGGACGCACACCGGCGCGGAGCTCGACCTTCTCATCGTGCGCGGACGGACGCGCATCGGCTTCGAGATCAAACGCACCGTCGCGCCGTCGGTGACCCCGTCCATGCGTTCAGCGCTCGCTGATCTCGAGCTCGCGCGCATCGACGTCGTCCACGCCGGCGACGCCACGTACCCCCTGGCGCCGAAGATCCGCGCGGTCGCTCTCTCGCGGCTGCTGACCGACGTCGAACCGTTGTCCGGGCGCTGAACGGCGGGCGCAGCGCCCGTGAGCACTTCGGAAACCGCCGTCAAATGCGACGCCCCGAGCGGCCGTTGCGGCCGCCCGGGGCGTCGGTGGAGCGGGGTGGGAAGCGGGGCGGCCGAGGATGCAACCGCCCCGCTTTGGTTCGTGGGAGAGGCCTAGTTGTCGACCGGGCCGGTGTAGGAGCACAGGCAGCTGCCCGGGGATCCCGAGCAGCTCGTGACCGCAACCGTAACCTTGCCCTGGCCGACGACCTTGGCGTCGTGGCCGAGACCGGTCCAGCCGGTGTCGAGCACGCCGCCCTTGGCGGTCGGGAGGAAGGTCGCCTTGGTCGGGCAGGCCGCGTCCGTCCCGTCCTCGGAGCTCACGCCCGCGAGCGCGAGACGTCCCGGACCCGGAAGACCTGCCGCGTTGTTGACGGCGGACGCACCGGTCGGAGCGACGCAGAAGATCGTCGCGAAGGTCGAGGTGCCGGTATGGTTGTGCGGAGCACTGTGCGAGCCGACCGCCGTGA
>JADZFZ010000235.1 GCA_020854145.1 Deltaproteobacteria bacterium | reverse complement strand
CCGCATTGCGGGTTTCCGCACGAGGCGGACACGGCGCGTTGCCCGGTGACCGACCGCGACATGCCGTCGCGGCACGCGGCGCCCGACCCCGAGATCATCATCGTCTCCGAGCCGCCGCCCCGGTTCGGCCCGAGCATCGCCGAGGGGTGGCGCGACTCGAGCGACGCGATGGATCCAGCCGCGACGCCGCGGTGCTCGAGCTCACCGCCCTCGTCGCTCGGCGACAGCGGCGAGCTGCTCCGGCTCACTCCGCGCTTCCTCGACGGCTACGTGCTCGACGGCAAGTACCGCGTGGAAGGCCTCATCGGCTACGGCGCGATGGGCTTGGTCTACGAGGGCACCCATCTCGCGCTCGAGCGGCGCGTGGTCATCAAGGTCATCGGCCGCCGCCACCGGCCCGGCAGCAACGCCGAGAAACGCTTCTATCGCGAGGCGCGGCTCGCGGGCAGCATCGGGCATCCGAACATCGTCACCGTGTACGATCTCGGGACGCTCGAGGATGGATGCCCCTACATCGTCATGGAGCGTCTGGTCGGCGAGACGTTGGCGGATCGGATCCGACGTCTCGGGCCGATGGAGCCCGCGCGCGTCTTCGAGATCGCCGCGCACCTGCTGTCTGCCCTCGACGCCACGCACGCACGCGGGATCGTGCATCGAGACCTCAAGCCGGAGAACGTCTTCCTCGCGCGTGCGACGGGAGGCGGCGAGCAGGTGAAGCTCCTCGACTTCGGAGTCAGCCAGGGCACGGACAGCGAGACGGTCGAGCGACCGAACGTCATCGTGGGCACGCCGCACTACCTGACGCCGCAGCAGGCGCTCGGGGAACGCGTGGATCACCGAGCGGACCTCTTCGCGCTCGGCGTCACGATGTACGAGATGTTGACCGCGCGCTTGCCGTTCGAGGCCCCGACCACGACGGAGCTGCTCGTGAAGATCGTGCGGGACGAGCCGACTCCGCCCGGTCGCTGGCGCACCGACTTGCCCGCGGCCGTGGACTCCGTCATCGCCACCGCGATGGCGAAGGACGCGTCCGACCGCTATCAGACCGCCGCCGAGATGCTCGATGCCTGCGTGTTCGCCGCCGCTTTTCTCGGGCCGCCCGTCCCGGTCGACGACGACATCACCGAGGTGAGCGGCAACTACCGGATGTTGCGTGTCACCATGGACGAGCCGGTCGACGGACCGAGCGACGAGAGCGACGAGAGCTAGTCCATTGAAGCTTCGATCCGGGTCCGTTCTGACGATGGTGATGCTCGTGGGATGTGGTGGCGCGGAGGTGTCGTCGCGCCCGACCGGGGCGCTGCGTCCGCTCCGCGTCGAGATCGAAGAGGTCACCGCGGACAGCGACACGCTCGCGCGCGAGGAGTCGGAGCTCGTCGCACGCGACGTGGCCGCGCGCCGAGCGGGCGAGCACGGCAGCCTGCCGCCGGTCGAGCGGAGCGGCGAAGGCGAAGGCACCGCGTGGCCTGGCGTCACGGTGCGCAACGACACGCCCCACGGGCTCGTGGTCTGGTTCGCGGGACCGTGCGCGCGCACGCTCGCGCTGCCGAGCCACACCGACCAGACGGTCGAGCTCTGCGCGGGGCGCTACGACATCGCCGCGCAGCTCGCAGCTCCTGGCTACACGCCGTTCGTCGGCTCGGGCGACGAGCTGGAGGACGGTTCTACCTATCGGTTGACGTTCTACGTGGTGATCGCGCCGCAGACGCGCACCATCGAGGCGACGACGGGGCGACGCCGCCGCTGATCATGCGACGGCCACGAGCAGCTCACCGCACGTTGACGCGATAACGCCCGCCCGCGCGGCACGTCATCTCGCCGGTCCATCCGGCTCGTCGCGCCACCTCGATCCGCAGCCTATGGCGGCCCGGCGACAGGAAGCGGATCCTGGTCGTGGCGGCGCGTCCGTCACCGACGGCGACCCGGGCGTCGCCTGCCTGCGACGCGATCGAGACGGTGCACGGCGCGGGACGCTCCGCGAGGCGCGTGACCATGTCGCGCACGCGCTCGGCCATCGCTGTCTCGTTGCCGGTGACCTCCGCCGCCTCGACCCGTACGGGTCCCCGTTCGGAGATCTCGTACGTCGCGATGCGCGCGACGAACCGGCGGCGCTCGGCTGCCTCGAGCTCGATGACGACGAGCGTCGGCGCACCGACGTCGCCCGCGACCATGGCGAGGCACGAGGGCATCGCGGCGCACCTCGGGTCGCGCGAGGTCCGTGCGAGGAGTCGCGCGTGGGTGACGGCGCGCGGCGCGATGTCGAATCGCGAGGCGCGGAGCACGGCCGACGCGACCTCGAACGCATAGGCGGACACGAATGGGTCGAGCGTCTCGGCCGCGGCGACGACCACGGCCGCACGCCCCTCGGCGCGTGCCGCGGAGGAACCCGCGAACCATCCGGCGACGAGCACGATCGCGCTGAAAATAAGGCAGATCCGCCGATGGTTCATCGCTGCGCCTCGCGGGTGCCCCGCTCGAGCTCCTCGAGCCGGAGCAAGAACCGTCGCGTCGAGTCGGGGGACGAGGCGGCGTTCGACGACGTGGCTCGGAGCGCACGAAACGCGGCGCGCTCGACGTCGGAGCCACGTCGCTCGACGGCGGACGACACGGCTGCGAGGCGCGTGTCGAGGATCTGTCGCGTCGGCGTGCTCGCGAGGATCTCGGACAGCAGCTCGATCCGCTCGATGGCGTCGTCGAACAGCCCGCCGCGGGCGCGCGACTCCTGCTCCGACCACAACGTCCACGCGCGTTGCACGCCGCGGAGATCCCGCGGTCGCAGCCCACGGCCCGCGAGCCGTCGCTCGAGCCCGCGACGTGCCTCTTCGTACGCGCGCTGCCGGTCGCCGCCCGGAACCGCGATCTCGGGCCGGTCGACCTTCACCAGCCGGATCGCCGGCGTCGTGACGGGGGGCGGCGCAGTGAGCGGATCGGCCGGTGCGGGAGCCTGCGCGAGCGCATCGTCGTTCGCACGCAGACGCACGATCACCGTCGTGACCATCGTCGCGATCGCGAGCAGCGCGATGCCGCCGACCGCGAGCTGCGCGTACCGCCGCCGCTTCGCGCCCGCGATGGCGTCCTCCAGGATCCGATCCCCCTGCGGCGACGCCGACAGGCCCATCCAAGGCCGATCGGAGAACCGCGCCGGGCGCTCACCCGCCACGGCCTTCGGACCGCCCCCGCCGTCGGGCGCGGCCTGCGGCGCGGCGAGCGGGCCCCACGACGGTCGCTTGACCAGCGGGACCACCGACGACGGCTCCACGATCTGCGGCTCGAGCTCGCGCAGCTCGCGTGCGACCGCCTGCACCGTGGGGGGTCGGTCGTCGGGCCTCTTGGCGAGCAGACGCGCCACGAGAGACGCGACCTTCGCCTCGAGCGCCGGCGGGATCTCGGGGATCTGCACGGGTGCGGGCGTCGAGTGCAGGTGCATCGCGAGCACGGCCGCAGGCTGCGGTGCGCGAAAGGGCGGGGCTCCCGTCAGCATCTCGTAGAGCACGAGACCGAGCGAGTAGAGGTCGGTGCGGCCGTCGACGGCGGCGCCCATCGCCTGCTCGGGCGACATGTACTCCGGCGTTCCGAAGACGACCCCTTCGCGCGTGAGCTTGGCGTCGCTTCCTTCTTCGCCTTCGGGACCCTCGAGCAGGCGCGCGAGACCGAAGTCCAGGATGCGCGCCGTCGGCTGCTCGAGGTCTCCTTCGAGCTGCACGTTGGCTGGCTTGAGATCGCGATGGACGATGCCGTCGGCGTGCGCGGCTGCGATGGCGTCGGCGAGCTGCGCGCCGATGCGGAGCGCGCTGCGCGGACCGAGCCGTCCCTTGCGCGCGAGGACGAAGTCGAGCGGCTCGCCCTCGACGAGCTCCATGACGATGTACGGCGTTTTGCCTTCGGCGTCGCCGACGTCCAGCACGCGGACGCAGCCGGGATGATCGAGCTTGGCGAGCACGCGCGCCTCGCGGCGGAACCGGAGCGCGATGGACTCGTCGCGCAGGCGCTCCGCGTAGAGCATCTTGACCGCGACGTGACGGCGCAGGCCGATCTGCTCGGCGCGATAGACGAAGCCCATCCCGCCCTCGCCGATCAGCGAGAGCAGGCGGTAGCGACCATCGAGCTCGTGCCCCGCGAGCGGATCCGACTGCCGCGTGATGCGGACGAGCGGAGCACCATCGGCGGGGCAGAACTCGTTGGCCTCGCGCCAAACGCGCGCGCAGTGACCGCAGAAGCGCACCGACGCGCAGTCTATCAGCGTCGGAGCGTGCGACGACTCGCTCGGCGACCCGAGTTGATCGGACCGCGCACTCGGAATCAGAGACGGTGCAGCTTGACCATGTTGGTGCCGCCCGAAGCCGGCCATCCGAGCACGAGAGCGCACATGTCTCCGCTCTGCGCCAGGCGCTCTCGCACCACCACGCCGACCGCGTGACGCAAGGCTTCTTCGGTGTCCTCGGCGGGCACGTCCACGCGCGGGATCACGCCCCAGTACAACGTCAACCCCGATGCGATCCGCGGCGACGGCGTGAGCGCGACGATGGGCGCGTGCGGCCGATAGTCCGACAGGAGCCTGGCCGTCCTGCCGTCGCGCGTCTGCACGATGATCGCCTTGAGCGGCAAGTACTGCGACAGCGCCGCGGCGGCGCGCGCGGCGGCGTTCGCGAAGCTCCACTGCTCCTCCGCGTTGAGCGCGTCCGTCGGCATGATCGCTCGTTGCTCGCGCTCCACCTCCCGCACGATGAGGTCCATCATGCGGAGCGCCTCGATCGGGTATTTCCCCGCCGCCGTCTCGCCGCTCAGCATCAGCGCGTCGCTGCCGTCGAGGATCGCGTTGGCGACGTCGGCGGCCTCGGCGCGCGTGGGGCGCGCGTTGCGAATCATGGAGTCGAGCATCTGCGTCGCCGTGATGACCAGCTTGCCGCGCCGGTTGAGCTCTCGGATGGCGCGCTTCTGCACCATCGGCACCTTCTCCGGCCCGAGCTCCACACCGAGGTCGCCGCGCGCGACCATGATCCCGTCGCAGACCTCCGCGATCGACTCGAGGTTCGCGACCGCGGCAGGCTTCTCGATCTTCGCGATGACGGGGATGTCGCCGGCGAGCTCCTTGGCTTCGCGCAGGTCGTCGGCCGTGCGCACGAACGAGAGCGCGATGTAGTCGACCTTCAGCTCGTTCTTCGCGAACAAGAGGTCGTCACGATCCTTCTCGGTCATCGCGGGCGCGCTCAGCGCGGCGCCCGGCATGTTCATGCCCTTGCGATCGGACAACGTGCCGCCGACCTCCACGATGCAGCGCACGTCGCGTCCGTCGATCGTCCGGACGCGCAGCCGCAGCAGCCCGTCGTCGAGCAGGATGACGTCGCCTTCCTTCACGTCGTCGGGCAGACGCTCGTAGCTCACGTCGACCTGCGTCGCGTCGCCTTCGACGTCGCGCGTCGTGAGCACGAACTCCTGGCCCTCGGTGAGCACGACGGAACCGTCGCGGAAGCGACCCACCCGCATCTTCGGCCCGCACAGATCGGCGAGCAGGCCCACGGGCCTGCCTGCACGTTGCGCGGCCAACCGGATGCGTGACACGGCCTCGGCGTGGGTCGTGTGCTCGCCGTGGCTGAAGTTCAGCCGAGCGACGTCCATGCCTGCCGCGACCAGCTCTTCGAGCACGCCCGGAGCCAACGTCGCAGGACCGATGGTGCAGATGATCTTCGCGCAGCGCACGAGCGGCGTTGTACCGGAATCCGCGCCTCTGGTACACCGGGGCCGCCATGCGTCCCAGCCTGCGCACAACCGTTCTCCTGTCGGCCGTGGTCGTCGTCCTGGCGTCGTGCGCGTACCCGCAGCGTCGCGCGCCCGTCTTGCCGATGTCGGGCGACATGGCCGCGTCCACGACGCCGCCTGCCAACCTCTACTCGGTCGTCGTCGTCTCGGCCGAGGTCCCGGGCACGCGCCGCGACGGCCAGTCGTGGGATCCCGACGGCGGGCCCGACCCGTACGTGCGGATCCTGCGCGACGGAGAGGTCGTGTTCGAGTCGCGCGTGATGCGCGACACGCGGCGCCCGGAGTTCCGTCACGCCTCGACCTTCAACATCCGTTTCGCGCCGCGCCACCCGATCGAGGTCCAGCTCCTCGACCGCGACGAGCTGTCGGACGACGCGATCGGGACGTGGCGCGGTCCCCAGCTGCCCGACGGAACGGTCATCGGGACGCACTGGCGCGTGCTGCTCGAGGGACGCGCCATCGTCGAGATCGAGCTCGCGCGCCCGATCCCGGAGCGCGGAAGCGGCTTGCTCGACTACGAGATCCACGACGGGAGCATCGTCGTGCGCTCGCTCGTGGCCGACTCTCCGCTCGGGCGCGCGGGCGGACGCGAGGGCGACGAGATCGTCCAGGTCGGCGATCGCTCGCTCGAGGATCTCGGCGAAGGCGAGCTCGCTTCCGCCGCTGCGCGCATGGGCGCCGGCGAGACGACCATCGTCGTGCTGCGAGACGACCAGCGGCAAGAGCTCCGTCTGGACGGAGGCCCCGTCTGGCGCGAGCGGTGATCCCACGCGAGCCCACCGGCCGCACGCGCCCGCTGCGCACGTGGTTGGCGCTCGCGGCGGTCGGGCTCGTCGTCTCGCCCTCCGTCGCTCGCGCTCATCCACAGATCAACGCGGGGATCACCGTCGGCGGTGGCGCGGTGGTCGCGCCTTCGGACCGCACCGAGGCGCTCTTCCACCTCGGCCTGCACGGCGACGTCGTCTTCGGTCGCGACGATCCGCGCGACTTCGGCATCGGCCCCTACGTCGAGGTGCTCACCGCCGACTTCGTCACGCTCGACTCGGGCGGCGGCGCCACGTTGCTGCTGCCGATCCACGAGACCTTCCCGCTGATGCTCTCGGCGGGAGCCGCGTACTCGATTCGCGAAGGCGCCGACGACGTCGTGCTCGCGACGCGCATCGCGTGGGGATCGCGCAGCTACAACTACCACGCGGTCTACGGGCTCGCGGCGGTCGTCTTCGTCGCGGCGCGCGCCGGCATCGACTCGGGCTCGGTCGAGATCCTCGGCGGCGCATCGCTCGACCTCGCGGTCCTCGTGCTGCCGTTCATCGGGCTCTACACGTGGATCACGGGCGGCGATCCCGACGAGCCCGACTGACGCGCGTCGGACTCGATCTCGATCCGTTGAGCGCTCCGCGCGTCGCTCGTAGAACTGCGCGATGGTCGTCTCCATCGTCGTGCCCGCGCGCAACGAAGAGGGCTGCCTCGAGCCGCTCTACCGCGAGATCCGCCGCGTCTTCGAAGAGGCCGGAGAGGACTTCGAGCTCGTCGTCGTCAACGACGGCTCCACCGATGCCACGCCCGACGTCATCGATCGCCTCGCGGCGTCCGACGAGCGCGTGCGCGGCGTGCACCTCGCGCGCGGCTTCGGCCACCAGCCGGCGCTGCTGGCGGGGATCCAGGAGGCACGCGGCGACGTCGTCGTAACCATGGACGCCGACCTCGAGCAACCGCCGTCGGCCGTCCTCGAGATGCTCGCGCGTTGGCGCGACGGCTATCAGGTCGTCCACGGCGTGCGGCGCGACCACCCCGACACGGGCCTCTTCAAGCGGGTCACGTCGCGCTGGTTCTACCGGGTCTTCACGTTCCTCTCGCGCGTCCCGATGGAGCCCGGGATGCTCGACTTCCGCTTGATGGACCGCCAGGTGGTCGATTCCATCGGCGAGCTCACGGAGCGCGACTTCTTCTTCCGCGGCATCGCGACGTGGATCGGCTTCCGCCAGACGCGCCTCCCGTACGACGCAGGGAAACGCGCCGCGGGCTCGACCAAGTACGACGTGCGCAAGATGGTCGCCTTCGCGCT
>JADZFZ010000234.1 GCA_020854145.1 Deltaproteobacteria bacterium | reverse complement strand
GGGCTCTTCGACGTGAGCCACATGGGCGAGCTGGTGCTCGAGGGAGCCGAGGCCGCCCGCGTCGTCGACGAGCTCGTCACGAACGACGTGTCGCGCCTCGTCCCTGGCGCGGCCCTCTACACCGTGGCGTGCAACTCGCGGGGCACGATCCTCGACGACCTCATCGTCTACCGACAGGCCGACGATCGGTTCCTCGTCGTCTGCAACGCGTCGAACCGCGACAAGATGGTCGCGCACTTCGCCGCGCACGCGAAGGGACGCTGCGGCTTCGAGGACCGATCGGACCAGATCGCGCTCATCGCGCTGCAGGGCCCGCGGGCGCTCGACGTCGCGCTCGCCGCAGGCGCGGAAGGGCACGTGCGCGACCTGGGCGCGTTCCGTTTCGCCGACTTCGACCTCGGGGGCGTGCGTTGTACCGTCGCGCGGACCGGCTACACGGGCGAGGACGGCTTCGAGATCTTCTGTCCGCCGGACGGCGCAGAGCGCGTGTGGCAGGCGCTCCTCGAGGGTGGACGCGCACACGGCATCGCGCCGGCCGGCCTCGGCGCGCGCGACACGTTGCGCCTCGAGGCGAAGCTCTGCCTCTACGGCAACGACATCGACGAGACGACCACCCCGTACGAGGCGGGGCTCGCTTGGGTGGTCAAGCTCGACAAAGGCATCGAGTGTCTGGGCGCCGACGTGCTCCGCCGCGAGAAGGCGGCCGGCTCGGCGCGCAGGCTCGTCGGTTTCGAGATGACCGGTCGCGGGATCGCGCGTCACGGCTATCCGATCGTCATCGGCGGCGAGAAGGCGGGCGTCGTGACGAGCGGCTCGCCGGGGCCGACCGTAGGCAAGAACGTCGGGCTCGGTTACGTGCCGGCGACGAGCGCCGCGATCGGCACGACGATCGGGATCGAGATCCGCGGTCAGGTGATCGACGCGGTCATCGTCAAGACGCCCTTCTACAAGCGCGCCAAGTGAGCGGACGGCCGGGGGAGCAGGCAGGAGACATGGAGTACCCGAAAGAGCTCGAGTACACGAAGGACCACGAGTGGGCGCGGCGCGAGGGTGAGCTCGTACGCGTCGGCATCACCGCGTTCGCGGTCGAGCAGCTCGGCGACGTCACGCTCGTCGAGCTGCCGAAGGTCGGACGCGTGCTCGCGTCGCACGAGACGTTCGGCGTGGTCGAGTCGGTCAAGACGGTGAGCGATCTGTTCTCGCCCTGTGCGGGCGAGGTCGTGGAGGTCAACACCGCCCTCACCGAGCGACCCGAGGACGTCAACGCCGAGCCGTACGGCAAGGGCTGGATGGTCGTGATCCGCCCCTCGACGCCGCCGACCGACCTTCTCGACGCCGCGGCCTACACCGCCTACGTCGGCACGCTCGATCACTGAGTGATGGGCGGGTGCGGCTCCCGGTTCATCGACACCCTTTGAGTGACTCCGCTGAGGCCAGCCCCCAGCGGCCCCGATTCGAGGCCCTCCCGTGCGTTACCTGCCTCATACACCCGACGAGATCCGCGCGATGCTCGGCACGATCGGCGCGGCGTCGATCGACGCGTTGTTCGAGCCGATCCCCGAGGAGGTCCGACTCGGACGCCCGCTCGGCCTCGAGCCCGCGCTCGACGAAGCGCGCCTCATGCAGCACCTCGAGCAGCTCGCCGCGAAGAACGACGCGGCGCGCGCGCTGTCGTTCCTCGGCGCCGGGATCTACGACCATCACGTCCCGCCCGCGGTCGATCAGCTCCTGCTCCGCAGCGAGTTCTACACGGCGTACACGCCCTATCAGCCCGAGGTCTCGCAGGGAACGCTGCAGGCCATCTTCGAGTTCCAGACGATCGTCGCGGAGCTCTTCGGGATGGATGTGGCCAACGCGTCGATGTACGACGGCGCGAGCGCGACGGCGGAGGCTGTGCTCATGGCGCGACGGCTCACGGGCCGCGACGCCGTCGTGCTCTCGGCGGGTGTGCACCCCGAGTACCGCGCCGTCACGCGTACCTACTCGCGCGGCAACGTGCCCCCCGAGGCCGTGCGCGACGTGGCGATCGGGCCCGACGGGCGCACGGACCTCGACGCGCTCGAGGCCGCGATCGACCAGCACACGTGCGCGGTGGTGGTGGGCTACCCGAGCTTCTTCGGCGCCGTCGAGCCGATCGCGAGGATCGCCGAGATCGCGCACCGCAAGGGCGCGTTGCTGATCACCGCCACCGCCGAGCCGTACGCGCTCGCGCTCGTCGAAGCGCCGGGGATCGCGGGCGCCGACATCGCCGTCGGCGAAGGCCAGGCCCTCGCCGTGCCCCCGCAGTACGGCGGCCCCGGCGTGGGCCTCTTCGCGACGCGCACCGCGCACGTGCACAAGATGCCCGGGCGGCTCGTGGGGCAGACGGTCGATCTCGAAGGCAAGCGCGCCTTCACGCTCACGCTCTCGACGCGCGAGCAGCACATCCGCCGCGAGAAGGCGACCAGCAACATCTGCACGAACCACTCGCTCATCGCGCTCGCGCTCGCGATCCGCGTGTCGTTGCTCGGCAAGGTCGGCTTCGAGGCCGTGGCGCGTCTCTGTCTCTCGAAGACCGAGTACCTCAAGAAGCGGATCGCCGAGCTGCCGGGCTACACGCTTCCCTTCGCCGCGCCGACCTTCAACGAGATCGTCGTGCGTCGCGAGGCCGGCAAGGCCGGTCCCCTGCTGGCCGCGCTCGCCGCGCGCGGCATCCTCGCCGGCGTCGACCTCGGCACCTTCGATCCCGCGCTCGACAACTGCTTCCTCGTCGCGGTCACCGAGCGCCACGCGAAGGACGATCTCGACCGGCTCGTCGAAGGGCTTCGCGCCGCCTGATGGACAGCATCCACCCCCCCAAAGATCCCATCGCGCACCTCGACGAGCTCAACGCGCGCGCCGAGGCGGCGGGTGGGCCCGATCGGATCAAGCGCCAGCACGAAGCCGGCAAGCTCACCGCGCGCGAGCGCGTCGAGGCGCTGCTCGACGAGGGCTCGTTCATCGAGACCGATCGGCTCGTCGTCCATCGCTGCACCGACTTCGGCATGGAGCAGCAGAAGATCCCCGGCGACGGCGTCGTGACGGGCTACGGCACGGTCGCGGGTCGACTGGTCTTCGTCTTCGCGCAGGACTTCACGGTCTTCGGCGGCTCGCTCTCGGCGGCCTACGCGTCGAAGATCTGCAAGATCATGGACCACGCGTGTCGCGTCGGCGCGCCCGTCATCGGGCTCAACGACTCGGGAGGCGCGCGCATCCAGGAGGGCGTCGAGTCGCTCGCGGGCTACGCGGACATCTTCCTGCGCAACACGCTCGCGTCGGGCGTCGTGCCCCAGATCAGCGCGATCATGGGCCCCTGCGCGGGTGGTGCCGTCTACTCGCCGGCCATCACGGACTTCATCCTGATGGTCGACAAGTCGAGCTACATGTTCATCACCGGCCCGGACGTGATCCGCACCGTGACGAACGAGGTCGTGAGCAAGGAGGACCTCGGCGGCGCGCGCGCCCACGCGGAGCGCTCGGGCGTCTCGCACGTCACGTGCGCCGACGACGAGGACTGTCTCCAGACGATCCGCGATCTCCTCTCGTACCTGCCCGCGAACAACCACGAGGACCCGCCCCTCGTCCCGACGGATGACCCGGTCTCGCGGCAGGACGCCGAGCTCGACACCATCGTGCCGACCGATCCGATGAAGCCCTACGACATCAAGGAGGTCATCCGTCGCGTGGTCGACGACGGCACCTTCCTCGAGATCCACGAGGCGTGGGCGCAGAACATCGTGGTCGGCTTCGCGCGGGTCGGCGGCCGATCGGTGGGCGTCGTGGCCAACCAGCCGCAGGTGCTCGCCGGGTGCCTCGACATCGACGCGAGCGTCAAGGGCGCGCGCTTCGTGCGCTTCTGCGACTGCTTCAACATCCCGATCCTCACGTTCGTCGACGTCCCCGGCTTCCTGCCGGGCACGACGCAGGAGTACGGCGGCATCATCCGTCACGGCGCCAAGCTCCTCTACGCGTTCGCCGAGGCGACGGTACCGAAGGTCACCGTCATCACGCGCAAGGCGTACGGCGGCGCGTACGACGTCATGAGCAGCAAGCACATCCGCGGCGACGTCAGCTACGCGTACCCCACGGCCGAGATCGCCGTGATGGGCCCCGAGGGCGCGGTCAACATCGTCTACAAGAAGGAGATCGACGCGGCCGCCGACCCCGCCGCGGCGCGACGTCGCTTCGTGGACGAGTACCGCGCGCTCTTCGCGAACCCGTTCAAGGCAGCCGAGCTCGGTTTCGTGGACGAGGTGATCCACCCGAGCACGACGCGCCATCGCGTCTGGCGCGCGCTCGAGATGCTCAAGACCAAGCGCGCGGACAACCTGCCGAGAAAGCACGGCAACATCCCGCT
>JADZFZ010000233.1 GCA_020854145.1 Deltaproteobacteria bacterium | reverse complement strand
TGGAGCTCGCCATCCCCGGCTGCCTCTGAGCAGGCCGCGACTCGGGGCCCGACCTCACGGGATCGGCGGTGCGAGGCGGCGGGATTGCTCCGCGACGCAGGCGCGGATCGCTGCCACGCCGTGCATCGGGCACGCCGCGGCGCAGGTGCGCGCCCAATCTTCGGCGTGTCGATCGGACAAGCCGCCTTCGACCGCCGCGATCATGCACTCGCGCATCGCGACGGCGGAACGCGCCTCGTCGATCCGCGCCTCGTGACCCGATCCGTCGGCACGACACGCGGGCGCCACGGCGAGCGCGAGCACCAGCGGCACGATGCACCTCCAACGAACGCGGAGGTCGATCATCGCGGAACACTGCGGACGACGTGTCGCCACGAGATCCAGCCGCTGCCGCCGCAATGCGCAGAGCCCGAGAAGCGGAAGCTCGCCTCGCCCGCGCGGGTGCGCACGCCGGTCAGCTCGAGCGGCGTGCCGAGGTGGATCTCGCAACCCTCGTCGGTCACCGCGAAGCCGATCTCGCCGGGGCCCCCACGCACGCGGGCGGGGCCCGGCACGGTGAAGCTGCCGTTCGGGGTGACGACCTCCTGCGGTCCACCGCGACCGCACGCTGCCGGCGAGATCGCCATCGCCGAAAGCGCACCCGCGGCGGCGATCCCACGTACGAAACGCCAGCTCATCATCGACCTCCCTTCGGATAGCCCCGAATGACCCCCGATGGCATCAGCAGTTGTCGGGCCGTGCCGCTCCGCTCCGACTTTCGATGCGCGCGCACCGTCGCCGGACCGGGGCACCGGACAAAGGCGCGTCCGGTGCTGGTGATTCCGCGCGCGGCTTCCGCGGCGGCGACGCGGCTTCCACGGTCGGCGCCCACGGATTGCGGGGCCGACGATTCCGGGCTACCCGGACGCGCATGAGCGACGTCTCGTCGGACACGCCCGACCTCGAGAAAGGTTACGACCCCGCGCAGGTGGAGGCGCGCTGGTACGCGCGCTGGGAGGAGGCGGGGGTATTCGCCGCCAGCGACGCGCCGGAGGACACGCGCGTCCCGTACACGATCGCGATCCCGCCGCCCAACGTGACGGGCAGCCTGCACATGGGGCACGCGCTCTTCGTCGCGTTGCAGGACACGCTCATCCGACACGCGCGCATGAGCGGGCGAAACGCGCTCTGGATCCCGGGGACCGATCACGCGGGCATCGCGACGCAGACGGTGGTCGAGCGGCTGCTGCGACGCGAAGGCACGACGCGGCAAGAGCTCGGGCGCGAGAAGTTCCTCGAGCGCGTCTGGGCCTGGAAGGAGAAGAGCGGCGGCCGCATCACGAAGCAGATGCGGATCCTCGGCGCGTCTCCCGACTGGGCGCGCGAGCGGTTCACGATGGACGCGGGCCTCAGCCGCGCGGTGCGCGAGGCGTTCGTGCGCCTGTACGAAGAGGGGCTCGTCTATCGCGCCGAGCGCCTCGTGAACTGGAGCGTCGGCTCGCAGACCGTGCTCTCCGATCTCGAGGTCGAGAAGGACGAGGAGGACGGCGAGCTCTTCGAGTTCGCGTATCCGACCGAGGACGGGCAGCACGAGCTGGTGGTCGCGACGACGCGCCCGGAGACGATGCTCGGCGACACGGCGGTGGCGGTGCACCCGGACGACCCGCGCCATGCGCACCTGCACGGCAAACGATTGCGGCACCCGTTCGCGCCCACGCCGACGAACGCGACGATTCCCGTGATCACGGACGCGATCCTGGTCGACATGGCGTTCGGCACGGGCGCGGTGAAAGTCACGCCGGCGCACGACTTCAACGACTTCGAGACCGGCAAGCGACATTCGCTGCCGTTCCTCAACATCATGAACAAGGACGGCACGCTCAACGGCAATGCGGGGCCATTCGCCGGCATGGAGCGATTCGCGGCGCGAAAGGCCGTCAAAGCGCGTCTCGAGGAACTGGGCCTCGCGCGCGGAACGAAGGCACACCGATTGGCGGTGCCCCGGTGCCAGCGCACCGGCACCATCGTCGAGCCGCTGATCAGCACGCAGTGGTACGTGCGCACGAAGCCGCTCGCGGAGCCCGCCATTCGTGCGGTGGAGGACGGCTCGACCGTCATCGTGCCCGCGGAATGGGCCAAGACGTATTTCCACTGGATGCGCAACATCGAGGACTGGTGCATCTCGCGCCAATTGTGGTGGGGGCACCGAATCCCGGCGTGGTTCTGCGGCGCGTGCGACGGGATCACCGTGTCGCGGCAGGACCCGACCGCGTGCAGCAAATGCGGCAGCACCGACGTGCGCCAGGACGAGGACGTGCTCGACACGTGGTTCTCGTCCGGATTGTGGCCGTTCTCGACGCTCGGATGGCCCGACGCGACGCCGGCCCTCGCCCGCTTCTATCCCACCGACGACATGGAGACGGGGTTCGACATCCTGTTCTTCTGGGTCGCGCGCATGATGATGTTCGGCCTGAAGTTCATGGGCAAAGTGCCTTTCCGGCGCGTGCTCTTGCACGGCCTCGTCACCGACGAGGACGGCGACAAGATGAGCAAGGTGAAAGGCAACGTGATCGACCCGCTCGATCTCGTGAACGGGGCGACGATCGAATCGCTGGTGGAGCAGGCGAAGGACGGCGGCGCGGACGGCGGCGCGATCGGGAAATTGAAGAAACGATTCCCCGAGGGATTCGCAGCGTTCGGCGCCGACGCGTTGCGATTCACGTTGTTGTCGTATTCGCCGCAGACGCGAAAGATCGCGCTGCAGGTCAAGCGAATCGAGGGGTATCGATTCTTCTGCAACAAGATCTGGAACGCGACGCGATTCGCGTTGATGCACGTGAAAGACGTCGTGCCGCGGCAGGACGGAAGCGCGCCCGCGGCGACCACGTTGCCCAATCGGTGGATCCTGTCGCGATTGGCCGCGACGACCGACGAGGTGGAGCGCGGCGTCTCGGAGTTCCGGCTCGACGACGCGACCAATGCCCTCTATCGATTCTTCTGGCACGAGCTCTGTGACTGGTACCTCGAGCTCGCGAAAGCGGAGCTGTCGGCGGAGAGCCCCTCGTCCCGACCCTCTCCCGAGGATGGGCCGAGCGGGCCGATGGCTGCCCGGGACGAGACGCGCGCGGTCCTCGCACACGTGCTCGAGACGTCGCTGCGACTGCTCCATCCGATCATGCCGTTCGTGACCGAGGAGCTCTGGCAGCGGCTGCCGCGGCCGAGCTCGCGCCCGGCTTCGATCGTGGTGGCGCCGTTCCCGCGCGCGGGATTCGACGGGCGCGCGGATGGGGCGGCGGACGACGCGATGCGCGTGTTGCAGGCGGTGATCTCGGCGGTGCGCACGATGCGCGCGGAGCACGAGCTGAAGCCGGCCGTGGTGCTGCCGGTCCTCCTGCGTACGGAGAGCGTCACGAGCCGCGCGCTGCTCGAGGCGGAGAAGGCGCGCATCGAAGCGCTCTCTCGCGCGACGGTGCGG
>JADZFZ010000232.1 GCA_020854145.1 Deltaproteobacteria bacterium | reverse complement strand
CCGCACGGCGAACGTTCGAACGACGGACATTCCCACGGTGCGCATTCGCACGAGGCGACCCGCGCGCATTCGCACGAGGCGACCCGCGCGCATTCGCACGAGGCGACCCGCGCGCATTCGCACGACACCAGCGGCATCGAATGGGAAGACGACATGGTCGAGGTGAATCGCCTCACCACGCCGGCCAACACGCGATGGAAGCTGATCGATCGCGCGACGGGTGCCGAGGGTGCGGCCATCGACTGGCGACTCCGTGTCGGCGACCGCGTGAAGATCCGGTTGGTCAACGAGATGGAGTCCGACCACCCGATGCATCACCCGTTTCACATCCATGGTGCGGGACGATTCTTGATTCTCGCTCGGGACGGCGTGATGGAGCCCAACCTCGTCTGGAAGGACACCGTCCTCGTTCCGACGGGTCAGACCGTCGACATTCTCCTCGAGGTCACGCACGCGGGACGGTGGATGGCTCACTGCCACATCGCCGAGCACCACGAGAGCGGCATGATGCTCCACTTCGACGTGGACGCTTGACTCAAATAGGCTCCGAGCGTCCAGCGTGCTCGAGCGGTCCGTGCCTGTCAGCCGCGGCGCTTGCCGCGTGGCGAGTCGACGGGGCCGAGCACCTTCCCGAGGAACTCCGTGACCGCGCGGATGCGCGCGTTGCGGGCGAGGTCGCGGTGCACGCTCTGCCAGATCTCGCGCTCCGCGGGGGCGGAGCGCGTGACGACTCGCTCGAGCCGCGGCTCGGCGTCTCCCACGACGCGCGGAAGCAGCGCGATGCCGAGACCGCCCACGGCTGCGCTCATGACGCTGCTGACACTGTCGGAGCGGAGCACGACCCGAGCGTCGCTCATCCGCTCGAGCATCCATCGATTCTCCGACTCGAACGCACGCGACTCCGAGAAGAGCAGCACCCGGTGTCCCGCCAGGCTCTTCTCGGGGTCGGCAGGTCTGCCCACCTCGTCCAGATAGGCGCTGCTCGCGTAGAGCGCGAGAGGGATGGTCGTCAGCTTCTTGGCGACGACGTTCTCCTCCTTCGGACGCGACAATCGGAGTGAGACGTCGGCCTCCCGCCGTCCGAGGTTGAGAAGCTTGTTGGTGCAGAGCAGGTGAAGCTCGATCCCCGGGTGCTTCGTCGCGAATCGCCCGAGGTGCGGAGCGAGGAAGCGGGTCGCGAGCATCTCGGTGGCGGTCACGAGCACGACACCCTCGGGACGTGCGTCGGCTCCGGCGATCTCACGCTCCGCGGCGGCTGCTGCGTCTTCCATGCGTGCGGCCGACGGCTCGAGGCGTCGGCCGGCGGGGGTCGCGATCCAGCCTTCGGGAGTGCGATCGAAGAGGCGCGCGCCGATTCGCTCCTCGAGCGCGCTCACCCGCCGGCCGACGGTGGTGGGATCGATGCCGAGCCGCGACGCGGCGCGCACGAGGTTCCCTTCGCGCAGAACCGCCAGGAAATAGCGCAGATCGTTCCATTCGACCGACGGTTGCATGGATGCACTCCGCGACTTCGCGCGTGCCGCGCGACGTCACGCGCGCTCGGGCCCATGGCTTAGAGCACGCAGGTTCCGATGCAATCCACCCGCGCGACATCCCGGGAGCGCGGCCGCGGTGGGCGCTGCTCGTCCAACGCGCTTCGTCATCGCGGCTCCTGGAACGTCGCGTGTCGTGCGATCGTGGGGAGGTGCGTCGTGCCTTCCGGGCCATCGCTGCGTCTCTCCTTCTCGTTGCATGCGGCGACGACGACGGCCGTGCGGCTCCGGGCATCGACGCTGGCGAGCCCGACCTGGGCGGCACGCCGCGCGACGGTGGGCTCGGGAGCGATGGGAGCGTGGGTGACGGCACCGGCGATTCCGGAGCCGCCGGTGCCTGCGTCTTCGAGGAGCGCTTCGACGAGGACGCGACCACGTGGCCGGCGAGCTGGTCCATCGCCGGCGGGGTCGCGGTCGCCGACGTCGTCGGGGGTCGGGGTCGGCTCGTTCCGGTGACCAGCGACTACGCGCTCGCGCGGATGTTCGTGCCCCTCGTCGGCTGTGTGGATGCCGAGGTCACGTTCCGCTTCGAGATGACCGACGGCAGCTCGCAGGGTATCGGGGTGTACCTGCGGCAGAACGGAGGACACCTTCAGCGCACCGAGCCGCCGGGGAGCGGGTACGCCGTGTTCATCGAAGCCTTCCGTGCTCCGGAGGGCATCGGCGTGTGGCACGAGCTCGACGGCGTGGAGCGCGCGATCGAACCGATCGAGCCGCTGGCGATCGATCCTGGCGTCGTCTACCGCGCCCGTTTCCGGCTGACGCAGACCGACGCGAGCACCACGACGTTGCAGGCGCGCGCATGGCGTGACGACGAGTCGGAGCCGAGCTCGTGGCAAGTCGAGCGAACGGATCGGACGCCGAGCCTTCAGGGTCGTTCGGGCGGTCTGGCGATCGACGCGTACAGCGCACGGACGAGCGGCGCGGCCGCGGATCTCTTCGTGGACGACGTCGTGGTGACGGCAATGCCCTGAGAGGGTCGCTCAAAACACGTCGCGGTGCCTCGCAGGCGGCGCAGCATCGGCAGCGGCGTCCGCTCCCGCTCGAAATACCACTCGGTATTCCTCGGGTCGCGTCCTTGCTGTCGACGCTGCGACGCTCTGCGATCCATCCGCTCGATATTCTGAGCGACCCTCTGAGCGCAGTTGCGACGCCGGTCGTCGCCCTTCGTCAGAAGCACGTGCAGCGAGCTGCGGCGCCCGCGACGCACATCTCACCCGGCAAGCACGCGACGCCGCAGCCACAGGCAGCTTCGGAGCAGGCTTGGCAGGTGCCGCCGCAGCACGCGCCGAAGCTGCCGCACGCGACGCCGCTCGGACGCGCGCTCCACGCCGTCTGGCTCGTGCCGGTCGCGCAGTGCTGGCACTCGTTGGCCGGGTTGCGCTCGAGGGAGTCGTAACAGGCCCCGCCGATGGCGCAGAAGCCCGACATCGGGACGTTCGAGCAGGAGTTGCTGCCCTCGTTGCAGCTGTCGGTCGTGCACGTGAGGCCGTCATCGCACGTCGCGCCGCTGCCCACGCAGCTCGGGCTCGACGTGAGGGTGCAACGATCGACCGCGGTGCAGAACAGCCCGTCGTTGCAGGCCTCGCCGACGCCGGCATCCTGGCGCGGGCTCCAGTCGAACCGGTCGATCGAAGGCTCGCAGCCGAGGCACTGGTTGGTCGGGTGCTGGGCGTCCCAAGCCTCGTGAATGCAGCGATTGTCGATGTAGCACCACGTCGCGGCACCTCCGAAGTTGGCGGTGCAGCTGTCCGAGGACTCGCGGCAGACCGGGACACATCGATAGGACTCGTTCGTGCCGCACGGTGAGCCCGATCCGGTGCACTCGCCCGCCATGCACTCGTCGTTCAGCGTGCAGAACAAGCCGTCGTCGCATCCGTGCCCGTCGGCCAGAGCCGTCCAGCCCGTGCGGTTCGAGTCGGGATCGCACACCTGACAGGGGCCGTTGGTCGCGCCCGCTTCGCGGCATGTTCCGTCGATTGCGCACCGTCCGGCGACGACCGTGTGCATGCACGTTCCCGCGCTGCACGCGTCGGTCGTGCACGCGAGCCCGTCGTCGCAGTCGGTCGCGTCTCGGCACATCGCGCAGGTACCGGCGACGCAGCTCGGCGTCGGAGCCGCGCACGCGTTCCCGCACGAGCCGCAATGGGCAGGATCGGTGACGGGCACGGACTCGCAGCCCGAGATCCCGTCGCAATTCTGGAAGCCCATCGCGCACACGCAGCCCGTGGGCGTGCACTCCTCGTTCGCACCACATCCCGATGGGCACGGCCCCGCGTCTTCGGCCGGGCCGACGTCGGGCGGGCCCAGGTCCTCCGGCGGCCCCGCGTCGTCGTCGGTGCCCACGTCCGCGCCCGCGTCGGGTGGCTCCGCGTCCAGCTCGGGAGGGCCGAGGTCGCTCTCGCCACCGTCGTCCTCGCCGGAGTCCATCCCGACGTCCGCACCGACGCCGGCGTCGTCGTCCATCCCGAGGTCGTTCGCCGCGCCATCGGTCGGCCCGTTCGGCGGGCGTGCGTCGGCGCCCTCGCAGTCGGGCGCACTTCCGAGCAGCGCGCACTCCGGGATGAAGTCGTCCACGCAGCTGCCGCCCGCGCACGTGCTGTCGCCGCCGCATGGAACTTCGACGCACGTGCCTTCGAGCCGCATCGGCAAGGTCACGCTGCGCCCCGGAACGAAGGCGACTCGGTGCTGGACCGAGACGATCACGGCGGCGCCCGAGACGCCCTCGGTACGAACGCGGTAGAGGACCCGGCCCGGATCGTTGTCGACCTCGGGCCGCAGCGTCACCGTGACGGGCACGAGCCGCTCGCCTTCGTAGCTCGGCGTCAGCTCCGTCACCCGACCCTGGCGCGCACTGCCTTCGAGACGCGTCGCGGTCACACGAATCGTGTCGAGCGTCAAACCGAGGGGCGGTTCGCCTTCGACGACCACGACCTGGATGCTCGAGCTCTCCTCGGTGGAGCAGCCGAGCAGCGCGAGCGCCGCAGCGGCCATGGCACGCGTCGTCGTCCGCATGCTTCGAGCTTAGGCGCCGGCGCGCGCCGCGGGAAGCAATCCGGTCGACGACGTGCGGAGCCATCGAGAGCGCGATCGCGTGGGATGCGGGGCTTCCTCGTCATGCGCTGCTGCAGGGTCCGCGATTCAGGGCAGACCGGCGGAAGCGAGGTCGGCGAGCTGGGCGTCGAGCACCGAGCGATCTCGATAGAAGTTGGCCTGTCGCCAGCGATCACGATTCAGCTGTGGTTGGAGGGTGCGGGCCCGGGCGACGGCGGCGCGGGCTTCGTCGTGGCGTCCGAGACGGACGTAGTTGATGGCCTGGAGAAGCCGGACGGCCGGCAGCTCGATGGCCTCGTCGAGCGCGGCGACCGACTCTGCGTGGCGTCCGCCGACGGCGAGCGCCCAACCGCGGAGTTGCTGATAGTACGAGCGATTGGCGGGGTCGGCGCGCAGGGCGGTCTCGAGCATGCGAAGCGCGTCGCCGGTCTGGCAGGCGAGGATGGGAATGGTGGCGAGATCGCCGGTCTGGAATGCGTCGTAGGGGGCGAGCGCGCGTGTGGTCTCCATCTCGCGAAAGGCACGCGGCCAATCGCCTTCTTGGGCGCTGACATAGGCATTGAGCCAATGAGCCAGTCGGCTTTCGAGCGGCGACAGATGCGGATGGGCGAGGGCGCGGCGAACGAGCTCGCCGGCTCGGGCGTAATCGACGTCCGCGGTGTCGCCGAGATAGAGATAGGGACGCATGAAGTGATAGAAGCCCAGCTTCGCGAGCAGGAGCGCGGAGTCCGGGAACACGGCCAGTCCGCTCCTCCACACCTCGCCGGCGCGCTCGTTGTCCTGAGGCGTCAGGCGCATGTAGAGCTCGTGGCCGCGAAGGTAATAGTCGTACTCGACGAGGTGCGTGGAATCTGTCCCCCAAGTCGCCCTGTATTGGGCTCTCTTGATCTGGCCGTACTCGCCCGTGAGCGCTCCTACGATGCGTCCGGCAATCTCGTCTTGCAGAGCCCACGGGTCCGAGCCGGTCCGGTCCAATCGTTCGGCCCAGACGTCGGCCCCCGTCCGGACTTCGACGAGGCGAGCGGTGATTCGGACCTGCTGCGCGTCTTTGCGCACGGAGCCCGTCAACACGTAGCCGACGCCGAGCTCGCGGCCGATTCGCTGCTCGTCGAGCGGCGCACCGGCGTCGCTGGCGGCGGCGCCGTGGAAGCGGACGGAGAGGTCGGGGGCCCGGGCGAGCATCGAGACGATGTCCTCGGTGACGCCGGCGCTGAAATAGGCATTCGCGGGATCGCCCGCCGTGGTGAATGGGAGCACTGCAATCGACGGGGGGGAGGTGACCCCGCTCGCCGAACCGGCAGGCGTGCTCGGGGGCTGGGGATCGCGTCGCGAGATCGGGACGAGCCCGCGTGTCGCGATCCAGACCATTGCGAGCCCGAAGACGACGGCGGGAATCACGGCGAGCCAAGCTCGCGAACGGATGCGAGCTCGATAGTGGCCCGGAATGGTGGGGGCGGTGGGTGCGCGTCGAGCCGGGGTCGCGACGTGCGCGATGCGCGCGAGCACGGCGGCGACCTCGGACATCTCGGGACGACTCTCCGGCGTGCGGTCGAGCATCCGGAGAATGAGCGCATCGAGCGCCGGATCGATCTCCGGGTTCGCCGTCCGCGGCGCCGGGGCGTCGTCTTGGTGTCGTGCGACCAGCGAGGCGACGACCGAGCCGGCTTCGAACGCGTGACGCCCGGTCGCCAGCTCGTAGAGGACGAGCCCGAGCGAGTACACGTCGCTCGCGGGTCCGGCCACCTCGG
>JADZFZ010000231.1 GCA_020854145.1 Deltaproteobacteria bacterium | reverse complement strand
GCGGGGGAGCCCACCGACTCGGGCGCGGCAGGCGCGACGCGCGAGACGTTCGCCTTGCTCTCGAGCAGCGCGGCGATCTTCTCGTGCATGATGTCGCTCTCGAGCGCCTCGCGCTTCTCGGGGTCGGCGTACTCGGCGCGCAGCTTCGCCACGTGCTTGCCCTTCGCGGCGGCCATCGCTGCGAGCCGCGTGTCCACGTCGGCCTGCTCGACGCGAAGGCCGTTCTGCACGGCGACCTCGCCGAAGAGGATCGCCGCGCGCACCTTCCGCTCCGCGCCCATGTGGATGGTCGCCTCGTCGACCGGGATGCGCCCGCGGAACGTCTGCGAGAGCGCGCGCGTCATGGCGGCCTCCTGCTGCGCGACCAGCGTCGGCGGCAGCGGGATCGGGTGCCTGGCGCACAACGCGTCCACGATGGCCTCGCGCAACGCGTTCTTCTCCTGCGCCGATGCGGCTTCTTCGAGCCGTCTGCGCAGGGCCGTCTTGAGCGCGTCGAGCGACTCGTGATCGCCGAGATCCTTCGCGAACTCGTCGTCGAGCTCCGGCAGGCGTCGCTCGCGCACCTCTTTCACCGTGACGTGGAAGCGCGCCGTCTTGCCGCGCAGGCGCTCCGACGGGTGGTCGTCCGCGAAGGGCACGTCGACGTCCTTCTCTTCGCCCTCGGCGACGCCCGTGAGCGCCGACTCAAGCGCGTCGAGAAGGGATCCGTCTCCCAGGTCCACGGCCTTCTGGGTCGCTCCGAGATCCGGCTTCTTCTCGCCGTCGATCGTGACCTCGTAGTCGATGACGAGACGATCCTTCGCCCGGGCGGGTCGTGGCGGATCCGGCTCCACGAGGTCCGCGTGCTCGGTGCGCAGGTTCTCGAGCTCCGTCGCGACCTGCTCGTCGGTGACTGCGAACGACGGGATCTTCACGTCGAGCCCGTCGAGCTCCAGCGTCTCGATCTGCGGTCGTACCTCGAGCTTCGCTTTGAAGGCGAGGGGCGATCCGTCGACGATGCGCTCGGGCTCCACCGTCGGCGCCGCGACGACTGCGAGCTGGTGCTGGGTGACCGCCTCGAAGAGACCCGCCTGGATGAGCGAGCTCGACGCCTCGCTCTCGACCTGCGCGCCGAAGAGCTGCTTGAGCACCTGGCGAGGCACCTTGCCCTTGCGGAAGCCGCGGATCGTCGCGCTGCGCTGGAGCTTGCCGTAGCTCTTGTCGAGCTCGACGCGGACTCGGTCCCAGGGGACCTGCACGGCCAGCTCCACCAGCACCGGCGAGAGGCGGTTGACGGTCGACGTGACGTTCGCTTCGGTCATGACGGCTCCTGGCGCTTCGCGCCGCGGCCCTCGAGGGGCAGGGCCGGCGGTCTAATGTCGCCGAAGGATCACGTCAATGCGTGGAATCGTCCGTCGCGGGCGCTTCCCCCAGCCGGGCGGATCCGTCCGCGAGGATGTGCACGAGCTCGATGCCCAGGTCCCGGGAGAAGTCGAAGATCCGCCGGTCGCGATAGAACTCGCCGTAGCAGATGCGGCGGATGCCCGCGTTCGCGATCAGGCGGAAACAGCCCCAGCACGGAGAGGCGCTCACGTAGATGCCCGCTCCGTCGATTCCCACGCCGTTGCGCGCGGCCTGCACGATGGCGTTGGCCTCCGCGTGCGTCGTGCGGACGCAGTGGCCGTCCTCCATCATGTGCCCCACCTCGTCGCAGTGCGGCAGCCCGCGGATCGAGCCGTTGTACCCGGTCGAGAGGATCGTCTTGTCGCGCACGATGACCGCGCCGACGTGCTTGCGGTCGCAGGTCGCTCGCGTCGCGACGACCGTCGCGATGTCCATGAAGTACCGGTCCCACGAAGCCCGATCCCGTGCCATCGGCCGCGCACTCTACACGACCGCGACCGCGGGGACGCCACCGTCGAGGCCCACCCCGGCGAAGCGTGCGCTCGGATGGGCGCCCGAGTGGGCCGAGCTCAAGGCCTCGGCGTCGACGGGCTCGTGACCCCGCGTGCGATGACGACGTCGTGGCCGCGGCGGGTCACCTGCGCGCGCAGGGTCGAGGCCACCGCGCGCGCGGCGGTCTCCATCTCCGTGGCGTCGGCGTCGGTGTCCCACGTCGTGACCCAGAGGAACGCGTCGCGGGTGCCGTCGGGCGAGGCCCACACGCGCACGCGATCGCCGTCCCAACCTTCGGCGGCGCGGGCGGCCGACGGATCGTCGTTGGCCAGCGTGAGCCAGATGCGCAGCTCGAGCTCGCCGATCGTGTCCTCGTGCACGAGGCTCGTTCCCGGCGGCGGCGTCACGTCTGGCAACGCCACCGTGCTCGGAGCGTCGCTCGCGAGCCACCGTTCGGGGTGCAGCACCTGCTCGCTCGACGGCGGCGGCGTCACGAAGAGGGTGTCGATGGCCTCGCGTCCGCGCGCACGCTCCACGGCGTGCGTGAAGACCAGGCCGTCGCCGTACTGGGAGACGAGCACTTCGCGCACGATGCGCGGCGCGCGTGCGAGCGCGGGCGAGCTGCCGACGCCGCTCGACATGACGTTGTCGCGGATGCGCTCGGCGCCGCCCGGGAGCTCGAGCGGATCGATGCCCGCCGTGAGCCCGACGAACCGCACCATCGCCAGCGTCGCGTCGCCCTCGATGACGGCCTTGAACGCGTTCTGCGCGTCGTTCTCGCGCAGTCGATCGATCATCGGCTGCAGGCGATGGTGCTGGTCCTGGAGCGCATGGACGATCTCGTGCACGAGGACCATGCGTCCTTCCG
>JADZFZ010000230.1 GCA_020854145.1 Deltaproteobacteria bacterium | reverse complement strand
CCGTTGCCGAGCGGCAGCAGCGCGCGGACCCCCAGCGTCGCGCGCGCGCTGCTCGTCGTGATCGGCGTCAGCAGCTCGAACGGCAGGTCGAACGGACCTCCGAACGGACGCACCGGGAAGTCCTCGAATCGCGAGACGCCGATCCCGACCTCGTCCACGCGCGACCTCAGCCGCGGGATGATCCGCGAGCTGAGGCTCCGCGAGAGGGCTTCGATCTCGTCGTCGAAGCTCCCGGTCGTATCGACGGAGAAGTGAACGTCGAGCCGCTGGAGCTCGACGCGCGCGCGGAGCGTCACCTCGGCGGGCGCGCCTTCGTAGGGCAGCACGACCTCGACGTCGGCGGCCGGCAGGATGGCGGGCCCGTTCGTCGGACGGACCGGCGCTCCGGCGTCCTCGTCGGGGGGAAGCGGCTCGAACGCGTCTTCGCGCGCCGCGTCGCGCGTCCCTCCGCTGGGTCGTACGGGGAGCGGCCGGTCCTCGGAGCAGCCGGGAGAGACGACCGCAACGAGCGCCGCGAGGGCCACGATCCGGCGCGCCACGGCCTCAGTCTGCCGTGACGAGACGAACTGGTCACGCGACACTGGCGCGCCGACTCGGCGTTCGTGTAGGCTTCCGCATGTTGCGCGTCGCTCAGGGGAAATGGATCTCCTGGCGTCGCGGCAACGCCTGACCTCGCCCAATGTTCAAGCTCGTCATCTGCGACGATGAGAGCCGGACGACCGTCGTCCCACTCGTCAGGGACGAGATCTCCATTGGTCGCAAGGAAGGCAACACGATCCGCCTGACGGAGCGGAACATCTCGCGCCGGCACGCCAAGCTGGTCCGCGAGAACGGCGCCTACACGGTCGAGGACGTCAACTCGTACAACGGCATCCGGGTCAACGGGATCCGGGTCAAGGGTCGCTCGGCCCTGAAGCACGGCGACGAGGTCCTGATCGGCGACTACAAGCTGTCGCTCCTGCTCGACGGTGCCGACACGGCGGCCGGGACCGAGCAGACGATCCCGATGGAGATGCCGCCGGAGGCCGCGACCGCGATGATCGCGGCGCCGCGCGAGCCGGTTCCCCCCGCGCGTCTCGTGATGATCTCGCCGCCCTCCCCGGGCGCCGAGTTCGCGTTGTCGCGGCCCCGCATGCGGCTCGGCCGCGCCGAGGACCTCGACGTCTCGGTCAACCACCGGTCGGTGTCGCGCGAGCACGCCGAGATCGTCCGCGAGGGCGACTCCTTCAAGGTCACGGACCTCGGCAGCGCCAACGGGCTCCGCGTCAACAGCCAAGAGGTGCAACAAGCGGAGCTGCGGCCGGGCGACGTGCTCGAGCTCGGCCAGGTGCGCTTCCGTTACGTCGGCCACGGCGAGCACTACCGCTTCGACGCCGACCAGACGATCCAGATGGACGCGGTCCGGATCGACGATCGATCCCGTGCGCCGCTCGTCGTCGGGATCCTCCTCATCCTCGTGGCCATCGTGCTCGCGACGCTGCTCGCGCTCGCGGGCGAAGAGCGGCCGAGCGTACAGGGCTCGTCCGATCCGTTCGCGACGAGCGGCACCGGAACGGATCCGGCCACCGATCCCGTCGCGCAGCTCGACGCGGGCGCCGCGACCGAGCCCACGAGCCCGACGCCCCCCACACCGCCCACGACCCCACAGGATCAGGTCAACGTCGCCCATGCGCTCTCGACGGCCGACACGTACATGGCGGCGGAACGGTGGGCCGATGCCGAGGCCCTCTACGACCGCGTGCTCGCGCAGGAGCCCGACAACCAGGCGGCTCGTCGGGGCAAGACCGCCGCCGCGTCGGAGCGCGAGGCGCAGGCTGCGTACATCCGCGGCCACACCGCGTACGAGCTCGGCAACCGCGCCGACGCCCTCCAGGCGTTCCAGCAGATCCCGCGCAACAGCTTCTACCGCTCGCAGACGGACGTTGGAGACGTCGTGCGCGAGCACTTCCGGCGCGAGATCGGCCGAGCCCAGAGCGTGCTCCAAGCGAGGCCCGCGCAGGCTGCTGCGATCGTGCGCGACTTCGTGGGCGACCGGGCGCTCGAGCCGTCGGAGCAACAGCGCGCGAGCCGGCTGCTGTCGGAGGCACGCAGGCGAGCGGGGGAAGCTCGCGAAGACACGCCGGGCGCGCCGGAGACCCCGCCGGACCGTCCGACGCCGACGCCGCCGTCCACTCCCACGCCACCGACCCCCCCGGCCGAAGACCTCGGAAGTCGCGTCCGCGAGTGCACGAACAGCGCGTGTTACGTCCGGGTCCTCGAGGGGCAGCGGGGGCTCTCGGCGCGGCTGCTGCGCCTCCGGATCTCGAGCCTCCAGTCGGTCGGCCGTGCGGGCGACGCACGGCGCGACATGGCCGAGTTCGTCCGGCGGTTCCCGGACGACCGAACGTCGTTGGCGTACCGCCAAGTGTTGGGACAGACGCGCGGCCAGTGACGGGGCCTTCCGCGGCTTTCCCGCCGTTGACTCGCCCGGAACGTTCGTGCTACCGCGGGCCCCGCACTTTCTCCTACCCGAAGGGTGGAGAACCTCCTCCGCTTCGAGTGCGGACACGAGCTCCCCCCGCGCGAAGGGTGGAGGACAACTGCCCCCCGAGGGGGGCGAAATCCAGGACTCCAAGGAGAGCCATGTCTTCCTCGATGCGTCGCGGGTCGTTCGTTGCGATCGCGCTGACCGTCCTCGGGCTCGGCGCCGGCGCGTCGTGGGCTCCGCAGACGGCGCGTGCGCAGGAGCTTCTGCTCGACGGTGGGGCGTCGTTCCGCCTCTTCCGCCCCGCGGTCGACTCCAAGGGACTGCTCAGCGTCGAGGGCACGGACATCCTCGGGCACACCGACATCTCGTTCGGTCTCGTGCTCGACTACGGGCGATCGCTCTACCGCGATCCCGCGCTGCTCGGTGGCTCGCAGGACACGTCGAGCGTCATCGACAACTACTTCACCGGCACCTTCAGCTTCAACATCGGCCTCTTCAACCACATCGTGCTCGGGCTCCAGATCCCCGTGCACGTCGTGGACGGGATCGAGGGGATCTCGGTCGGGAGCGGCGCAGGCCCGAGCTACGTCGCGCCCGACGGCGGCCTGTCGTTCCAGAGCATCGGGGATCTGGTCCTGCACGCGAAGTGGCGGATCCTGCGATCCGACCGCATGCCCATCGGGCTCGCCGCGATCCTCAGCGCCGAGTTGCCGACGGGCGAGCCGGAGAGCTTCGCGGGCGACGGCTTCGCGCTCTGGCCGCGTCTGGCGGCGGAGTGGGCGCCGTCGCGCCGCTTCCGCGTCGACTTCAACGTCGGCTTCCGCCTCGCGATCGGCGAGGGCACCCGCCTCGACTTCTGCGACAGCACGCCCGACATGATGACCGGCTGCCCGGCTGGCGACATCAGCAGCTTCGACTACGGCAGCGCCGTCACCTACGGCGTCGGCGCGAGCTGGCGAGCCGCCTCCGCCATCGACATCGTGCTCGAGGGCTACGGCAACGCGATCGTCGGCGGGCTCGGCGACGGCGGCGCTCGTGCGCTGCCCTTCGAAGTCGTCGGCGGGCTCAAGATCTTCGTCGAGCGAAACAGCTACCTGATGATCGGTGGTGGCACCGGCATCATGAGCCAGGGCTTCGACGCCGCCGAGGTGCGCGCGTTCATCGGGTTCATCTTCGAGCCGAGCATCGGCGACCGCGACGGCGACGGGTTGCGCGACGACGTCGACGAGTGCCCCGACGATCCCGAGGATCAGGACGACTTCGAGGACACCGACGGCTGCCCCGATCCCGACAACGATCGCGACGGCATCCTCGACGACGACGACGACTGCCCGCTCGTGCCCGAGGATCGCGACGGCGACGCCGACGAGGACGGCTGCCCCGAAGGCAACGAAGGCGATCGCGACGGCGACGGCATCCTCGACAACGTCGACCAGTGCCCGGACGACCCCGAAGATCGAGACCAGTTCGAGGACGAGAACGGCTGCCCCGATCCCGACAACGACCAGGACGGCATCCTCGACGGGGACGACCTGTGCCCGAACGATCCCGAAGATCGCGACGGATTCGAGGACGAGAACGGCTGCCCCGATCCCGACAACGATCAGGATCGCATCCTCGACGTCAACGACTCGTGCGTGAACGACCCCGAGACGTACAACGGCACCGAGGACGAAGACGGCTGCCCCGACCGCGGCTCGGTCATCGTCGAGGACGATCAGATCATCATCCTCGAGAAGATCTACTTCGAGACCGACAGTGCCGTGATCCAGGAGCGCAGCTTCCCGATCATCGAGGCCGTGGCGCGCACGCTCGTGGGCAACCCGCAGATCCGTCTCGTCGAGATCCAGGGGCACGCCGACGAGCGCGCGACGGACGAGTACAACATCCGGCTCACGCGGGATCGCGCAGCCGCCGTGCTCGAGGCGATCGTGCAGCGCGGCGTCGAGCGCAGCAGGCTTCGCTCCGCCGGCTACGGCGAGCGGTGCCCGGTCGATCCGCGCCACAACGACGAAGCCTGGGAGCGCAACCGGCGCGTCGAGTTCAAGATCCTCCAGACCGAAGCGGGGCCGACCGGCGTCGAGGTGGCGTGCCCCGCCGGTCGCGAGCTGATCCCCGACTGATCCGAATGTCCGCGGGCGCGTCTCGCACGCGCCCCCCTGACACCGCGCCCCCCATCCGGGGCATGTTCACCCACGCGCCCCCTGACGGGGGCAGTCTTTTCCCCTATATCGAGAGACGTGAGCCCATCCATGAGTGCCCGGGAGTTCAGCGACGCGATGACTCGTTGCGTTGCGTCGTACGGTCGAGATCTCAAAGACAGCTTCTTCGTAGTGGACGATGGCGAGCTCGACGAGGACATGCGCGTGCTCGGAGCGGGCGCCATCTTCTACGGGCTCGCTGCAGGCGACCTGCTCCCCGACACGCTCGGGCCGCTCGGCATCATCGACGACGTGCTGGTGCTGCGCATCGCGCTGGAGCGGATCTGCGCGCACAACCCGGAGCGCGCGAAGGTGTACGCGAAGGAGCGACCCGAGCTGTTCGGGAGCATGGCGGCCGATCTCGCCACGGCTCGGTCGTTTCTCGGCGAGCTCTTCGAGCTCTTCGACGAGCGCGTCGACACGTGTCGAGCGATCGAGTTCAAGGGCAAGACGCCGGCAAACTGCGTGAGCGATCCCGAGGACAGCCGCTGGCTCTACGACGAGGTCATGGAAGCGCAGCTGCACATGCCGTCGGACGAGGAAGACATCGCGCGGCACATGCGGAAGATCGACACGGTGATGCCGCGGCTCCGACAACGTCTCGCGCAGAAGAAGCGGTGATGCGCAGCCGCACGAAGGTCCGACCGATCCTCGTGCGGCTCGGTCGCTCACGCCCCCGCGCCCCGTCGTCACCCCCCCGCGCCCTCCTGATGGGGGCGGCCGCGCTGCTCGTGGCGCTGTCGTTCTCGACGTCGGGCTGCCCCGACGAGACGGACGTCATCCTCGTCGCCGACGCGAGCGAGGGCGCGATCCGCGTCACGGGCACGGGTGATGGCGCGACCATCACGGTGAGCGCGCTCGTCACGCTCGAGCTCGGCAGCTACGCGCAGGAAGAGCAGGTCGTCGTGATCCCGAGGGCCGACATCCTCGTCGACGACGCGGTCGTCGGGACGGTGAACCTCGATCGCCCCACGAGCTTCGACGGGCATCTGTCACCCGGCGAGACGAAGGAGGTCCGCGTGCGCGGCGAGGCGATGGGATCGTCCATCGACGTGGCGCGACTCTGCGCGGCCTCGAGCGCGGTCATCTCGATGCTCTACGGCCCGTCGCCGACCATGACGCCCGACGTCTTGCGCACGAGCGCGCCCGTCACGTGCGAGTGATCGCGAGCGCGCGGCGCACGGCCGCGACGGTGTCTTGCACGCTTGCGTTCGAGGTGTCGACCGTCAGCTCGGGATGCAGCGGCGCTTCGTACGCGACCTGAGCCCCGGGCAACGTGCTCACCTCGCCGCGGCGTGCGGCCGCGTACAGCCCTTTCGGGTCGCGTGATGCGCAGACCCCCTCGTCGCACGCGACGTGGACCTCGACGAACCGCGGACCGGACTCGGCCCCGTCGGACCGCGACGCCTGCGCGCGCGCCCGCAAGACGTCGCGGTGCGCACGCGACGGCGCCGTCGCGGCCACGAGCACGACGAGCCCCTGCTCGGCGAGGACCCACGCGAGCGAGGCCAGCGCACCGTAGAACGCGGCGCGGCCCGGCGCGTCGTAGCCCGCGTCCGGGACGAGCACGGGACGCAGCTCGTCGCCGTCGAGCACGCACGATGCGACGGCGGACGCCGCGAGCTCGCGGTGCAGCGCCCGCGCGATCGTCGTCTTGCCCGACGCCGGCCTGCCCGTGAGCCAGACGACCGACCCCCGGGCTGGCTGGCGGGGGCCGAGCTCGCCGCGTTCACGACCAGGCCCCTCACCCTGCCTCTCCCCGCGTCGCGGGGAGAGGGGACGCGCGTCGATGGGTCGCTGCGCGAACTCGGGACCAGGCCCCCTCTCCCCCGATGGGGAGAGGGTCGGGGTGAGGGGCGAGCGCGCGACGAATTTCGCCTTCCGACCAGGGGGCTTCGGTTGTGGGGCGTGGGAGGCTCGGAAGGCGAATTCGGGACCAGGCCCCCTCTCCCCCGATGGGGAGCGGGTCGGGGTGAGGGGCGAGCGCGCGCCGAATTCCGCCTCGATCCGATCGGGGTCGAGACGCTCCGCATCGAGGGCGTCCTCGGCGAAGCGGAGCAACCGGTCCCGTACGCTCGTGTCGAGGTCCGGGTACCACGCAGGGCTCGCGACGACGAGCGCCCGCCACGCGTAGAACGGCGCGATCACGGCGAGCATCTCGTGGTCACCGGTCTCGGCGAGGTAACGCCGCCAGAAGCGCGACCACAGCCGCCCGTACCCTTCGCGAAACGCGCTCGGGAATCGCAGCCCGAAGAACAGGTAGTTGATCGTCATGCACGCGACGTCGTCCGCGGGATCGCCGCGCCCCCCGCGGCTCCTGTCGAGCAACGTCAGGTCGACACCCTCGCGGAAGAGCACGTTGAACGGATGGAAGTCCCCGTGGGTCGCGCGGCAGCGATGCACGTGGCGCTTGAGCTTCCAGCGCCACGCGAGCAGGCGATGCTCGATCGCTTCGAGACGCTCCACGCCGATCCCGCCATCGCTGGCCACGACGCCGCTCGCGGCGGAAGGACCGCCATCCGACGCGAGCGACGGATAGCCGTCGGTGATGCCGAAGACGCCCTCGCCGTGACCGACGAGATCGCGGACCGCGCGGACGTACACGCGCGCGTCGTCGATCTTCTCGCGGTGCAGGTGCGCCGCGTAGCTCGCGAGCGTGTCGACGCGCTGCAGATCGAGCGGCACGACGGCGCCGCGGCGGCCGATCTCGGCGAGATCCTCCGCGTAGAGCCGCCCCTCCGCGTACTCCGTGACGAGGAACGGCTCGCCGCACTCGCGCACCGAGAGAGGCGTCCCGTCGGAGCCGAGGAACCCGACGTCGATCGCCCGGACGTGCGCAGGCAGCGTCCCGAACGTGTCGAACGACAGCAGCACCTCGGCGGCGCGATCGGAGCGGCGGTCGTGCCCGTAGCCGCTCGCCGCGACGGTGCGCAACACGACGCTTCGGTCGCCCGTCGCGTCCCGGAACACGACGCGGACCGGCTCACCGTACCCGAGGCCCTTGATGGAAGCGCCCACCTTCCCGAGCGGCTCCATCGCGACGATGAGGGCGCCCTCGAACCCGAGCCGTCGTAGATGCGCCTCGAGCCCGGATCGATCGACCGCGAGCCCGGGCTGCGCGCGATGTCTGCTTCTCGGCGTCGCCACGTGTGCAACCTGAAGCCAACTCCGCGCCTCCCGCAAGGCGCCCACGCAACTCGCGGGGTCGCAGACCTCGCGCCCACCCTCTCCCCACGCGGGGGAGCGTCGAGCCGAGCCGTAGCTCGGCCGGGAAGCCGAAGGACTACGCGCCGCGCGCGCGTTCCCGTCGCTGGGAGCGATGTCGCACGATTGGGTGCACCTGTCGGCTCGCGGCCGCGTTGTCCATCCGAGGGCGCAGCGAGCCGAGAGAGCGGCGCCGAGGAGGAACCCATGTCACCCATCGCGCGAGTCGTCACCCTGGCCCTTTCGTCGTTGGTCTTCGCCGCTGCGCCGGCATCGGTCGCGTTCGCCTGCGGCTCCTACACGGACGTCGGTACGGCGCCCGCTCCCGAGCGCGCCGACGGCATCTGGCCGGAGGTCACCCGCGGCGCCAACGGCACGGTTCTTCGGCTTTCGTATCCGCGCTTCACCCAGAGCGGCGCGCACCTCTACCAGGACGACTTCCGTGTCGTCGGGGACGCGCGTCTGGCTGCCCTGCAGCGAGCCGCCGAGCGCGGGCGATTCCGGATCTGGGTGACCGTCGAGCAAGTGCGGCCCGACTTGTGGCGCGTCGTCTCGTGGCGATTCGATCGCCCCGCCTGAAGGCGTGACGAGAAGACCCCAACGTTGCTGCGTCGTGGACGGCTGGCAGGTGCGGGGTCGCTACGGAGCGGGCAGGCCGTGGGTCGCGGCGGGGCGGCCCGCGATGCCGGCCTCGAAGCCGAGCGAGATGTTGAACACGTTCTCCGAGGTGAAGCCGAGCGTGCTGAAGCTCTCCTGGTCGATGAGCACCTGCCAGATGCGGCCGTACTCGAGCAGGACGTACATCAGCCCGCGCAGGAGATCCCAGCGCACGTGCAGCTTCACCAGCGTGTCGTCGAGCTCGAACAGGTCGCCGAAGCTGTCGATGCTCTGGCGCGAGTAGAGCGCGTAGATGTCGATGGCGTCGGACAGGCGCGGCACGCCGATCGTGAGCGTCACCTCGCCGTCGTTGTCGCGCTCGATGTTGTCGCCGGCGTAGAGCTGCGCGAAGAAGAGCACCCGCTGGTCGACGAAAGGCGTGCCGCTCCGCAGCTCGAAACGGAAGCCCGCCTGGTAGCCGCCGCGCCAGTCGTCGGGGTCGAGCGACTCGAGGAACTCGCGCTTCGTCACGAAGCGCTGGCCGCCGAGCTGCTCCACGAGGCCATCGGTCAGCGTGTATTGCTGGCTGTTGATCTGGTAGTAGCTGTCGAAGTAGGTGGGAACGTAGTTGCCCTGGAAGAGGCGGCCTTCGGCACCGAGGATGAGCCGCCAATCGGCCTGCGGGTGCTGGATGATCGCACCGGCTTGAGCGTGGCCGCCCATCCCGAAGCCGGTGATCCAGTTGAGGTCCGCCCGGGCGCCCAGCAGGAACTCGGTATCGAGCTGGTAGATGTACTGGAGGTTCGCACCCACGACGAGCAGCGGCGTGACGGTCGTCAGGAGGTTGCGCTGCGCATCGACGAGGCCGAGGCCGAACGCCGTGCGCACGCGGTCGGGTGCCTGCAGGTCGGCCACGACCGTGCCCTCGATGGCGAGCTGGTGCGGTGAGATCGGCCTGCGCAGACCGCGCACGAGCAGCTCCGCCGGCGTCTCGGACCCGACGGGGGCGAAGGTGAACGAGCCGCCCATCACGCCCGGCGACGCGACGTTGTCGAGGATGAAGCGCGCGGTGATGTACCGCTCGACCTTGATGTCGGCCATCAAGCCCGGCAGGAAGTGATCCGGGTTCAGGTCGTTCGAGAAGCTGCGCAGGATGGTGCCGGTCCCGAGCATGAAGTCGTGGAAGCGGCCGAGGCGCACCGAGAAGTACGTGTCGCCGAGGTCCATGTCCCAGGGCTGGCAGTTGCCGCGTTCGCGCTCGAACGGAGCGGCACGCGCGCCCATCGGCAACCGTGACTCGGCCTCGTCGCGGCTCGCGAGATCGAAGCGGACGCACTGCCCGAGACGGAAGAAGTCGGCGGCCTCGTCCCAGTCCTGCTCGCGGATGTCGCCGGTGTCGAGGCGGAAGCGGAGCGGGATACGCACCGCGGCCTGCAGGAAGTAGAGGCGGATGTCGGCCGCGAGCACCGGCGCCACGAAGTTGTGCTCGTCGAGGCGGACGTAACCGACGTGCCCGCCCGCAGCCAAGTCGACGTCCTCGTCGCTGCCAGGCGTCGGCGTCGCAGGCGGTGTCGAGGGCGTACCGTAGCCGCCCGTCTGGCCGTACTGCGCGTACGGATCGGTCCCGTACTGAGCGGCCGCGACGACCGGCAGGAGAGGCCACGCGGCGAGCGCGAGCACGAAGACGCGGCCCACCGACATGCCCCCAATCTAGGCGAGCAGGCCGTCGCGCCACAACACCCCGTTGGACGCGGTGTGATCGTCCGACGCGCTGGGTCCGGGTGAGGGACCGGATTGCTCTGAAAACATGGCAGATCTCGAGCGCTCGCGGCGCACGGTGGCCAGCTTCCAGGGTCGTCACAGCACCCCGTCCACCCTCCGCTCGCCGTTCTGGGCGGCCGAAGAGCTCACCGCGCCGCTACGCTCATTGCCCGCGCGCCAGCAGCGTTCTCGCAATCTGCGAGATCTGGATCTCGTCGGTGCCGCCGTAGATCTGGAGCACCTTCGCGTCGCGACAGAGCTGCTCCACCT
>JADZFZ010000229.1 GCA_020854145.1 Deltaproteobacteria bacterium | reverse complement strand
CGGCGGGTCCTCAACCGAGCCGAGCGACTCCGTGCATACTCGGGGGATGCAGCCGGGTGACGTCGTCGCCGGCCGCTTCGAGGTCGAATCGATCGCGGGGGCCGGGGGCATGGGCATCGTGATGCGCGCGCGCGACCGCGTGTCCGGTGGGCCGGTGGCGCTCAAGCTGCTGCACGATCAGGACGTCGAGCACCGCGAACGGTTCGAACGCGAGGCGCGCATCCTCGCGGCGCTCGAGCACCCCGGCATCGTGCGCTACCTCGCGCGCGGCGAGACCGGCGGCAGCCTCTACCTCGCGATGGAGTGGCTCGACGGCGAGAGCCTCGCTTCGCACTTGAAGCGCGGCCGGCCGAGCGTCGCGGAGTCGCTCGTCGTGGCGCGCCGCGTGGCAGACGCGTTGGCAGCGGCTCACGCGAGGCGGATCGTCCACAGGGACGTCAAGCCCAGCAACGTGTTCCTCCGCGCAGGACGGCCCGACGGCGCGATGCTTCTCGACTTCGGCGTCGCACACCACGACGAGCTCGCGCGCGCCACGACACGCACCGGGGTCGCGATCGGGACTCCCGGCTACATGGCGCCCGAGCAGGTCCGCGGAGATCGTCAGATCGACGCGCGTGCCGACGTGTTCGCGCTCGGATGCGTCCTCTTCGAGTGTCTGACGGGCCGACCCGCGTTCGTCGCCGAGCACGTGCTCGGGCTGATGGCGAAGGTGCTGCTCGACGATGCCCCTCGCGTGCGCGACCTCGATCCGGAGATCCCCGGCGTGCTCGACGCGCTCGTGGCGCGCATGCTGGAGAAGCAGCCGGAGGATCGCCCTTCGGACGCGGCTGCGGTCGTCGCCGCGCTCGATGCGGTCGAGGCGAGCGTGGGGAGCGAGGGCGCAGCGAGCGCGAGGCTCGCCGCCAACCCGGAGGACTCGGCGACCCTGAGCCGTGGCGAGCAGCGTTTCGTGTGCGTGATCCTCGTGGACGCGCTCGGGCGCGGATGGCCCCAGAGGCTCGACACGGTCCCATCGCCCGAAGGCTCGGCCGGCACGTTGCCGACGCTCGCCGAGGGTCCCGATGTGGCGCTGCACGCGGCGGTCGAAGGTGCGGGAGGTCGCCTCGAGCGTCTCGCGGACGGCTCGTGGGTGGCCACCGTGAGCGCGCAGCGACGGGACGCGTCGGCGACGGGCGTGGCGACGGATCAGGCGTTTCGCGCGGCGCGATGCGCGCTCTCCATGCGCAGCGCGTTGCCCGCGCTCCCGATCGCGATCGCGACGGGACGCGCGCTCACGTCGGCGCTTCGATCGGTTCCGGTGGGCGACGCGATCGATCGTGCTGCGCGGCTCGTTCGGGCCAGCGCCGCGGAGACGAGCGAGCCGCTGCCCGTGCGCATCGACGACGTCACCGCGGGCCTGCTCGACGCGCACTTCGACATCGGCGGCGACGAAGGCGGGCTCGTGTTGCGTGGCGAGCGCGAGCTGGTCCTGCCACCCAGGGTGCTGCTCGGCGTGACCACGCCGTGCGTCGGCCGCGAGCGCGAGCTCGGGTGGCTTCGACAGACGCTGCAGGAGTGCATCTTCGAGCAGTCCGCGCGCGTGGTCCTGGTCTCGGGGCCCGCGGGCTCGGGCAAGTCGCGGCTTCGCCAGGAGCTCCTCCTCGAGGTGGAGCGGCTCGGCGGCGTGGACGTCTGGACGGCGCGCGGAGATCCGATGCGCGTGTCGTCCGCCTTCGGGATGCTCGCTCCGATGGTGCGAGGGCTCGCGGGGATTCGCGACGGCGAGTCGCTCGAGATCAGGCGCCAGAAGCTGCGTGCCCGCGTCGAGCGACACCTGCGCGGTCTCGACGCGGCGCGGGTCGCCGCGTTCCTGGGCGAGATGGCGAGCGTCTCGTTCGCCGACGACCCGTCGCTCGAACCCGCGGTGGCTGCGCAGCTCCGGTGCGCGCTCGCCGACGGGATCCTGATGGGCGATCAGATCCTGCGCGCGTTCGAGGATCTCGTGGCGGCCGAGCTCGAAGCGGGCCCGCTCCTGCTCGTGCTCGAGGACCTGCACTGGGGTGACCGCCCGTCGGTGCGCCTCGTGGGCGCAGCGAGACGTCGGGCGTCGGCGCGCGCGCTGATGGTGCTGGCGGTCGCGCGTCCGGGCGTCGATCTCGTGCGCGCGCTCGACGCCCAGGAGGAGCTGTCCGAGCTGCGGCTCCCACCACTGCCGAGACGCGCCGCGACGTCGCTCGTGCACGCCGTGCTCGGCTCGCGCTCCATCGGCGCGGACGTCGTCTCGCGCATCGTCGAGCGTTCGGAGGGCAACGCGTTCTTTCTCGAGGAGCTCATCCGGGCGGTCGCGGAGGGGCGCGAAGACGACGCTCCCGAGACGGTGCTCGCGATGGTCCAGACGCGGCTCGAGCGACTCGAGCCCGAGGTGCGCCGAGCGCTCCGAGCCGCGAGCGTCTTCGGTCAGACGTTCTGGCGCGGCGGCGTCGACGCGCTCACGGGAGCGTCACGGACGCGGCCGTCGAGCGGCGTGCTCGACACGCTCGCGGCGCTCGAGCTCGTGGAAGCTCGCCCGACGTGTCGCTTCCCGGGCGAGGAGGAGCTCCGCTTTCGCCACGCGATCGTGCGCGACGCTGCCTACGCGTCGCTGACCGATTCGGACCGGGAGCTCGGTCATCGATTGGCCGCCACGTGGCTCGAAGCGGCCGGTGAGACGGACGCCGCCACGCTCGCGAATCATCACGAGCGCGGACGCAACGTGGCGGCCGCGGCGATCTGGCTGCGTCGCGCGGCGGAGCAGGCGCTCGAGGGGCACGACTTCGCGGCGGCGATCGAGCGGGCGCAAGCGGCGGCCGAGAGCGCGACGGGCAGGAAGCTCGGTGCGCTCCGCGTCATCGAGGCCGAGGCGCGTCGGTGGCGCGGGGACTTCGCGGCGGCCGAGTCGCTCGCGGTGGAGGCTGCTCTGATGCTGCCGCCCGGGGAGCGTCTGTGGTTTCGTGCGCTCGAAGAGGCCATGTCCGCGTGGACGCGACAGGGCCGCTACGAGCTGGGCCACGACACGGCGGTGGAGGTCGCTCGCGTGGTGGCGGCCGACGGCGCGCGGTCGGCGCAGATCATGGCGTTGTGCGCCGCCGCCAGGATGCTCTTCCACGCAGGCCACTACGACGATGCGGACGTGGCGACCTCGAAGGCTGCGGCGCTGGTCGTCGCGGCCGAGCCCGAGCAGGGCGCCACGGTGCGGACCGAGGCTCTCGACCCGCGTGCGCTGGCCGAGGTGCACCGCCTGCGCGGAGCACGCGCGCGCCACCGCGGGGATCTCGCCGGGGACGTCGAAGGCTACGACGCCGCGTTGCGGGCGTTCGTCGAGGCGGGCGATGCACGCAACGCCTGCAACACGCGCGTGAGCCTGGGCTTCGCTCACATCGAGCTCGGCGATCACGAGCGGGCCGAACGGGAGCTCGAGGCGGCGTTGCTCGACGCCGAGCGGATGGGCCTGCACCCCGTCTCGACACGCGCGCGGCAGAACCTCGGCCTCGTTCGCGCCGCGCGGGGTCGTCTCGACGAGGCCATCGCGCTCGAGCGCGCCGTCATCGACGCGAGCGCGGCGCACGGCAACGTGCGCTTCGAGGGATGGAGCCGCATCTACCTCGCGCTCG
>JADZFZ010000228.1 GCA_020854145.1 Deltaproteobacteria bacterium | reverse complement strand
TACTGCTCGCAGCCACGCGTGCGCCGCGACGTTCGGTCCGGTGCTGCGCCGCGATCAGAAGGTCGATCGGGATGCCGTCGACCTCTCAGAGGTCGTCGAGGCCGCCCAGAGGATCGTCGTCGCGTGCGACGCTGGGCGTCGCGCGGGGGGGAGTCGCGCTCGGCGTCGCGACGATCGCTGGACGTGCCCGCGTCCGCGAGAGCCGAGGCTTCGGTGCCGCGTGTGTCGTCGATGTCGGTCCCGCCGATGCGGGCGACGGCTTCTCCGCAGGCGCGCTCGCGATCCAGGGGCGCGCGGCACCCGTGACGACTTCGATCTCTGCCACGGTCTCGCTCGGCACGGCCAAGCCGGATGCGCGGCGAAACACGGCCTGGGCGATGCTCTCGTTCGAGAGCACGACGACGAGCACGAGCGCCGCGAGCGCGACCGCAGCCGACGACGTCCACCGAATGGTGCGACGCAGCTGCGCGAGGCCGTGCTCGAACGCCACGGTGCGGCTCTTCGCGAGCATCCCTTCGGCGACGCGCGCGGCGTTCTCCATCGAGCTCGCCCTGGTCTCCGCCGTGCGACGCGCCTGCTCCTCGCGTGCGAGCTCGCCCACGAGCTCTGCGATCCGCGCCTGCAGGCGATCGCGCTCGACGTCGCGTCGGTGCTCCATCGCGAGGCGCGCCTCGGTCTCTGCGGCGATGCGCAGACGCAGCGCGCGCGCGTGCTCGCGAGCCGCCTGCTCGCGTTCCTGGTCGCGCAGGCGCGTCCGGCGGAACGACTCGGTCGCCACCCGTCGGACCTCGAGCACGAAGAGATCGCGCATCGCAGCCTCGAGCTCCTCCCGATCCTCCACCACCTCGAGCACGTCGTCGTCCTCGACCTCGGGCGCGTCGAGCTCGGCGGCCGGAGCGACACACGCCGCGGGCTCGCAGCCGCTCTCATCGGCCTGCGGAGGGCTCGGATCGGCAGCGGAGGGTGCACCCTCTCGGACGATGGGTGCAGCGTCGCTCGTGTGCTCGTCGTCGGTCATGGTGCGCTCACGGTCGTCCTCGTGCGGTGGACGACGCTCGTGTGCGCGGCATTCACGCCCTTCACTGACGCTCGGCCGTGTTGCGACTTCGCCGTCGCCCGCTGGCCGCGGGCTCGGGCTCACTCGGAATCCAAACGCTCTCGGCGGCATGATCAGCCGATCGTGGGGCACTCCGCTTCGATCGGGCCCACGCCGTTGTCGGTGACGTCGCACTCGTGGAAGGTGTCGATCGGCATGGCGTCGGCCGCGTTGACGGCGGCTTCGAACTGCCAGGGGCCGAGATCGCCGGCGGCAGGTACGTAGGCGGGCGCGAGCGTCAGAACCTCGCTCTCGCCCGGCAGGAGCGGTCGCGTGGTCGTCGCGCGGCCGAGCAACGTGCGTGCGCCCGCGTCGGTCCGATAGAACGTCACGGGGACGCCGGCCGGTGCGCTCGCGGCGCCTGCGTTGACCACGCGGACGGAGATCGACAGCTCGATCGGGCATGCCCGCGTCCCTGCGCGCAGGTCGACGAGCTGCAGGTTCGGCGCGTCGAACAGCCCGTCCGGCTGCACGTTCTGCCGGAAGTTGTTCAGGCGCGGCACCGTCCAGTGCGGGCGCTCGCGCGCCGGGATGCGACCATCCTCTTCGACGTTGGTCACGTGATAGGTGTGCTGGTTCCAGATGCGTCGCGTCCGTACCCACTCGTTTCGCGGGTGACCGAAGACGAAGATGCCCGCGCGCGAAGGCGTCCCGTCGAGGCAACCGAACGCGTACGAGTTGCCCATGACGACGATCTCGGCGTGATCGTCGTTGTCCACATCGACCACCAGCGGGTACTCGCGCAGCGTGCCCGAGGTGTTGCAGAGCTCGCGGAGCACTCCGCCGTCCGGCCCGCGGAAGATGCGGAAGAAGCGTTCGTCGTTGTAGAGGACCTCGGCGGTGCCGTCGCCTTCGAAGTCGAACAGGCTCGACCCCGTCACGCGTGAGCTCCGATCGATCGTCTCGAAGTACCAGAGACGCGCGCCGTCGTGATCGAAGACGACGTACGCGAAGCCGCCGGCGAACGCGATCTCCGGGTTGGGATCGCCGTCGAAGTTCGCGATGGTGGGCGGTCCGCCGCCCGATCCCATCGAAGGATCGGCCGCGACCTGCGCTGCGAGCTCCGGCGGGTTGATGTCGAACGGTCCCCACACGTCGTCGCCCGTCGCCGCGTCGATCGCGCGGATCGAGTGCGCCGCGCCGACCGTCACGATCTCGGGCGCTCCGTCGAGGTCGAGGTCGGCGATGGCGACGTAGCCTCCGTCGCCGAGCGCGGGGCGCCCAGGCGCGTCGACGCGGCGCTCCCACACGATCGATCCGTCCATCCGATACACGCCCGACGGCGACACGATCTCGAGGTCCATGTCGCCGTCGACGTCCGCGAGCGCGTTGTACGAGCCGGTCGCGTCGCCGTTCTCGCGGATGCGCGTCACCACCGTGCCGTCGGCGTGTGCGATCAACAGACGCACCACGATCTCGGGCACTCCGTCGCCGTCCATGTCGCCCACGGCGGGTGCGTCGAAGCCGCACGGGACGTCGTTCGGAGGCGTGTCGAAACGACGGAGCACCGCGCCCGCGGCGCTCACGATCATGAGCCGGCCCGGTGTTCGGTCGGTGCGGTTGCTGCCGGAGCACGCGACGATCTCGGGGCCGGGCGACGCGGCGTCGAGCTCCGCGATCGCGATCTCCCCACCGGGAGAGGTCCGGTAACCGGGATCTTCAGTCGGGAAGACGCGCGAGCCGTCCACGCCGCTGACCGCGCGAAGCACGCCACTCTCCCAGTAGTCGCTTCCGGTGAACGTGTGGAAGACGACCTCCGGAACGTCGTGCTGATCGATCGTGCCGTCACCGTCGTCGTCGGTGAGGTTCGCGACCATCGGCGCCATCATCACCTGGTCGTGCGTCGGCACGACCGTGTCGTCTCCGAGCCAGGCCCATTCCTCGACGATCTCGAGCTCGCCCACGGGCGGCCTGTACTCGCACAAGCCCGCAGGGGCGCGCGGCAAGCACCTCAACGCCGTCGGCTCGCAGTACGTGCCGTCCTCGCAGTCGGCGCTCGTGGCGCACTCGCGCCCGGGCATGGTGCACGCGCCGAGGTAGCAGAGCTCTCCGGTCGCGCAGCACTCCGCCTCCTCGCCGGTGCCGCAGACGACGCGATCGTCGGCGCAGTCGAGCACACATCGATCGGCCTCGCAGCGGCGGCCGGGCCCGCAGCAGATCCCGCCGCAGAGATCGACGACGGGACAACACATCCCGCCGCCGCACGTCGAGCCCTCGGCACAGCACTCCGCGCCGCAGGTGCGCGCAGGAGGACAGGACGGCGGCGGCGTGACCGCTCCGTCGAACGCACTGTCGAGCGCACCGCCGTCGGGAAGCGGTCCCACGTCGCGCGGGTGACTGCAGACTCCATCGCTGCAGGTCATGCCCGTCGGGCATTCACCGGAGGTTCGGCACGTCGTGGTGCTGCCGCCGTCGTCGTCGGAGCCGCATGCGTACGTGAAGATGGTGACGGTCGTCGCCAGCCAGAAGACGCGGAAGTGCATGGTGAGCCGAGGTTCGCACGTTGCGTGCCTCGTGGCCGAGCGGACGCACCGGCGTTCGCCCCTCGCCCGCTCCCCGTTCGTGCGGGAGCCTTGCCTCACGCCCGAGCGTCTGGCGACGGGCGTGAAGCTCAATCCCCGAACTGGTCGGCGAGCGGCACTCGCGAAGGCCGACTCTTGCTCGGCGTCGGCCGGGGTCGCGGTCGCGACGGGAGCGACTGCGCACGCGGCGTGGTCGAGCGCCGGGACGTCGAACGGGCTGCGCGCCGGTTGGTGGCTGGGCTCGTCGCGCCGGGCTCGGCCGCGGGCGTGTCGCCCGCGTCGGACGTCGCCGCAGCGGGGGTCGGCGACGGGGCCGCGACGGGCGCGACGTGGACGCGGTCCGGTCGCGCCGTCGGTTGCGCCGGTGGGGGGTCGGCGCGGCCCCACTGCATCGCCGTCCACGCGACGCCCGCGCCGAGCCCGACGAGCGCGAGGGCGGCGAGCCCGACCAGCAAGACGCGTTGCGGCGTGCGCGGTGAGAACGCGTCGCCTTCGTCGTGGGTCGCGGACGAAGCCGGCTCCGCGGCCACGGCCCGCGTGCGTGCGGTCGGCTCGCGCGTCGAGCTCGGAGCCGTGCTCGGCCCTGCTCCCGACGCGTCGCTGATCTCGGTCTTGGCGTCGAGCAGCTCGGCTTGCGCGAGGGTCAGCGTTCCGATGACCTCCTCGGCGGCTGCGGGTGCGCCCCGTGCGCCGCGTACGCCGGATGCGCTCTCGGACGCTCGCTCACGCTCCTCGGCCATCTGCGTGGGCAGCAACGCCGCGAGGAGGTCCGCCAGGTGCGTGTCGTCGAGCGCGAGCGCGCGCGGCAACGCATCCGCGAGCGCACGACGGAACGCGAGCGCCGTAGGAGTCCGAGCTTCGGGCTCGGGTTGCATCGCCGCGCCGATCGCTCGGTCGAGCGCTTCGGGAATCCCCGGGCAGTGCACGCTCGGCGGCGTCGGCGATCCCGGGTTGCGCACGCGATCGAGCAGCGCGAGATCGTTGTCGCCGTCGAACGTCTTGCGCATCGCGAGCATCTCCCAGAGGACGAGCGCGAGCGAGTAGACGTCGGCGCGACGATCGACCGTGCGGCCGAACGCCTGCTCGGGCGACATGTAGCGGATCTTCCCTTTGAGCGATCCGGTGGACGTCTCCATGTTGCGTCCGCGCGCGCGCGCGATGCCGAAGTCGATGAGCTTCACGTGCCCTTGGTACGCGAGCAGGATGTTCTGCGGCGTGACGTCGCGGTGCACGACCCCGAGCAGCTGACCGTCCGCCCCCCGCGTCTCGTGGGCGGCGTGCAGCCCCTCCGCGACGCGGATGGCGATCAGCACCGCGAGCTCCGGCGTCATGCGGCGGCCTTGCTCGGCGAGCGTGCGGAGCAGGTGGGCCAGAGAGCAGCCGGGCACGTACTCCATGACGAGCAGGTGCTGACCGTCGACCTGCCGCAGCTCCTCGACGTGCACGACGTTCGGATGCTGGATGCGGGCGGACAGCAGCGCCTCGTCGACGAACATGCGGACGAACGCGTCGTCGCTCGCGAGGTGCGGGTGGATGACCTTGATGACGACGGGCTTCGAGAAGCCGCTCGCACCGGTCCTTCGCGCGAGGAACAGCGTCGCCATGCCGCCCGCGCGCAGGCGGTCGACGATCTGGTAGTCCCCGACGCGGTTGCCGACGGCGAGCACGACGTCCCGAGGGCAAGCGTACCGCAGGCTCGCGTCGGAGCGCCCCTCGACGGTACCCTTCGTAGCCGGGGTCCGTGGTGCGCGCCGTCGTGACGTCCTTCGTGCTCGCTGTTTCGGTCGTCGCGATCGTCGCACGAGTTGCGCCTGCACGTGCGCAATCGCCGAGCGCGACCGAGCTCGGTGCGGCACGCGAGCTGTTCGAGTCCGGGCTCCGCGCCGCACGCGAGGAACGATGGTCCGAGGCGCGCGACGCGTTCGAGCGCTCGCTCGCGATCGCGCCGCTCGCGACGACGCGCTTGAACTTGGCGGGCGCGCAGGTGCAGACCGGCCAGCTCGTCGCCGGCGCCGAGAGCTATCGAACGTTCCTCGCAGAGGCCACGCGCGGACGTGCGGCGCGTTATCGCGCGGAGGCGGAGCGCGCGCTCGCCGAGGCGGAAGCTCGGATCCCGCACGTCCACGTGGAGCTGAGAGGGCTCCGGCCCGGCGACGTCGTGCAGCTCGATGGTCGCACGGTCGCGGCCGCGACGTTGTCGGTGCCCCTGCGCGTGGATCCCGGCGAGCACGTGATCGCCGTACGGCGTGCCGGCAGGACAACGGTCGAGTCGCGATTCACGCTCGACGAGCGCGAGCGTCGCGACGTCGTGCTCGACGCCGCACGCGCCGAGCGCCCGCCGCAGCGGCTCGGTGCCGTGCCGTCGCGCCGTGCGCTCACGTCGCCGAGCGCGTCGAGCGAACACGGCTCCGCGGGCTCCGACGACGATCGTGGCGGCAGCGTGCTCGCGTCGCCCTGGTTGTGGATCGGCGTCGGGATCGTGGCGATCGGTGGTGCGACCGTGGCCATCGTGCTCGGGACGAACGGCGGTGAGCCCGAGCTCTACCGAGGCACGCTCGGTCCCGGAATGGTGACCTTCGAATGATCGATCGTCGCGCCGGCGTCTTCGTGCTGCTCGCCCTCGCGCTCGGCTTCGGCGGGGCGGGGTGCGGCGAAGACGCGACCCAGCTGATCGTCGTCGTGGACAGCGATCTGTCGGTGCCGGCGGAGCTCTCGCGCATCCAGGTCGTCGTCTCCGGCCCGGCCGCGTCGCAGCCGCCCATCGACGTCGAGCTCGCGGGCTCGGGCGCGCCACGGCTTCCGCTCACGCTCGGCGTCTCGCCGGCAGGCGATGCGCTCGGCCCCGTCACCGTCCGCGCGCTCGGCCACTCGGGAGGCCGCGTGATCGTCGAAGCGAGCGGGCGAACGACGCTCGTCCGGGGTCAGTCGCGCGTATTGTGGCTTTTTCTAGGCAGATCGTGCGTCGACGAGATGTGCGGCTCGAACGAGCGAACCTGTCGCGACGGTCGGTGCGCGAGCATCGACGTGCCCTTCGGCGAGCTGCCACGATGGACGGGCGAGATCCCTGCGCGCCCGATCGACGCGGGCCCGCGATCGGACGCGGCGCTCGATGCGGCGCTCGATGCGGATCGTGATCTCGACGGTGCCCCCGACGTCCAGCCGCGCGACCTCGGACCGCCGATCGAGGGCGGCCCCGAGGACGACGCCGGTCCCGCCGAGGACGCGGGCCCGGAGGAGGACTCGGGGCCACCCCCGCCGCCGTGCCCGGGCGGCTGCGACGACGGCATGGCGTGCACGATCGACCGCTGTGATCTGGGTCTGGGCCGGTGCGAGCACACGCCGGTCGACCTCGATGGCGACTCGTACGCCGACGCCGCGTGCGGCGGCGAGGACTGCGACGACGGCGACCCGGCGGTTCACCCCGCCGCGCGCGAGGAGTGCGACGGAGACGACGACGACTGTAACGGGGCCGACGACGACGGATGCCCATGCTCACCGCTCGGCACGGTCGAGGCGTGCACGACGTCCTGCGGCTCGAGCGGCATGAGAGCGTGCACCGCGAGCGGCTGGCTCGACTGCGTTCCACCGGGCGAGTCCTGCAACGCGGTGGACGACGATTGCGACGGCCAGGTCGACGAGGGGCACGCGTACGTCGCGACGGGGGCGCGTATGCTGTCCGCCTCGGGTCGCTCCTCGCGTCGTCCTGCCGTCGCTGCCGGCAGCGACTCGATCGTCGGCGTGTGGCAGCGCGACGCGTCCTCCGGCGTCCTCGGGCCCCGATGGGTGATCGAGGCCATGCGCGTGACCTCGGCGGGCGCGTCGGACGGAGCGGCCATGGTCGTTGCCGACCGCGTCTCGTCGGTGTGGCCCGCGATCACCGCCACCACCGACGGCTACGCGCTCGCGTGGTGGGAGCCGACGCGAAGCCTCGGGGACCCGGAGCCCGACGGTGTGGGCTTCGGTCTGCTGCGTGCGGACGGATCGCGTGCCGGCCCGTCCTCTCGCGTGGAGGACGTCGGCACCTCGACGCCCTCGCCCGCCATCGCGTGGAGCGGCACCGAGCTCGGCGTCGCATACGAGGGATCGGACTTCTGGCTCGAACGACTCTCTCCGACGGGGATGCCGCTCGGCGGGCGACAGCGCATCGGCGGCGCGGTCGACAGCACCCTGCTCGCGCTCGTGTGGTCGGGCGTCGAGTACGCGGTGCTCTGGCGGGAGGGGGCGGGCATGAGCCTCGCCCGCGGATTGGTCGAGCCGTTCCGGCGCACGTCCATCACGACCGATCCACGCGACGAGGAGGATCTCGCGCTCGCGGCGACGAGCCGTGGCTTCGTCGCGGTCGCCGGCGACGACCACAACGACGTCTTCGTGCACGTCAGCGCCGACGGCGGCGAGACGTTCCGACCCGGCACCCGGCTGTCGACGGCGCACTCGCAGGGCACCTCGTGTGATCCCCAGGAGATGCACGGTGTCGCCTCCGTGACGGCCGGACCCGATCAGGTGCTCGTGCTCTGGGCCGAGGACGGCGTGGTGGGCGGGCCCGGAGGCACCGGGGGCGGCGGGACGACGCGGATCGCCATGGCGCGCTTCGGTGCCGACGGGACGATGTTGCAGCCGCCGACGGTGGTCGCCGACGCGCAGCCCAGCAACCTCCAGCCGGCCGCCGTTTGGCTCGGCGATCATGCCGTGCTGCTCTGGTCCGCGACCGCGGGCAGCTGCACGGACCGCGCAATCTGGTCCGCGTCGGTCGGCTGCCCCTGACTCCCGGCGCGGACGACGCGCACGGCATCTCGCGCCACGAAGCGCACGGCGTCTCGCGCAGCCGACACCCGGCGAGCCCTTCCCGAGGCTGGCGCCCTCCTTACAAATCTAAACGCTTCGCTCCGGCAGCCTTCAGAGGTTCGTAAGGCCTCGGAGCGGACAACACGGGTGAAGAAGGAGGTCGCGATGACCCGTGCGAAGACTTTGATCCTTTCTCTCGTGGCGGCGGGAGCGGTGGCGTTGGGAGCCAGCACCGCGGACGCGCAAGCCACGTTCTCCATCAGCCTCGCGCCGCCTGCTCCGCGCGCCGAGACTCCGCCGCCCGCACCCCACCCCGGCGCCACCTGGAGCCCCGGCCACTGGCGACGCGCGGGAGGCGGCTGGGCGTGGAGGACCGGGCGCTACCTGCGTGCGCGCGCCGGCTACGTCTACGTGCCCGCGCGATGGGTTCAGACGCCCGATGGCGGCTGGATGCTCCGACCGGGCCATTGGCGTCGTGTCCCGCGCCCGATGCCCGAGCCGTACTACACGCAGCCTGCACCCACGTATCCGCAGCCGGCGCCCGTCTACGTGCAGCCCGCGCCGCGACCCGCCCCTCCGGTCTACGTGCAGCCCGCGCCGCGACCCGCCCCTCCGGTCTACGTGCAGCCCGCGCCGCGACCTGCGCCGCCGGTCTACGTGCAACCCGCGCCTGCGCCCACGCACCCGGTGATCATCGTCCGTGATCGGGATCGCCGCGGCTGGCGTCACGACCGCCGCGACTGGCGCGAGGATCGCCGCGACGACCGTCGAGGTTGGCGTGACGACCGTCGGGGCTGGCGCGACGACCGCCGTGACGACCGACGAGACGAGCGGTCCATCTTCGTCCGCTGAGCGCGTCGATCGGAATGCCGTGCAGGGTGGCCCGGGCTCGCGGGGGGGCAGCGTCCGAGCCCCCCGCCCGCCACCGAGATCCCTCGATGCGCCGTGGGCTTCGGTCCGCGGCGCATCGGCCTTCCGTCAGAACGGGATCCGGCCGCCGATCTGAGCGTGCGCGGCGTTGCCGAAGCTGCTGTCCTGGAACGTGTAGTCGAACACGACGTCGATCGTGGCGCGACGTGCGAAGTCGAGGAAGGTCCCCTCGAGGAACGGCATCGCGAGCTCGATGGACCCGCCGATCGTGTGCCCCGAGAAAGCCTCCATCTTGGGATCCGCCGTCACGTACCGCGTGCCCATCGGGATGGCCGCGGCAGGGCGGTAGAAGTAGGCGTCGGTCTGCGCGTAGTAACGGTAGCGCAGGCGGAAGAGAACGGGCTCTACCTCTTGGTAGATCCGCAGCTCGCCCGAGAATGCCGCCAGCTCCCAGCTGTCGACGTAGACGCGCGGCATGATCTGGAGCGAGGTGCGCGACGACGGCACGTGCCAGATCAGCCGCGCCGTGAAGCCGTTCCGGAACCGTGTGTCGGGGTGGTGCTCCGGCGTGGGCACCCCGTTGACCGGCACCATCCGGTACGGGTTCCACTGGAAGCCGCGCAAGAACGACAGGTCGTAGCCGAGCCTCAGCTCCATCGTTCGGTTGAGCGACTGCGTCCAGGTCGCCGAGGCCGACAGGACGTCCAGGCCACAGTCGATGGCCGGGTCGTCGCTGCACGCGCGCTCGACCTCCTGGAGCCGGCCGGAGAGCGCGAGCATGCGGACCGAGCGACGAACCGCGTCGTGCCGGTAGCCGAGACCCATCTCGAGGACGGTGGCGCGATTCGCGAGATCGAGGCGCACGAGCACGCCTGCGTCGAACGAGTCGTAGTCGGGCTCCAGGCTGAGCCGTCCGGTCGCGCCGATCCGCAGCTCGTCGCCCGCGAGGTCGAAGGGCTGCGAGAGCCCCATCCCGACCTCGTGACGCACCTCCGTGAACGAGACGTCGTCCGTCACGCCGGTGGCGACCGACGCGCTCGTGATCGTGTCGACCAGATAGTCGGCGTCGATGCGCGTTCCCGTCGGCGACTCGAGCTGCACGTCGGCCCGCGGAGCCATGACGCGGGTCGAGCGCTCGTAGTAGTAGTTGCCGCGCGCACCGACGTGACCCGTCCAACGGCCCGTCGCCTCGTCTGCGCGCGCGCTGGACGCTCCGGCGGTGCCCGCTGCGACGAGCGCGGACAAGCACACGGCGTGGCACCAGCGCTGGCTTCGCCTTCCGACCAGGATGCTTCGGCTGTGTGGCGTCGGAGGCTCGGAAGGCGAACTCGATCGGCTCATGATGGCGTCGGTCAGTTGCAGCCGCAGCCGCCGCCGCCCGCGGTGGCGCCGGGGGTCGCACCTTCGCGCGACAAGAGGACGTGCGCGCGGAACGCGTCCTCGCCTCGCTCGTTGGTCAGGTCCACCCCGCGTCTCGACAGGTACTCGCGTTCGTACGGCGCGACCGTCGCGCACGCGGCGCTCGACGCCGCCGCGGCGACCAACAGGCATCGAGCGATCAGTCTCATGACGCTCAGTCTTGAAGCCAACGGGCTGCCGCGACCAGCGGGGAGAGACCCGCGCGTGCGAAAGCGCGCAGGTCGTCGTTGCCCGCGATGACGCGCGCGAGGTGCGGCCCGACGGTCTCGTAGACGGCCACGAACGCGCGGCCGGGCTCGTTCGTCATCAAGTGGCGATCGCGGAACCGCCGCAGCACGCCGATCTCCTCGGCCAGCGGCGAGCCGTATGCCGCAGTCGCGACGAAGCACGGTGTCACCGTCGTGAACTGGATCGCGGTGGTCTCGATCTCCGCGACGGCGATCGGTCCCGGGTTGTTGCACCCGTCCACGGCGCGAATGGCGACGTGGTAGTGCGTCTGCGGGTTGAGCCCACCGAACTCGACGTCATCGGTCATCTGCCCTGCGCGCGGCACGGGCACACGAAGGCCGGCGCGACCGCCGTCGGTCGCGAGCATGTCGGCCGCGCGCATGAAGGTCTCGTCGGTGATCGGCTCGCCGGCGAGCACTTTGATCTCGTAGCGCGAGATGCCCTCCGGGTCGTCCACGCCGCGGAAGCGCACGATGCCCCACTCGTGCTGGTGCTTCGGGTCGCCATGTCGGACGACCTCGAAGTCGGGCACGACCGGCGGGCGCGTGGTGTCCGTGCACGCGCGCCCCGTCGTGAAGACGCGCACCCGGTAGGGCTCGCCGTCGTCGGTCACGAGGCGCAGACGGTCCGCGCCGCTGCCGGGCGCGACGACCGGATCGTCGGTCATGGTGCCGTCGGCGGGATGGAGCGCGCCGCCGTCGTCTCCACGACCGTCGAGGTCGCCGTAGCCGACGTGCTCGGTCACGCGCGCGTCCTGGATGCCCTGGCCGAGCGCGAAGCGCACGCGGTAGACGACGGAGGGTTGGCCTCGGTACGGGTAACCGTACGTGCGCGCCCAGACGTCGAAGTCCGGGCTCGTCGGCGTCGGGTACTGCGTCGGCCCGAACTCGGAGTTGTAGTCGCCCTCGGTGTTGATCTCGACGTACAGCGCGTACTCGCCGTCGGCCCAGTGCGCCGGGATCGTGAACGTCTTGCGGAACAGCTCGTTGCCCGCGGGGGTCGCCGTCGTGACCTCGTCGATCTCGGGCATCACCTCGCGCGCTCGGTCCGCGAACAGCAGCACGTCCGGGTGGTCGTGCCCGCCTTCTGCCGGGCCGAGCCGTCGTGTGATGTCGGTCCGCGGCGGGTACGCCGAGAAAGGCTCCAGCGTCACACGACCGCTCTCGGTCGGCTCCCAGTAGGTCGTCTCGTCCTCGCGCTGCAGACGACCCTTGTCGCTGTGGAACTGCGACACGCACGAGACCGCGTCGAGGTTGTCGCGGCTCGATGCCTCGCGCGTGAACGACAGGCAGTACCAGCTCTCGGCCGAGAAGTCGTCGCTCGAGCGCGATGCGTGACCTTCGCTCAGCCGATTCTGGAAGATGACGCGCGGAAAGCGCATCCCGTGGCGGTGCGCCCATATGGGCAACACGCCCTCTCGCCTTCCGTACGGCCAGCGCCACCCGCTGTTCATCTGCATCGCGCCGGGCCGATTCCCGAGCCCGTACCGGCCGACGAGCTGCGTCAGCAACACCGTCCCCATGAACGTCCCGGGGGCATCCTCCGCGCCCTCGATCCGCTCCGCCCAGATCACCATCGACGCGTGCCGCGTGGGGCGGAGGTACACGTCCATCACCCGCTGTTGCGCCTGTGCGGGCACCGCCACGCCGACCCACAGCCCCAGCGCCACGACCCACTTCCGCACCCGATGCAGCCTACCACGCGGGGACAGGATCGACGTGCGTAACTCCACGGGATCGCAGGCCTTCGAGACGAGCACTTCCATTCCGTCTCCCTCTCGCGGAAAAACAGGCTCGCCGCCGCCTCACAGCGTCCGCAGGTAGGCCACCAGCGCGTCGCGATCCGCCTGGGGCAGCTCCGTCCCGAACGTGTGCCCCGGCACCGGCCCCGGTCCCACCGGGCTGCGCGTGAAGCCCGCGGCGAGGCGCTCGGGCGACAGCAGATCCTCGAGCGTCGCGACCGCTCCGTGGTGCAGATACGGCGCGGCATCGGCCACACGCAGGAGCGAAGATGGCCGGTACCGTCCCGTTCCGCGCGCCGTTCCCGTCGCGAGCTCCGGGCTCGTCCCGACACGCGCGTGGTCGATGGGGTCGCCTCCGTACGCTTCGTTCGAATGGCACCGCACACAATGCGAGTCGAAGAGCGCCTGCCCACGCCGCTCCGCGGCAGTCTCGGGGTGCGTCCGTGCGACCGGCGGCGGCTCGAGCGAGTACAAGTAGTACGCGAGCGCGAGCGACAGCACGCGCGGCGGTCGGACGCGCTGGTGATTCGTGTGCAGCAGCTGCGTCTCCTGCCGAATCGCGAGCGTCACGGGGCCCAGGTGATTCAGCGTCCCCGCTTGGGTCAGCGCGGTCTGATGGCGGAGTCCCCACAAATCGGGAATCGCGACCGGATCCTCCGCGACGTCCTCCGTGACGTCGGCACGCCCGGGTCCCCAAGTCGCCATTCTCCGCGCGAGGTCGGCGTCCACCGGCTCGCGCGTGTCTTGGTGATAATCGAGCCGCAATCGGCCGTAATCGAATGCGCGCCGCGCGCGTCCCTCCACGACTCGCCCGTCGTGCACCGCCGTGTGGCAGAGCGCGCAGGTGATGCCGATTCGGCTCCGACCGTCCACGTCCGCGAACAGCACGATTCCCGGGTACTTGCCGGAAGCGTCCTTCTCGATCCCCACGCGGGCCGCCGTCTCGGGCCTGCGCAGCGCCCATTCGGCGAACACCTCGCTCCGAAGCGGATAGCGGAAGAACACGGTTCTTCCGAGCGCGACCCACTCCCGCATCGTTCGCGGTGTCCGCCCGTCCCACAATTGCGGGGTCGACGCCGGCAACCGCCCCTGCGTCGGCACGTCGGCCGTGCCGAGCTGCGCGACGACCGCGTTTCCCACGCCGACGCTGCGTGGGTTCCACTCCGGCAACATGTCCCAGCCACGGCGTCCGAGGGCGTAATGCCCGATTCGCTGCTTCGCGTACATGTTCGCGTGATTGGGCAGCGATTGCAGCAGCGCCTGCCGTCGATAAGCGAGATCGCTCAGATAGCGATTGCCCTGCTCGAGCATCCACGTCTCGCTCCAGGGCGCAGCCGACGATGGTCCCGGCGGCGGATGGACCGGAGTCTCCGGGTTACCCCCGCACGCGGTCAGGACGACCACTGCCGCCAATCGCACCCATCGGGCGAGGTGGTCGGCCGCCGAGCGACACGTCACCGAAACGCCGATCCTTCGACGCCTGCCGCCATCGCGCCCACGAGCCACACCGCGACCCCCATTCGCGTCGCGCTCGGCGTGCCGTCCAGATCGATCCACACCTCGTCCTGCTCGGCGCCGATGCGTGCCCCGCCGAGCTCGCCCAGTCGCGATGCCACCGAGCTCGAGACGAGCCCGTCGGGGACTCCCGTCCGATCGAAGCTGCCGTCCTTCTCGATCGCGAGTCGCAGCGACACGGGAGACGGGCGCGCCCTGCGCGCGTGCGCTCGCAGCGCGAGCCGCGTGTTCACCAGCGCAGGGAACACCCGAACC
>JADZFZ010000227.1 GCA_020854145.1 Deltaproteobacteria bacterium | reverse complement strand
GTCAGGATCGCGACGACCTGCTCCGGATACTCGCCCGCGGCGGCGACGTCCACCACCGGACCGGTGATGGCCACGTCGATGTTGTCGATGGTGGCACCTGTCGCGTCCAGCCACTCGAGCCGCGTGGAGGTCGCGCTCGCCGCAGCGACGAGCGCCCCTCCATCCGCGAGCGCCGCGATGGCTCCAGGCGTCGACTCTCCGCTGGGCAACGCATCGAGCTGGCGCACCACGATGCGCTCCGTGGCTCGATCTCCGTGCGCCACGATGACCGAGCCACCGCGAAGCCCTGCGAGCCACATCGCATCCACGCCGGCAGTCCCTGCGCCCCAGAAGAACCCACCGGACTCGGCGATGTCGCCAGCCGCGAGACGCATGACGCCGCGCGACGTCAACAAAGACATCTCGAACACGTCGCTGCCGGCCACACCAATTGCCGCGAACCCGTCTCCCGCAGGCACGGACCGCCCGGGGTTCGCGCCTTCGGGCAACACGTGACGTGTGACGGGGAGACCCGGGTCGTCGAGATCCACGATGTCGGCGATCGCCTCCGGATCGTGATCGGTGAGCAATGCCTGGGCAGGCGGCTCCGCGCGCACCGCATGTGGCAAGGGACCATCGAGAACCGCGCCGATGACGCGACCGATCGATCTCTCGCGCGTCGTGACGCTCGCACCCTCGTCGGGCGTCCCCAGCGTCACGACGTGCACGAGCAGCACGAGGTCGTCGCTGTCGCTCCTGTCCCAACCGACCGCGTAGAGCGTGTCGCCGGTTCCCGCCACGCGATGTGCGGGCGCCGAGAACCCCCACCGCAAGGGCGGAAGCGGCACGTCGTAGCGGCGCACCGCAGCACCGCACGGCGCCCACCTTGGTGGCGGCCCCGCGTCCTGCGTCGGGCCCGCGTCGCCGCGAACGATTGCGTCGCCCTCCGTGGGCGCACTGCCGTCCGCAGCGGACGCATCGGGATCCGCCCGCGGATCGGGCCCGGCGCCGCACGCTGCCAGCGCCGCCAGCACGGAGAGCATGACTCCGCTTCGCACCACGTCTGAGCGTAGCGCGACAGGAGTCGCCAGCCAGTCGAGACTGGCCTGGTTGTGGCGCCGTCCTCGATCGGCTCGCTGCGCGGCTCGATGATTGCTGATCCACGTGCTGGATGCGATGCGTCCGCGGATTCTTCGCGTGCCTGGGAGTCCCGCTGTGCGTACTAGGCACGGCGTGTGGCGATTTCGACCTCGACCTCGACCTCGACGACCTCTGCCTCGACTTCGGCGCACCCACCGCACGTGCGGGTGAAGCTCGTCGCGGCGAGATGTGGGTGGACTCGGTGCGGGGCGGCCTGCTCCGACGCCGAGCCGATCCCGCGTGGCCCCTCGCGCTGGGTGCCAACGAGGTGGTCGTCGTGCGTGACCGACGAGCGCAGGTTGGGTCCATCGCGACGGGCAGCATCGTCTCGTCCGACCCGACGGTGATCGAAGTCGGCGACGTCCGCACCGCGACGACGACTTGCGGCGATCCCGTGCTCGCGGGCACGGCGCACGCGCTCGCCGATGGCGACGTGACGCTCACTCTGCTCAGCTCTGCGGACCGCACGCTCGATAGGTTCGCGTGGAGCGTTCGTCCCGTGGCGCGCCTCGAGGTGATCGAGACGCTCTACGCGTCGCCACGCCCCACGCTCGAGGTCACGATCGAAGAGGGCAGCGGAACGATCCTCGAGCCGCATGCCACGAGCGCGACGGGCTCGAGGCTGAACGGTGGCGTCGCCGTCGAGTGGTCCGTCCCCGAGAACGACGCGTTCGCCGTCATCCTTGCTGACGGCGTGGATCGTTTCGAAGCGCGGGGAGGACAAGTCGTCCTCTCGGGGCGCGCTCCGGGCGAGACGGTCCTTCGGGTCGCGCTCGGTCCGACTGCTCGCGACATCGCAGTTCGCGTCGTACCGAGAGTCGGCGGCACCACCGATGCGGGCCCGCTCGATGGCGGTACGGGATCGTCAGGAATCTAGCGGCGAAGCTCCTGAACGCGACGCGGCGTCACGCGCGCGCGAAGGGCGTGATTGTCCCCGCGGAGGGCACACGTGATGCACTCGGGATCCCCGTGCGGAACGCGTCGCCGCTCGGTGTTGTGCTCGTGATCGGCATCAGTGCCTGTGGCACCGACTCGCGATCCCATTCGGATCCTGCCGGCGCGGATGCGGCCACGGGCACAGACGTGGGGAGCGAGACCGATGCTGCGCTCGACGCCACGGATGCGTACGCGCCTGCCGTGCTCGGTTCCATCGTCGTTCGCGTCGTCACGGTGAACCCGTACGTGTACCTGGCGATGCCGCAGCTGCCGGTGTCCGCGCGTGCGGTCTCCGTGGCCGCCCACGGAATGCCCGCAGCCGGCGCGATCGTCACGCTGGATCTCGCAAACGGTGAGCGCGTCGAGCGCGTCTCCGACGCCATGGGCATCGCGCGCTTCGACGACCTCGACGAGAGCCTCGGTCCGGCCACCGTGACGGCGTGGGTTGCCGACGCGATGGCGTTCGCGACGCAGATCGGCGTCACGCCCGGAGGCGACGACGTCGTGCTCTACGTCGCCGAGCTTCTGACCGAAGACACGGTCAACACCGTGTTCGAGGCGACGATCGAAGGCGTCGTCACCGGAACCGCCGATCGATCCGACGAGCTCGTGATTCCCGGACGCGAGCCACCCCCGAGCAGCCTCGCGATCTTCGGACCGGACGGTGTCGTCGGCTCGGGCTCGGTGGAGGACGACGCGTATCGCTACGAAGCGTCGTTCCGCCGAAACGAAGCCACGACGATGATTGCCGTCGAGCACGTGATGCGGGCGCCACCGCCGAGCGATCGGCTCCACCAAGACGTGCTCGGCTGGAGCACGTTCGACGTGGGCCCGTTCGCTTCCGAGCGTGAGCGCCTCGATCTCGACCTCGCGTCACGCGTCGTCGTCCCCGATCGCCTCACGCTGGCGTATCCGGTTGACGACGCGATGTCGTGGGTCGACTTCGACGTCGCGGTGCGAACGCGGCGCGGCCAGCTGTCGGTCATGACGCGTCTGCGCGACCTCGCGGACACCTCGCGCGTCGAGGTGGAGCTCGAGCTGCTGCGGCTGAGGCCGGATGCGGACGTGTTCACGCAAGTCCAGCAGCGCGGCCGCACCGTGCGCGTACCCGGCTACCCCGTCGCCGGAGGCTCGGCGATCGATTGGCCACGTCGAGCGACTCTGGTCAGCCCTCCCGAAGCGTCGCCCGGCGCGCCGCTACCCATTCATCCTGCCGACGCACCGATTCGATGGACGTACGACGACGTGCCGCCCACAGCGCTGGTGCTGTCGGTGAGCTACGCGACCTGGACGCTGACGTTTCCGGAAGGCGCGACCGAGATAACGCTGCCAGCTCCTCCTGCCGGGTTCGATCTCGCGGCGTTCTTCCAAACCTTCCTCGCGTCGCCCCAGCCTCCATCCGCCACGCTGCTCCATTGCGAGCCCGGGAGCGGTGTGCTGGAGAACTTCTGCGCGCGCGCGGTCGCCTCGCGTGTTTTCGAGGTCGAGCTCTGAAGCGAGCTCAGGCGCCGCCAATCCGTCGGGGCGGTCGCGTCGCGTGCGAGATGCTCGCCCACCATGGCGCAGCCTTCGCCGTAATCGCCGGTCGCAGTGACCTCGGAGTCTTCCACGACGACTTCGTACGCCCCCTGGCTGATGCTGATCGCCTCGTAGCCGCGCGTGACGTGGGACCTTCGCACGACAACGTCGTGGGACTCCCAGCTGACGGTGGGGCAGGTTCAAGCCCACCGCGAGGACTCGGGTCACTGCGCCCTTGATGGTCGAGCCTGCCACGTGGAAGGGCTCCAAGTCATGAGAGCACATCGTCCAGACGAGCTCTCCGATGAATGTCGCCCGAGATCGTTCGGTTTCCAATGGCGCATCGACTCTTGCGTGTGTGGGTTCCGGAAATTCTGCGGAGGGTTTTCCAGAAATTCTGCGGTCCTGGTCCGTGGGTTGATCGTCGCCGACGAGCTCGTCGTCGGCCAAGTGTTTCGTGCGTAGCGAGGGACCGTCGAGGC
>JADZFZ010000226.1 GCA_020854145.1 Deltaproteobacteria bacterium | reverse complement strand
CCGTGGTGGTGCCGCCGTCGGACGCGAGGATCACGTGGATGGGACGTGTCGATCTCCGCGACGCGAACGCCGCACGCATGGGGTGGCCCGCGACGGCGTTTGCGCTGCGGTTCCGAGGCACGTCCATCGTGCTGCGGCTGCGCGACGTACCACGACAGGACGAAACGCCGGACGCGGACTGGATCTCGGTGAGCATCGACGACGCGCCTGCGCGTGCGTTTCGTCTGCGACGCGGGGACGCGCGTTACCCGGTGGCCCGAGGGCTCGCACCGGGCGAGCACACGCTCGTCGTCGCGAAGCGGACCGAGGCCGAGGTGGGCGTCGTGGAGCTACGTGGGGTCGAGCTCGGGCCGCGAACGCAGCTGCTGCGCGGTCCTCGGCGTCGCGCGAGACGCATCGAGGTGCTGGGCGACTCGGTGACCACCGGCTTCGGGAACCTCGGTCGGGATGCGACGTGCTCGTTCGAAGCGTCGACGCAGAACGCGTTGACTGCGTACGCCGTGCTCGCCGCGCGAGACGTGGGTGCGGAGGTCAGCCTCGTCGCATGGTCGGGCAAGGGCGTCGGCCGCAACGCCGACGGGCGCGACGCCGTTGCGCTGCCCGCGCTCTACGACCGCGCCGTACCCGAGTCCGACGCCGCCTGGGATCTCTCGCGGGACGTGCCGGACGTGGTGGTGGTGAACCTCGGAGCCAACGACTTCTTTCGCGGGACACCGCCTCGTGACGCGTTCGTCGGGGCGTACCGCGCCCTGCTCGAGCGCGTGCGTCGCGCCCGTCCGGACGCGCTCGTGCTCGTGGTGCTCTCGCCGATGCTGTTCGACGACGCGACCCACACGATGCGACGCGACGCGCGCGCGTGGCTCGACGCGCTCGTCGCCGAGCGTCGGAGCGCGGGGGACGTTCGGCTCGAGATCGTCGACCAATGGGCGGACGCAGCGGAGGGCTTCGGTTGCCAGTTCCATCCGAGCGCCCGCGCACACGTCCGTCTCGCGCGTGAGCTGTCGGTGCTGCTGCGCGCTCGTCTCGGCTGGTGACGAGCGAAACCGCGCTCGACGCTCGAGGTCGCTGCGGCAGCGGGACCGGCGGCTGCGAGCGAGCCCGGCGTCAGTGCACGAACGGGTGGACCGGGAGCGACTCGACGATGCGCGCTTCGGCGTCGAGCATCTCGTCGAGGCGCTGCTCGACGATCGCGGGTGCGTGATAGGTCCGCGCGAGGCGCGTGAAGAGCACGTGGTGTCGTGCTTCGGCGCGCGCGAGATCGACGTAGAAGTCCTTCGTGTCGCCCGCGGGCAGCGCCTCGGAGACGACCACGAAGCGCTCGCAGCTGCGCGCCTCGATGAGCGCCGAGACGAGCAGGCGGTCGAGCAGGAACACGTCGGTCTCGCGCCGGACGAGGGCGCGCAGGCGGCGCACGTAGTCGTCCTTGTGGTCGGCCGGCAGCACGAGACCTCGGTCCGCGATGCGCCGGTACACCATGCGAAAGTGCTCGAGCTCCTCGACCGCGAGGTCGACCATCTCGCGCGTCAGCTCCGCGCGATCCGGGTAGTGCGACACGAGGCTCATCGCGGTCGCGCTCGCTTTGCGCTCGCAGAGCGCGTGGTCGAGCATGAACGTGTCGAAGTCGGAGAGCACGGCCTCGAGCCACGCGCGGCTCGTCGCGACGCGAAGACGCATCGGCCGGTGCGCCCGATCAGCTCTCGCCCGCGGGCACCGGGCGCACGACGGGCGCGGCGTCGCGCGCAGCGGCACGCGCCACGGCCGCCTTCTTCTTGCTGCGCACGCGGCGCACGACGAGCCACGTCCCGACGCCCACGACGATCAGGAAGAGCAAGGCGCCGCCGCCGAAGAGCGCCGGGTACACGATCTCGCGGGCCTGGCCCATGTTGAGCTCGTACTCCTCGGGCTGCTCCACGTAGTACGTGTCGTCTCCTTCGACGACGGGTGCGGCGGTTCCCGGTGCGGGTGCGCTCGGGTCGGCCGCGCCGCCGGGGCTCGCGGGGTTGGCCGGGTTGGCCGTCGGAGCCGACGTGGGCGCGGGCCGGGCGCCGGCCGGAGCGATGACCCCGATGTGGTTCATCACCTCGCGCTCGACACCGCGGATGAAGTACTCGGTCGTGCCGTCGTCGCGCGTGCGCACCTGGCTCGGGCGCTTCTGCGCGCGCTGCAGTCCGACGCGCGAGTCCCACCGACCGCCGCTCGGGACGCTGACGATGCCGCCCTCTTGCGCGACGAACATCGCGGCGGAGCCACCGCCGTCGAGGTTGATGGCGGCGTGCACGTGGAGGTCGTCCACGAGGAGGCGGGCGAGCTCGGGCATGCGCATGCCGCGGCTGTGGCCCTGCCGTCCATCGACGACGACGAGGTAGACGGTGTGGCCGTCGCGCGAGATGCCGACGGCCGTGCGCGGGTGGCGCGAGTTGTACTGCGGCTCGGCCGTCGCCTCGGGCGAGACCTGACCGTCCTGCACGAGGACCGGCCTTCCGGAGACGGCCTCCGCCGCTCGGCGCGCGTCGACCTCCTCTTCGTTCGCGCTGGGCACGGAGATCCACGCGCGCCCCGTCGCGTCCACCGCGAAGAAGGAGTGCTCGTCGTCGTCGCCCCGCGACGTGGGCCAGAGCTGACCGTTGCCCGCGGCCAGACCGATGGGCCGCTGCATGAAGCCCCAGAATCCGCCGTTGATCGCAGCCGCGAGATGGTTGCGCCGCGCGTACTCGGTGACGGTCGACCAACGTTGCGCGTACGGCGTCGTGCGGATGCGAACGCCCGGCACGCGCAGGTCGACGACGACGGCGTGCACCACCGCGGGGATCGATGGGATGACCTTGGTCATGTGGCGCACACCCGGGTTCGGGTCCGTCCACGTGACCGTCGGCGCAGCGGCCGCGCGTGGCGCGCGCTGGGCCTGTGCGACCGCTCCCCCGAGCCCCCACGTCCCGATCGTCGCTACGACGATCGCGAGGACGCACCCCCGAAACCCGCGCCCGTTGTGATGCTGCATGCGGCCTGGATTATGGCAAGGCACGGACCCGAGGCAATGATGCTGCAAAGCCTGGAGCCTCGCCGGGGGGATCGCGTCGGCAGAGGCACACGGCTGCGTTCGCCCCGACACCGTGCCCGCGCCTGGCCGAGCCGGTCTTCGAAGCGGTGCTCGACCGAGGCGGAGCCCGACCTTGTAGGAGAGCGGACCACCCTTCGGCTGGGGGAACGGGGGGCTGCCGTGCTATCCCCGCGCCATGCGTCGCACCGGATCTCTCGCGTCGATGCTGGTGGTCGCGCTCGCGGCCGCAGCGCTCGTGGCTTGTGGCAACCAGTCCGCGCCGACCGGCGGCAGCGGCGGCTCGTCCGCCTCGAAGACCAAGACCAAGACCAAGGCGCCCACGAAGGCGGCTGCCGCCGCGGACGAAGGCGAGGGCGGCGAGGGCGACGAAGAGGACGAGGAGCCGCGCACGCCGACGAAGACCGCCGCGGCCAACGCCGAGGACGAGGCGGAGGACGAAGCGCCGGCCGGCGGGGAGGACGAAGCGCCCGCGGCGCCCGCTGCGGGTGCGGCTGCGGCCGACGACGAAGGCGCCCCCGACGACCTGCTCGCGCAGCCGCCGCGACCACGCGGCGAGCGCGTCCACATCGCGCAGATCTTGATCCTGTTCCGCGGCTCCGAGCGCGCGGGCGACGAGATCACCCGCAGCCGCGACGAGGCACGCACCCTCGCGCGACAGATCCAGACCGAGGCGCGCTCGGGCGACTTCGCGGCCATCGCGCGTCAGCGGAGCGAGGACGAGGCGAGCCGCGCGGGCGGCGGCGACCTCGGCGAGGTCGAGCGCGGCACGATGCCCGAGGCGCTCGATCGGGCGGCGTTCGCGCTCGCGCCCGGTGCCGTGAGCGACGTGGTCGAGTCGGACTTCGGGTTCCACGTGCTCAAGCGCCTTCCGTGACGCGGAGCTCCCGCTGGGCGGACGTGGCGATCCCCGTTCCGCTCCGGCAGCTCTTCACGTACCGAGTGCCCGAGGCGATGACGCTCGTCTCGGGGCATCGCGTCGCGGTGCGGTTCGGGGCGCGCAACGTCGCGGGCGTCGTGGTGCGCGTCCGCGAGCCGAACGAAGGCGAGCCCGAGCCGAAAGGCCTGCGCGACGTGGTCGCGGTGCTCGATGGCGAGCCGATCTTCGAGGAGGAGCTGATGCGCTTCCTCCACGACGCGGCCGAGTACTACCTGGCGCCGCCGGGCGAGGTGCTCAAGACGGCGGCGCCCGCGCTGCGGCTCGACGACGTGCGAGCGTTGCGCGACGCGGGGCTCCTCGGGGACGGCGAGAAGCTCGGCGCGGCGACGAGCCGCAAGAAGGTGGAGATCGTGCGCCTGCCCACGGGCGCCGAGGTCGCGCCGCCCGAAGGCAAGAGGCTCGGTCCGGCGCAGCGCGCGTTGCTCGACGTCGTGCGCACGCGCGTCGAGGTCGAGATGGACGATCTGCGGGCGCACGCGCGCTCGCCGCGCACCGTCGTGCGCGCGCTCGTCGAGCGCGGGCTGGTCGAGCTCATCGAGCGTGACGTGCCGGCGGACCGCTTCTTCGCGCGGCCGGTGCCGTCCGACGTGCCGCCGCCGCTCTCACCCGATCAGGAGCGCGTGACGGCGAGGCTCGCGGACGCGGTCGCGAAGAACGACTACTGTGCGTTCTTGCTCTATGGAGTGACGGGCAGCGGCAAGACCGAGGTGTACCTGCGCGCGGTGCGCGAGGCGCGGGCGCTGGGTCGCGGTGTGCTCGTGCTGGTGCCCGAGATCGGGCTGACCCCGCAGCTCGTCTCGCGATTCCGCGCGCGCTTCGGGGACCGGCTGGCCGTGCTCCACTCGGGCTTGAAGCCGGCGGAGCGGCTCGCGTTCTGGCGCGCGGTGCGCAGCGGCGAGCTGCCGATCGTGATCGGCGCGCGCT
>JADZFZ010000225.1 GCA_020854145.1 Deltaproteobacteria bacterium | reverse complement strand
GTGTGGGGCCCTTGCGCAGGGGAGATCCCGCCGGCGGGCGAGATCTGCAACACGCTCGACGACGATTGTGACGGCGCGATCGACGAGGACGGCGTGTGCCCCCGCGTGCCGCCCACGGTCTCCTGCCCGGGCGCGATGTCGGTCAGCACGGGCAGCGCGGTCGTTCTGACGGGCACGGGCGCCGATCCCGACGGGGGAAGCGTGACGTTCGCGTGGAGCGTCGCGACGGCCCCGGTGGGATCGACGGCGGCGCCGGTCCCGCCCGGCGATGCGAGCACGAGCTTCACCGCGGACGTCGGCGGCGCGTACACGTTGCGTCTCTGCGCGACGGACGACGACGCGCAGACGGCCTGCTGCACGACGACCCTCGACGCCACGAGCACGTGCGCACCGCTGCCCCCACCGACCGTGACGTCGTGCGGGACGAGCTGGGATCGCAGGCCCATCCTCGAGTTCACGCCCGTTCCCGCGGGCGTCGTGTACGAGCTCTATCGATCGGGGGTGGCGACCCCGTACGCGACGGTGTCCACTGCCGGCCACGTGTACCACCGACCCGCAACCGAGCTGTCCGCCGGCGCGGATCCACCGGGCGAGGTGGCGCAGCTCTACGTGAAGGCGTGCCGCGTCGGAGAGCCCGCGTGCTGCTCGGTGTCGAACCAGGTGACGGTCGCGCTCGTGAGCGCGTGCGACATCCCCATCGACCCGACCGCGGAGAACGTCGTGTTCAGCGAGTACCTGATCAACGCGAGAGGGCCGCTTGCCGGTGACGAGCAGGGCGAGGCGATCGAGATCACGAACCTCTCCCACTGTCCGGTCGCGCTGAACGGGACACACTTCGCCTATCGCCACCGGACCAGCATGACGGGCAGCTTCACGTACCGGTGGATGGACTTCGGGATGGACGACGTGATTCCGCCGCGCGGCGTCTACGTCGCCGTCCGGGATCGAGCTAGCTCGATGTGCACATTCCCGTCGCTCGGGGCCGCCAGCGACGACTCGTTGTTCGGCCTGAGAATCTCCGGTTTGACGATGATGGGGCCGAGCATCGGGAGCTCGGGATGGTTCAACAACAACCCGACCGCGGAGTCCGTCCTGCGCATCGCGACAGGTACCTGGGCGAGCGCCGGAATGACGCTCGAACCCGCCGATGGGCGTACGATTGAAATCGTGCAGCCCTATCTCGGGACGGCTCCCGAGTGCAGCTCGATAGGCTTCGATGCCATTGGCGCTTGTGGCGACGATCTGCAGCCGACGTCACCCTCCCCGACTGCCGTGCTGACGCCCAATCAGCTCGGCAGGCTGTGGCGACCGTGCGACGCGGTCACGAGCCCCGCGTCCGGGAGCGGTTGCCCATGAGCCAGTCCGAGCACGACGACGACGATGGCGTGCCGCCGATCACCGAGCAGCTGCGAGAGGCGCGGCGGGGCTTCCGCGACGAGGAGACCGGGCGCATCCGCTCGCTGGTCGACAGCGACGCCATGTTCCAGGCGCTCGTCGGCGCGCTGCCGTTCGTGCTCTGGGCGCTCGACGGCGAGGGGCGCGTCATCGTGCAGAACGCGGCGGCGCGAAGGCAGTTCGGCGAGACGCTCGGCAAGCGCTCCCACGAGACCGACCTCCCTCTCGAGGTTCAGCAGACGTGGGACGCCAACCACGCGCGCGCTCTGGCTGGAGAGGTCGTCGAGGTGGACTTCGACTGGGTCATCGACGGCGAGCCGCGCCAGTACCGCACGATCATCGCGCCCATCCGCGAGGGCGGAAAGACGCGGGGATCGATCGGTGTCTCGATCGACGTGACCGACAAGCGGAAGACGGCGCGCGCCCTCGAAGAGAGCGAGCGCCGCTACCGCGAGATCTTCGTGCACAACCGCGCGGTCAAGCTGCTCATCGACCCGGCGACGGGACGGATCGAGGACGCGAACCCGGCCGCCGCCGAGTTCTACGGCTGGTCGCTCGAGCAGCTGCGCGGCATGAGCATCACCGACATCAACACCCTCGACGCCGAGCAGGTCTCGGCGGAGATGAGCCGCGCACGCGCCGAAGAGCGCACGCACTTCCAGTTCAAGCATCGCCGCGCGTCCGGCGACGTGCGCGACGTGGAGGTCTTCAGCGGACCGATCCATCTGGATGGACGAGAGCTCCTGTTCTCGATCGTGCACGACGTGACCGAGCGCAATCAGCTCGAGGAGCAGCTCCGTCTGGCCCAACGGATGGAGGCGGTCGGGCGCCTCGCGGGCGGCGTCGCGCACGACTTCAACAACCTCATCGCCGTCGTCCTGAACTACGCGGCCATTCTCGAGCGACGGCTTCCGCCCGGAGCGCCCGGCCGAGAAGAGGTCGACCAGATCGCGACGGTCGCGCGCAAAGCCTCCGAGCTCACGAAACGGCTCCTGATGTTCGGACGCCGCGAGATCGGCGGCCTCGCGGTGGCAGACGTGAACGAGGTCGCGCGCGACGTCGCGAAGCTGTTCCGCGCTTCCGCCGGCGACGGCATCGTGTTGCGCACGGAGCTGGCGGACGACGTCGGCGCGGCCGCCGTGCAGTCGACACAGCTCGATCAGGTGCTCCTCAATCTGCTCGTCAACGCGCGCGACGCGATCGGATCGGAGGGCACGATCACGTTGACCACGCGCAACGTGGAGCTCGACGACGCATCGGCGCGGCGCCTCGGGCTCGCGCCGGGTACGGTGTACGCCGAGATCATCGTCGAGGACACGGGCTGCGGCATGAGCGCCGACGTGGCGGCGCACGCGTTCGAGCCGTTCTTCACGACGAAGCCGGCAGGGCTCGGCACGGGCCTCGGCCTCTCGGTCGTCTACGGTGTCGTCCGGCAGGCAGGCGGCCACGTCTCGCTACGTAGCGAGGCGGGCCGCGGCTCGTGCTTCACCGTGTTGCTGCCGACGGTCCAGCGACCGCGAGGCCAGACCGGCTGAGTGGGCTACGGGCTCGAGAAGACCTGGACGCCGAACTCGCCGGTGCCCGCGTACATCTTGACCTGCACGCGGTAGGCGCCCGGCACGGTCGGGCAGAGCGGCTGCGAGAGCCCGAGCACGGGGTAGTTGTCGGTCGCGATGTCCT
>JADZFZ010000224.1 GCA_020854145.1 Deltaproteobacteria bacterium | reverse complement strand
CTGACTCTCGCGGCAGTCGTCGCAGCGGAGCAGCGCGAAGCCCCGCGTCAGCAGGCCACAAGAGAGATACCCGTCGAGCTCGTCGCGCACGAACGCGGGCAGCTGCGTCCCCTGCTCGGCGAGCGCGCGTAGAGCGTCTGCACGTTCTCGCGCACCACCCGGTGCAGCGTCGTGTCCTCGGGCCGGTGTCGCTCGAATGCCTTGCGCTCGTTGGGCGATGTGAGGACCGCCGCGGCCGACATGCGCGCTTGTCGGTCGGTGCGTGCACGCGTTCAGTGAAGGCTCCGTGCCGCTCTCGCATGTCGCATCGGCGTGCGTCGAGCCGTCCGCGCGCTGAGCCGGTGGGCTCAGGGGATCCCACGCAGCGTCGTGTGCTCCGGGCGCGACCACGGCGATCGATCGAGCAGACCGAGCGCGCGCTTGCGGTGGCTCGGTCGAGCTCGCCGCCGAGCCCGAGGCCGGCTCTCCACTCGCGACAGCTCTGGCAGTACCCCGCCGCATCGAAGCGGTTGTCCTGGCCCGGCCCAGCGCCACAGCGCGTGCAGTAACGCTCTCGCGGCGCCTGCTCGCCGGCAGCGAGCCGCCGATTACAAGCGTCGCACACGCTGTGCACATCGAGATCTTCTGGCTTGCGGCCTTCGTCCGACAGAACCTGCAGAACATGTGCGCACGATACCGCAACACGGTCGATCCGACTTTCGACCAAGAGTCCGAATTCGCAGCCCGGCGCTCCGCTGCTGCTCAGCCGCCGTCCACTGGCGAGCCCGCCTCGATCTCCGTCAGGCAGCTCGTGGTCGTATCCGCCTCCAGGAACGGGCAGCCGTGCTCGTCGAGACCCGACGAGAATCGCAGGACATCGCAGTCGCCCGGCGAGCAGCGCGCCGTCTCGCTCCAACCACCGATCATCGTGCAATCACACGATGGCGGATCCGTCGGGCAGCAGTACCCACAACCCGACGCGGGCTCCGGTCCGCCCCGATACACGGCCCACACCTCGCCATGGGTGAGCACGTACGGCTCGCACGCCGAGGCGTCCTGCGTCGGACGCGTCGAGGTCTCGCACGACGGGAGTGCCCACCCCATCGCGAGCACCGCCAGGACGCGAGGAGCGTGCTGGAGCATCGGGCGGATCTTCTCTCTTCGCTGGAGAGCGCGCGAGCGTGTCGTCGTAGGGGGCATCGCGGCCAGTCAGATCAGACGGTGTTTCCGACGAGGAATCGGTGCGTCGGCGACGACATGTTGCGCCGCCCACGCCAACAGCGCGGTTGACACACGCCCGCGCGACCCCGCATGCTCGCGAAGGAGCGACGTGGCGACGACACGACACGCGACACGCGACACGCGACACGCGACACGCGACACGCGACACGCGACACGCGACACGCGACACGCGACACGCGACACGCGACACGCGACACGCGACACGCCGCCGACCCACACGGTCTGACAGTCGTCGTCTCCGAGAACATCCGCGCCCCCGGGGGGCGCGACCTTGCAGCCGACATCCGTGCGGGTCGGTGGCTTTGTTCACGTCCGTCTCGCAGCACGAAGGAGGAACGATGGAGGAGCGAAGCGCGGTCCCGCGTGGCAGGCTTCTGATTGCATTGGTGGGGTCTATTGGCTTTCTGGCGCTCGATAGCCCGTCGACGGGCCATGCCACGTCCTATCAGCCGGTCGCGCTGGACATGTCTCTGCTGCAGTCCGACGCCATCGTGTTCGGCACGGTCAACGAGGTTACGCCGCTCCCGACGGATGGGTTGATCCGGCTCTCTCTGACCGACATTCGGTTCGTGGGAGGTCGGTGGGACGTCGACCCGGCAGGCCTCGAGTTCAACGTCTCCGCGCGACTTCGCCCGAGCGGCGGTGTGCGGCCTCGGCGGCACGAGGTCGAGCTACTCCCCGGCCATCGATACCTCCTCCTGTTCGAGGGTGGAGCGTGGCGGGACGCTCCTCTCCTGCACGGCAGCCTGGCAATGCTCGAGGTGGCAGACGACGTCACCCGATGCGCTGGCGGAGAGATCTACGGCCTCGAGCCCTTCGGCCTGATGTGCAGCACCGCCGATCAGCAGGCCGCTCCGCCGCTGACCGAGATCGAGCTAGCCAACCTGCTCACCCGCCGTATGGCAATTGCGAGGGAGCGACGGCCGGCCGAGGCGGCAGAGCTGGATCGCGCGGCGCGAACGCTGGAAGACACCCCGGAGGCGCCATGACTGCGCGACGAGCAATGTGCGTCGCGGCGATCCTCGGGTTGATCGGCTTGCCGGCAAGCGCGCGGGCGTGGACCTACGGGGAGTTCTTGTTCGGCGTTGGGGCTGCTTGGCAGAATCCGGCCAGCGGCTCGTACATGAACATACCCGTATACGAGATGGGCTTCCTACCGAGCTGGCCGGAGAACACCATGCCAAGCTTCACCGCCAATCCCAGCGGATTACGCGCAGGGGCAGCCTGGGCGTACTGGATGTGGGCGCGCGACGGATCCCACAGCGTCCAGCTCTACCAAGCGGGAACCTACAGCGGCAGTTACGGCCTCTACAGCGATGGCAGCTGGTACGACGCGGATGACGACCGTAACGTCTACTGGTGGGATCTCAGCACCCGAGTGGGCACGACCGCTCCGAATCAGATCGGGAGAGAGGCCACTGAGCTCTCCATCCTCTACTACAGCGAATCTGACGTCTGGATCCGAAGCGACTGGAGCTACCCTGCGGTTGCGACAAACACGCAGGCTCAATGCCTGGCGTTCCAGGTGACGCCGGATCTCGCGCACCTCCACGAGATAGGCCACAGCTACGGGTTCGGCCACAACGACGCTATCCAGACGACCATGAATACGATTCTCAATGGGCATTCGAGCTGCAACGTCGCGTCCGGCTACCACCCGACGTCCGACGAGATGTACGGGCTGCGCACGCTGTACCCGTTCCCCGGCACGTTCCGCAACATCTCCGGGATGCCGTTCTACTCAACGATGAGCGGTCCCGCCATCGACGCCCCAATGACCTTCACCGGCACGTGCACGCAGAGCACTACGAGAACGGCCACCTTCACTCGCATGAACCACTACACCGCGGGAACCATCGTGAAATACCGCGGTGTCATCGTGCGAAGCTCCGTCCTGTACCCCACTCCGGCAGATGTCGTCTCCACGGGAGCAATCTCCCCGAGCTTCTCCATGTCAGCCGGCTCGTCGGCACAGAGCTCGTACACCATCACAGTCCCGTTCAACAGCCTGCCGCTCCTGAACACGGACTATCCCTGCGTGCCAAGAAGCGTGAGACACCGGCCGCCGCCGCAAATACTGTAGGGGGCGAGATGGTGATCGATGCATGTCCCGAAAGCTGAAGAGATCTCCTTCGGAGGTGCCCGCGGTGGCTGCGGGGAGAGAATCGGGTTCCGGTGCTCGGGCCTCCCTGGGCGCCGTGCCCGCCAGGGCACCGGCGCGAACCGTGGGTATTGAGGTGGCGGCCAAAGCCAGACGACGCCGCTTCACGGCGCAGTACAAGCTGGACCTGCTTCGCGAGATCGATGCGGCCGGCCCCGGCCAGTGCGGGGCGATTCTGCGGCGCGAGGGACTGTACTCGTCGCACCTGGTGGAGTGGCGGCGAGCTCGCGACAGCGGGGCGCTGGCGGCCCTCGCGCAGAAGCGCGGCCGCAAGCCGACGGTCCGGCGGGATCCTGTCGCGGCCGAGAACGACCGCCTGCGGCGGGAGGTTGCGCAACTGCAGGGGCGCCTCAAGCAGGCCGAGCTGATCATCGACGTCCAAAAAAAAGTCTCCGAGATCCTGGGGATCCCCCTGAAGACCCCAACGTTCGACGAGGGCGACTGATGGAAGCGGCGCAGCAACTGGGACCGGTCGTCGGTCTCGTCGTCGCGTGTGCAGCTCTGGGAGTGGCGCGCGCCACGGTCTATCGTCGGCGACGTCCGACGACACCGCCACGCCCACGGCCCACGCCGTCGCGTGCGCTCAGCGCCGGGGAGCGCCGCGATGTCCTCGCCGTGCTGCACGAGGATCGGTTCGTCGACAAGGCACCTGCCGAGGTCTACGCCGAGCTTCTGGATGAGGGCACGTATCTCTGCTCGCCTCGAACGATGTACCGAATCCTGGACTCCGAGAAGGAGGTACGCGAGCGACGGGATCAGCTCCGGCATCCACCGAGATCCGTCCCGCGGTTGACCGCGACCGCGCCGAACCAAGTCTGGTCCTGGGACATCACGAAGTTGCTTGGCCCCGTCAAAGGCCAGGTGTTCTGCCTCTACGTGATGCTCGACATCTTCAGCCGCTACGTAGTGGGCTGGATGCTGGCCCAGAGCGAGAGTGCGCCGCTCGCCGCTCGCCTCATTCGCCACTGCTGCTCGGCGCAGCAGGTCGTGCCTGGGCAGCTGACGATCCACGCCGACCGCGGCGCGCCGATGACATCGAAGACGCTCGAACAACTCGCGATCGAGATGGACATCGGCAAGTCGCACAGCCGGCCTCGAGTCTCGAACGACAATCCCTTTTCCGAAAGCCAATTCAAGACTGCGAAGTACCGGCCAGACTTCCCCGACCGATTCGGCTCGGCGCAAGACGCGCGCGCCTGGGCTCGGCGATTCTTCGCCTGGTACAATGACGAACATCACCACAGCGCGCTCGGCCTGCTCACGCCAGCCGACGTGCACATGGGACGCGCCGCCGCGATCCTCGAACATCGACAGCACGTACTGTCGGGAGCGTTCGCGGCGCATCCAGAGCGCTTCGTCCATGGTCGTCCGGAGCCCCAGCGCCCGGCCGATCAAGTCTGGATCAATCCGCCACAAGCCGACTCCGCCCTTGTCATGATGGGAGTTTGTCTGGCAAACGGCGAAAATGCGTAATTGATCATGCGGCCTGTCTCAAAATCGTTGACACGTTCCG
>JADZFZ010000223.1 GCA_020854145.1 Deltaproteobacteria bacterium | reverse complement strand
CGGCCATCGCGGTCAGCCGCAGCGCCTGGAGCTTCTCGATCGTCGGTTCGTTCAACACGGTTCCTCCTCGTCAGTGGTAGTAGTCGGGGCCGCGCACGTTCTCGTGCTGGATCGCGGCTCTCTCTTCGGGCTCGTCCGCGCAGAGCGTTCGCTCGCGCCCGAGCTCCAGAATTCGCTGCACCGGCTTGTAGCTGCGGGCGCCGAATCGCACCGCCTGCGCGCAAGCCGCTTCGGTGCGATCAGGTCCGTGCTTGGCGGCTACGCGCTGCAGTCCTTTGGCCGAACGCCAGCCCACCTCGCGAAACGGGTTGGCGCCCAGGATTCGCTGCACGAGCGCCGCCGTCATCGGGCCGATCGATGCGGCCCATGCGCTGATCGCATCGCCCGCCTCGAAGACCGCGCGATGCGCTTCGGGCATGTGCGCTGTTTCGGTTGTGTGCTTGTACTTCTCGTAGCTGCGCACGTGGGCAGCGACGCGCGATCCCTTCACGTAGATCTCGACCGTCGTCGCCGTCAGTCGCGCTTCGACCTCCTCGCTCACGAAGACGTACGGCGCCGAGTAGTAGTGATCCTCGATCGCGACGTGGTAGTCGGGTCCGACCTTCGCGTTGCGCCACTCCGCCAGCACGAACGCCGTGTCGGGAAGTGGCAGCAGCGCCGCTCGGTCGAATCGCTCGAAGAGATCTCGACGGCTCGCGCCGCCGAAGCCCTTCATCGGCCGGCGATTGAGCTCGTCCAGCAGCTCGCCGATTCGCGCGTTGAGAGCTCCGATCGAGAAGAATGTCTCGTTGCGCAATCGCGCCACGATCCAGCGCTGCGCCACCTGCACTGCGACCTCGACCTTCGCCTTGTCGCGCGGCTTGCCCGGTCGCGCTGGCACGATCGCCGTGCCGTAGTGCCTCCCCAGCTCCGCATACGAGCGCGTCAGCACCGGCTCGTGTCGGCTCGGCACCCGCACTGCGCTGCGCAACTGATCGGGCACCATGATCGACGGCACTCCACCGAAGAACGCGAATGCTCGGACGTGCGATCCGAGGAAGTCCCCGATCCGCTGCGTCGCCGTCGCCTCCGCGTACGTGTAGTTCGACGCGCCGAGCACAGCGACGAACAGCTCCACCTCGTGCGCCTCGCCGGTCGTCGGGTCGACGATCCACGGCTTGCGTCCCGAGTAGTCGACGAAGCCCTTCTCGCCCGCGCGATGCACTTGCCTCATCACGACGCCCTGCTTCGCGAGCCATGCTCGGTAGCGGTCGCAGAACGCCGTGTATCGGTACCCCTCGGGATGCTCCGCCAGGTACTCCAGGTGCAGCAGATCCAGCGTCACGCCCGGACGCCGCATCTCCAGATGGATCTCTACCGGATCCGGCTCTGCGCGATCAGGTCGCGACGAATGCCGGGCGCCTCCGTGAAGCACACGATCGAGCGCGACCTCCTCCATCGCCTCGACGGCTGACCAAGTCAGCCCGGCTCGTCGCGCCCGATTCTCGGTCTTGCTCACCGCACCGTGGCTCGCCCCGATCGCACGCGCCGCTTCGCGAACACTGCGCCCCATCGCCCAGCGCAGACGCAGGATCTCTTTCACTTTGCTCATCGCCAGTCGCTCCATTGCTCCGCGACCTCCTCGGTCCGCGGAGTCACCTCAGGCGACGACGACGTCAGCTTCCCGGCCTACGCCGAGGCCCGGCTCAAACGCGATCCGGCTGTCCACGCTCCGGCGATCCCGGTGTCCACATGCCGGCGATCTCGGTGTCCACATGCCGGCGATCCGCGTGTCCACGTGCCGGCGATCCGGGTGTCCACGTGCCGGCGATCCGGGTGTCCACATGCGCGCGAGATCCGCAGCATCACCCAGGCCGACGTGCGGGCCAATCTCACAATCATCGCGCGCCCTCCGATGACCGACGGCAGCTACGGCGTCTACCCGGACACCGCGCGTAATGCCCTGAAGATTCAAGGAACGCGCCGGGCTGGCGAACCCCTGCCCTGGGCGGATTGGGCCCAGGAATTCGCGGACAATCTGCCTGACGCGATTCGCGACGCGTTGGCCAAGGCCACGCCGACGACGTCCGGGAGCATCGACGACCCGACGTTCAAGGCCCGCCTGACGGATCGCTTCGGTGCACGGTGGCGTTCGCTCCGCTATGTCGCTGATCCCAGAGGAACCGAACGCGTGAATCCCGACGAGACCACTGGTCCCTTCGGCACCGGACAGGGAGGCGGATCGATAGGCGGCGGAGGCGGGAACCTCACTGGTCCCGCCGGCCCCCAGTCCGCGGTGCCACCGACGGTGGCACGCGTCACGAACCCGACTGGCTCGGTCATGGCCCGCTCGGCGCAGATTCGTGGTGGCCTCCCCGAATACGAGTGGAAGACCATGGCGGACATCGAACCCGACCGGTTGGTCGCCGCCGCCTGGTGCCCCCCAAGCCGCGTGAAGCCGAGTGGTGTCGTACAGCTCGCGCGAGATTTCCCGGCGATCCTCGAGGTCAAGAAGTTCTGGCGCGCGCAGTACGCCGATCATCACGGCAACCAGATCGATCGCATCGTCGAAGAGGTCTACGGCGAGGCCATGGTCGCGCGCATCGCGCACTCCGAGAGCCTCGCCAGCCATCGCTCCTGGGGCCGGACGAAGGTCGAAGAGGAGCTCCGGTCCGAGGCCGCGCTCACGATGTCCGTCCTCGGACTCCTGAGCGAGGACCACATCATCAGCGCACGGCTCGCGGGCACTCTCGGCCGGCGGCGCTCCTGAGCGGCACGCTCACGGTTCGACCGGGTACGCGCAACGGAACGACATCGTGCCGAGCGGATTCCTCCCATCGTGTCGATTCCACGACAACATTGGGTCGGTCGTCCGCCGCCGACCGGACACCAATCCTTGGTGATAGGCGTACCCGCACCGCCCATCCGCGCAGTCGGTCGATCGAAGTCGGAAGGTCGGCGGTGGAATCGCTTCGGACGACCACTCCCACGAATCCGGTGGGTGCTCGAGCCGCGACCAAACGGTGCGCGCCGCGAGCTCCCACTCGGCGATGCTGGGTAGTCGGCCGCGGCGAGACGTGCAGAACGCGGTGGCATCTGCCCATCGAACGCAATTGGCCGGTCGCGCCTCCCGGTTCGCCACGCGCCACCGATTGCAGGCCGCCGGCAATGCGGCCGTATCCACGCGCGGGCATCCGCCCTCGGCGGCGCAGCGTGCGAGCTCCGACGTCGTGACCGTCTGACGATCGATGCAGAACGCGGCGACGTCGATGGGTTCGAGCTCGCCAATGGGCGCTCCCCATCCTACGCGCGGCGGATGCGGCCGCCCCAACAGCTCGAGCCGCGCATTTGCCACCACAAGTGCTCCGGAATGGGCGCACCGCGGAAGCGTCTCCCGCGGCGAGGATGATGCTGTCGGCTGATCGGCATCCGGACCTGTGTCGCCGCGCTCGCTTCCGAGGGGCGGACGGAGTCCCGCCATCGAGTCCGGCACTTGGCTGCGAGCGTCTGCAGACGCGTCCTGCCGCCCCGACGGTGAGCTCACCCCGCATTGGTTGCTGACGGTGGTCAGACCGACCATCGCGAGCAGACCGAGCGCCACGAACAGACAGGCGCCGAACAGGTTCTCCCGGGTGCCCTTGGGTCGAGTCCGCAAGTCCTCGATGGCGTTCCGTATCGCGCGCGGCATCGGACGCGCAACCGCGGATTCCTCGAAGAACCACGCCACGACTTCGCAAAGGTCGACCGACACCGTGTGAAGCCTGTGACGCCCCAACGGTTTGCGTTTGGGTCCTCGCACATGACGCTCGTCGTGGACGACGTGAAGTTCCTCGACGCGCCGTCGTATGCGCGCGGGCAAATCGCCGACGTGCTTGGCGTTCGTGAGATGCTCGAGTGTCGGCTTGGGGAAGCGCTCGAGAAAGTCCGGCGCGCGCGCCATGCACAGCGCCTGTAGCACCGCCTCGACCGCCTTGAACGCGTTCAGCGCGAACGCTGCTTGATCGAGGGGTCGGTACTTCACGCAGCGCTCCAGGAAATCCCCGAGCTGCTCCACGTAGCCGTCGATCGCCGCCTGCTCGTGCGAGTCGTCCATCGAAGCGCTGCCCCTGCAGCGACGCGATGATACTGGAGGCGGCGACGCGAGGTCCGTCGCCGGGCAGATCGTGCGATTCCACAACCTCCGCGTGCGCAGCCTACAGGCAAATGCCCACCGCGGTTCCACGTGTGCGATCGACGCACACGCGGGGGCTCGGGCGTGTGGAACGGGCAGCGCGATTGAGCTCACGAGAGGACGGCGCGGACGGCGGCGTCGACGTCGAAGCGAATGTCCGGATCCCAATCAGGAGTTGCGTACACACGCAGAAGCGCTTCCTCGACAGGGGATGCCCCGGACTCGTCACGGAGGAAGTAGATCTCACAGGGGATCTCGCGACCGTAGCGGTGATAAGCGCCCTCCCTTTGTGCAAACGCTGCCTGCGATGCGGGAAGGTCGAAGTGGACCGCCGCATCTACGAAATTCACGCTCTTCGCCCGAACTCGGGCAGGCGGATCCGGCATGCCTGCTGACGAGTGGGCCGTTGGAATCTGGTTCATGCCGCCTCGCGAACACGGGGAGGGATGTCGAGAGCGAGGAAGCGGCG
>JADZFZ010000222.1 GCA_020854145.1 Deltaproteobacteria bacterium | reverse complement strand
CGACCAGCTCCTGCTCGGGGCAGCCGTCGACGATGGGCGCTTCGCAGCGGTTCGTCGTCGTGTTGCAGACGAGGTGGTCGTCGAGACCCGCGTCGGCGCTGCAGTCGATGTCGGCCTCGCAGCGCTGGAGGTTGGGATCGGGCGCGCACACGCCCGCGGGCGTGCAGATCGAGCCGCTGGGGCAATCCGAGTCCCCATTGCATTCGTCGCCGTCGTCGTCGCCGCACGCAGCGGTGAAGATCAGAGCGACAGGGATGAGGATCGAAGCAAATCGTCTGCGCATGAAGGCCTCCGCAAGTACGCCCGAAGCGCGATGATGCGCGCCCCCTTGCGCGGCATCAACCGTCTGTTTCGACCACGCCATGCGCTTCCGCGCGGGTGCTCGAAACTTCCAGCGTGACGGCGCGCGCCCTCGCCCGTCGCTCCTCGCGGCTGGCGCACGAGCGATTCCCGGATCAAGACGATCGCCGATGGGTCGCGCCTCCTTCTCGGGTCCTCGGCATCGTCTGCTTCTCTCGGCCTTGCTGATCGGCGGGGCCTGCGCGTCGGTCACTGGCTGTGGCGGCGACTCGCAGGCGCGCGACGCGGGCGCCGACGGCTTCGTCTTCGTGGACATGGCGTCCGTCGACCTCGGGCGCGACGCGGGGCACGACGCCGGCGACGCGTTGCCCGATGCGCCGCCCCCCGACGCGCCCGACGAAGACGCCGGCGACGCGGGTGACGCGGGCGACGCGGGCGACGCTTCGGGGACGACGTGTCGTACGGCGCGCGACTGCCCGCCCGGGCAGCTCTGCATCGACGGTATCTGTCGCACCGATTCGGACTGCTGCGACCTCATCGACTGTGCGCCACCGTCCACGTGCGACCCGTTCTCGTGCTCGTGTCGCGCCACGGGCGGTTGCTGCGACACGGGATTCTGCGAGACGGCACCTGGCGAAGACGCGTTCTGCGACTTCGAGACGTGCACGTGCACGACGTTCACCTGCTCGCCGGAGTGCGAGCCGGGCTTCACCTGCGACTTCGGCGAGTGCTACCCGGACTGCTTCTTCGGCTCGCCGTGCCCGCCGACCGAGTTCTGCTCGTTCCGCGAGGGCTGCATCACGCCGCAGTGCACGAACGAGGAGTGCGAGGCGATGTCGCCGCCCGGCCGCTGCGATCCCGAGGCAGGGTGCGTTCCCGCCTGCGTGGGCGATTGGTCGTGGTGCACCTCGATGGGTGGACGGTGTCTGCTCGACTCGTGCATCGACGACACGTGCGGCGAGCGCGACGGGATGACGCCGCGATTCTGCTCGTACGTGTTCGACTGTTGCGGAAACGCCGTGTGCCAGCACGTCGACGATCCGGAGCCGTTCTGTCCGGGCACGTGCACCGATCCGCCGGCCCCACCTCCGAGCCGTCCCGATCTCTGCCAGTGCGGCTTCGGCTTCGGCGGCCCTTCGTTCTGCATGGATCTGCGATCGGGCGGCGGCGTCTTCCCGGGACCGCGTCCGGTACCCGTGCCGGAGCCGGGACCGCCGCCGCCGCCGGACTGAAGGTGACCAGAGATCCCCGCGCCCCTCGACGCTGCTCGGGGCCAACGTCGGGTATCTCTCGACAGGCACCGAGGATCAGCGCAGGCGCCAGTCGTCGTTGTCCCAGGCTGCGGGCGGAGCCAGCGGCCGCTCGCCGCTCGGTACGCGCGGCGCGGGCGGAGCGCGGAACGCGGTCGGGTCGAGCGGCACGGCGCCTTCGGTGCTGAACGCGTCGTCGTCGGTCGATTCCGCGAAGCCCGCGAGCTCCTGCTCGATGAGGCTCGCGACGTTGGGCGGAGGCGGCGGCTCCGGTTGCGCCGTCATCGCGTTGTGCACGCCCACGACGAGGGCGACGTCGCTCTCGTCGGCGCGATAGGGGCCCTCGCGAGCGAGCGCCTCGAGCGCGTCGGCGAAGGCGCCCGCGGTTGCGAACCGCGTGTCGCGATCGCGCCGCAAGCTCCGTAGGACCACCGCGTCGAGCTCGGGCGATGCGCGCTTGTTGTAGCGGCTGGGCGGTTCGACCTCGCACTTGTGGACGCGTCGGACCGTGTCGCCTTCGTCGCTGCCCTGGAAGAGGCGCTGACCGCAGAGCATCTCCCAGAGGATCACGCCCACACCGAAGAGGTCGACGCGCCCGTCGGGCGCCTGCTGATCGATGATCTCGGGTGCCAGGTACGCGAGCTTGCCGCCGACCATCTCGCTCGCGGAGCGCGCTCCGTCGAGCGCGGTCAACGCGAGGCCGAAGTCGGCGAGCTTCACGTGCCCGTTCTTCGAGAGGAGCACGTTGTGCGGCGACACGTCGCAATGGACGATCGAGAGCGCCTGCCCGGCGGCATCCACCGCCGAGTGGGCGTAGTCGAGCCCGCGAAGCAGCTCGATCGCGATGTGCAGCGCCGGGGGGACGGGCATCGGCGCGTTTCGCGTGAGCGCCCGATCGAGCAGGCTCTTGAGCGCGCAGCCGTCCACGAGCTCCATCACCATGATGAAGGTGCCCGCGATCTTCCGCGCGTCGTAGACGCGCACGATGTTCGGGTGCCGCAGCAGCTTCCCGAGCCGCGACTCGTGCCGGAACATCTCCTGATGGCGCGCGTCGCCCGCGAGCTCGGGGAGCACGCGCTTGATCGCGACGGGGATCTTCTTGTCGCCCTCGTAGAGGGCCTCGGCACGCCATACCTCGGCCATGCCGCCAGCCGCGATCCGGCTGATGACCCGGTAGCTCGCCGGCGCTCGCTCGAGCATGACCGACGGCCGCTCGCGCGCCGATTGGCTCACTCGCGCTCAGCCTGCAGCCCGTAGGCCGGGGCTGTCAAAGGGCGAGTGAGCCGGAGGCGAACTGCCGCGAGGTCGTTATTGAACCTTGCCGAGAATCTGGAATGCGATGAGGAGGGCGTAGATCACCAGCGACTCGATGAGGGCCAGGCCGAGGATCATCGGGACGAAGATCTTGCCCGAGGCTCCGGGGTTGCGGGCCAGGCCGTCGAGCGCCGTCGAGGCCGTCTTGCCCTGCGCGATGGCGCCGCCGATGGCCGCGCCGCAGATGGCGATGGCCGCGGCGAGCAGGCCCCACTTCTTCATGTCGAACTCGTTGGCCGCAGCGTCCTGGGCAAACGCGGTCGCAGAGACGAAGAGGGTGACGAGGAAGCTGGTCACCGGGGCGAGAACGTTCTTCTTGGTCATCGGAGTCTCTCCTTCAGGCACCCGCCGACGGGCGGGCAAAACGCGATTCGAGGTCAGTGCTCCTCGTGGGCGACCGCCATCGAGATGTAGACGGTCGAGAGCACGCAGAAGACGAGCGTCTGGACGGCTACCACCATGCAGCCGAGCAGCATGACCGGCAGCGGCACGAACAGGGGGATGAGGCCCAGGAAGATGCCGACGACCATGTGGTCGGCCGACATGTTCGCGAGCAGACGGAGGGCGAGCGACAGCGGGCGCACGAAGTGGCTGATGAGCTCGATGACGAGCATCAGCAGCATGAGCGGCAGCGCGTACCACTTGATGATCGGGCCGAGGAAGTGCGCGAAGTACTTGGGTCCGTGGCGCACCACGCCGAAGATGTGGGTCGCGAAGAAGACCACGACGCCGCACGCGAGCGTGGTGTTCAGGTTGGTCGTCGCCGACGGCATGCCGGGCACGAGGCCCATCGCGTTCGAGAAGAAGATGATGAAGGCGCAAGTGCCGATGAGCGGCAGGAAGAAGCGCGCTTCGTGCTCGCCCATGATGTCCTTCATCAGGCCGTAGAAGGCGCCGACGAAGAGCTCGACGAAGTTGCGGATGGTGAGCTTGCCGTCGGGCACGAGCGCCGCCTGCATGTTGGCGATCTTGCTGCGCACGACGAGCCCGAAGACCACGCAGATCAAGAGGACGAGCAGCAGGCCGAAGATGTGGTTGACGCCTTGCTCGGTCTGGCGGAGCGGAACGTGCTGATAGAAAGAAGGCGCGCCGCTGCCGCCGAAGGTGCTCCCGTAGAGAAGCTCGAGCGCGTGCACGAGGTTCTCGTATCCGGGCAGGTAGTTGAAGATGGACTGACCGTGCGGCATCAGCGTCCCTCCTCTTCCCCGATCTGGGCGTAGAGGCGGCTCGCTCCGAGCGCGCCGCCGACGACGCCGATGACCAGCGCGCCCAGACCGAACGCGAGACCGCGTACGTCGAGGCCGCTGTGCACGACGAGGAAGTAGACGGCCACGAGGACGCCGAGCGTCTTCGGGGCCAGCAGGATCATGTGCTTCGGAGACTTGCGCCCGCGGTCGGCGACCCATCGGAGGCCGAGCCAGTTGCCGACGGCAACGAGCGAGCCGGCGCCCGCCGCGAGCGCGGCTTGCGCTCCCCACAAGAAGAAGGAGCCGACGACGGCCACGAGGCCGAAGCCGACCACGGCGTAGGTGATGCGATTGATCGTCTGGTCTTCTTGCAAGGCGGGACGTCCTAGTCGTCGATCTTCTCGAGGTCCGTCTTCTTGACGAGGTCGTAGAGCCCTTTGCCACCCGCGGCGAGACCGAGACCGAAGCCCACCCACCCGAGCCAGGGAGCGGTGCCTAGCTTCTCGTCGAGCCACTGGCCACCGAACCACCCGAGCGCGAGTGAGATCGCGATCTGGATCCCGATGCCGCCGTAACGCGCGAAGAGCTTGAGCTGCTTTCTCTGGTCCTCGTCGAAGAAGGGCATCGGCTGCTCCTCACCTTCAGGAGCCTCCCGAAACCGCGCGCGCGTTTAGCAATGCGCCCCCGAGGGGTCAAGCGAGGTGCGTGCGCACGAGGCTCCCGTCGTGGGCAGGGCTTGGGATCAAACCGCGCGGAACGCCACCCGTGCCGCTGCGATCGTCGAGCCGATCGCGTCGTCGTCGTGAGCGAGCGAGACGAACGCGGCCTCGAACTGAGACGGCGGCCAGTAGATGCCTTCGCGCAGCATCGCAGCGTGCCACCTGCCGAAGGCCGCTCGGTCGCACCGGTCGGCGCCGCCCCAGTTGCGCACGGCGGGCGCGTCGGTGAAGAACGGCGTGAGCATCGAGCCCACGCGTTGCACGACGACGCTCCGATCGGCCTCGCGCGCGGCTTGCGCGAGGCCCGCGGCCAGGCGCGCCGAGCTCTGCTCGAGCTTCTCGTACGTGCCAGGACGACGCAGGATCTCCAAGGTTTTCAGGCCTGCGGCGCAGGCGAGCGGATTCCCCGACAGCGTGCCCGCCTGGTAGACGGGTCCGAGCGGCGCGACCTTGCTCATGACGTCGCGCCGTCCGCCGTACGCGCCGACCGGCAAGCCGCCACCGATGATCTTGCCGAGGCACGTGAGGTCGGGGCGCACGCCGTAGAGCGATTGCGCCCCGCCGTAGGCGACGCGGAAGCCGGTCATGACCTCGTCGATCACGAGCAGCGCGCCCGATCGATCACAGAGCTCGCGTAGACGCGCGAGGTACCCGGGCGCCGGCGGAACGAGGCCCATGTTGCCGACGACGGGCTCGAGGATGATCGCGGCCACTTCGTCGCCGCGTGCGTCGAGGAAGGCCGCCACCGCGTCCGCGTCGTTGTAAGGGAGCGCGGCGCAGGTGCCGGCGATGGCGGCGGGCACGCCGGCGGAGTCGGGCGTGCCGAAGGTCGCGAGGCCGGAGCCCGCTTTGACGAGCAGGTAATCGGCGTGGCCGTGGTAGCAGCCCTCGAGCTTCACGACGAGGTCGCGCCCCGTGAAGCCGCGCGCGACGCGGAGCGCGCCCATCGTCGCCTCGGTGCCCGACGAGGTCAGGCGCACCAGCTCCATCGATGGGTACGCCGCCACGATCTGCTCGGCGAGCTCGATCTCGCGCTCCGTGGGTGCGCCGTACGAGGTGCCCGCTTCGGCGACGCGCTGGATCTCGGCGACGACCTCGGGGTGCGCGTGCCCGACGATCATCGGGCCCCACGAGCCGACGTAGTCGATGTAGTCGCGGCCGTCGGCGCCCGTGAGGGTCGCGCCGCGCGCGCGTGCGATGAACACCGGCTCACCGCCGACGGCGCGGAATGCGCGCACGGGCGAGTTGACGCCACCGGGGATGACGCGCGAGGCGCGGGCGAAGAGCTCACGCGAGACGGGATCGCTCATGGGCGCGGGTTGTAGCAGGTCGATTATCATCGCGGCGCGGTGGGGCTCGACGACGTGCTCAGAGTGGGCGGCTCAGCGGTCGGGCTCGGTCTGATCTCCGCGGAGGTGTACGGCAGGCGCGTCGTCGCCGTGGCGCGTGGCGAGCTCGAGGGCGACCCGCGCGTCGCGTTCGCCGGTCTCATCGACGCGCCCACGTTGGCGGCGCTCGTCGAAGGGCGCGAGGGCGTGCCGGTCCCGAGCCCCGCCGAGGGGCCGTCGCTCGACGGGCCGACGGCCGTGCTCGGTGTGATCCGGGGCGGCGGCGGCAGCGTGGAGAGCACCGACGTCGAAGCGGGGCTGGGCGAGCCCGAGTCGCGCGAAGAGGTCACGCAGGACGGCTCGTTCCGCAGACGCGTGCGGACGGTGGACCCGCTCGGCAGCGGCGCCGCGCACGTGCGCATCGAACGCGGCCCGGAGCAGAGCGCGAGCGAGCGGGCGCCGGCGTGGTCGATGGAGGGCGACCGGTACCGACCCGAAGCGGTGCTCGGTCGTGGCGCGCTCGGACGTGTCGAGGCGGCGCGAGACCTCTTCCTGGGCCGAACCGTCGCGCTCAAGACGGCGATCGCGGACGGCAACGACGAGCACGCGCGCATCTTCCACGAGGCGCGGCTCGCAGCGCAGCTCGAGCACCCGAGCGTCGTCCCCGTGTACGACGCGGGGCGCCTGCCCGACGGGCGTCCCTTCTACACGATGAGGGTGGTGCGTGGTCGTTCGCTCGCGGAGATCCTCGCGGGCCTGCGCCGCGGCGAAGGTGCCGCCGAATGGACGTTGCAGCGTCTCCTCGGCGCGTACCGCCAGGTCTGCCTCGGGCTCGAGTACGCGCACGCGCGCGGCGTCGTCCATTGTGATCTCAAGCCCGGCAACGTGATGCTCGGCGCCTATGGCGAGGTGCAGGTCGTCGATTGGGGGCTCGCGCGCGTCGTGCGATCGAGCGACGAGGATCCGCTGCCGCTCGATCCCGACAGTCGAGCGACGGGCGGTACGCCCGCGTACATGGCGCCCGAGCAGGCGACCGGAGAGGCGCGGCCGGGCGCTGCCATCGACGTCTACGCGCTCGGGGTGATCCTGTTCGAGCTGCTCACGTTGCGGCGCCCCTTCGAGGGGGACGATCCGCAAGTGCTCTTGACCGCGCACCTCTCGATGCCGCCGCCCGCGCCTTCGTCGGTCGCACCGGCCGGACGCGAGGTGCCCGCGTCGCTCGAGGAGCTCGCGCTGCGGGCGCTCGCGAAGGAGCCGCTCGACAGGCCACCGTCGGCGCGCGTGCTCGCCGACGAGATCGAGGCGTACCTCGAAGGACGCAAAGACCGCGAGCGTCGGGAAGCGGAGGCGTCGCGCGCGCTCGTCGAAGCGCGGCGGAACCTCGACGATCTCGCGGCGCTCGAGGCCGGTGCCGACGCGACGCGGGCGCAGCTCGCGGAGGTGCGTCGCCGCATCGCGCCCTACGACCCGCTCGAGGTGAAGCAACGCGCATGGGCGCTGGAGGACCACGTGCGCGAGACGGAGCGGAGCATCGACGAGCGCGTGGGTCGATCGACGGTCTTGCTCGACCGATCGCTCGCGCTCTCGCCGGACGACGCGGAGGCGCGCGACCTGCGGGCGCGTCTGTATGCGGAGCAGCTCGTCCGGCTCGAGGCGATCGGCGACGTCCGCGGCACCGCGTACTACGGCGCGCTCGCGCGCGAGTACGCGACGCCCGCGGTGGCACGGCTTCTCGACGCGCGCGGCGTGCTGACCGTGCGCTCGAGCCCCGATGGCGCGCTGGTTCGCGTCTTTCGCTACGTGGAGCGCGACCGGCGGCTCGTTCCCGAGCTCTGCGCGTCGCCGGGCCACACGCCGGTCGCGGAGGTGGTGCTCGCGTCGGGGAGCTACCTCGTCGTGCTCGAGCACGCGGGCTTCGTGACGATGAGGGCTCCGGCGAGAGTGCGCCGCGGCGCGCGCGAGGACGTCACGGTCACGATGGTGCCCGAGGGCGCGTGTCCGCCGGGCTTCGTGCCCGTCCCGTCGGGGTCGTTCGTGGTGGGCGGCGATCCCATCGCGCCCGAGGCGCTGCCTGCCGAGGAGGTCGAGCTCGGCGACGTGCTCGTTGCGCGATTCCCGGTGACGCGACGCGAGTACGATGCGTGGCTCGACGCGCTCGGGCCGGAGGGATCGGTCGAGCGACGAAGACGCACGCCCTACGAGCGAACGGCCGAGGGGCGCGCGGACCCGACGCCCCGACCGTCGAGCGCGCAGCAGCGGGAGCAGGCGGCGGAGGCGGCGAGCCACATGGCCGTGCAGGGCGTCAGCTGGTTCGACGCGATGGGCTTCGTCGCGTGGCGATCGCGACGCGACGACGTCCGTTATCGACTGCTGACCGACGTCGAGTGGGAGCGTGTGGCGCGCGGCGCGGATGCGCGTCTCTACCCGTGGGGAGACACGTTCGACGCGACGTTCTGCAAGATGCGCGACTCGCGTCCGGGGCCGCCGCGTCCCGAGCCGATCGGGACGTTTCCCGCGGACGAGTCTCCATTCGGCGCGCGCGACCTCGCCGGCTCGACGCGCGAATGGGTGGCCGACGTGCACGGGGGCAAGACCCAGCCCGACGTGGCGCTCGAAGACGGGCCCGACGTGGCGAGCGTGATGGCCGTCATACGCGGCGGCGCATGGGACAAGCCGGCGGTGAGCTGTCGCTCGGCGGCGAGGCTCGTGACGCCCGCGATCAACCGGTTCGCGCTCGCGGGGCTGCGCCTGGCGATCGACCGGAGCCAGAGCAGATGACGCTCGGCCCATCGCATCGTGCGCTGCTGGTCGCGCTCAGCGCATGGTGCGCGGCGTGTGACGAGGCCGACGTGGTCGACTGCGGGCTCGGCGTGCGGCAGGAGGCCGGCGGCGAGACCTATTGCGTCTACGCGCCGGGCTCGGGCGAGCCGCGCGACGTGACGTGCCCGCGTGCCGCGCCCGTGCGGATCGACGTCGGAGACACGGTGATCTGCACGACCGATCGCAATGCTGCGAGCCCGGGCGACGTCCCGCCCGACGTCTGCGCCGGTTGTGGCGGCGACGCGGGGGCGCCGTGCCCGGGTGGGCGCACGCGATGTGGCGACACGTGCACCGACCCGGCGACCGATCCGTTGCACTGCGGAGGGTGCGGCATCGCGTGCGTGGAGAACGAGCGCTGCGCGGGCGGCGCGTGCGTGTGCGATGGCGCGTTCACGACGTGCGGTCCGAGCTGCGTCGACCTGTCGCGCACACGAGGGAGCTGCGGCGCGTGCGGCATCGTGTGCGAGGCGGGCTTCGAGTGTTGCGACGGAGAGTGCGTCGACGTGCGGTCCGACGCGAGCAGCTGCGGAGCGTGCGGAGAGGCGTGCGAGCTGAACCAGATCTGCGTCGCCGCGGCGTGCTGGGAAGGCAACGACGAATGCCTCGACGCACGCAACCTGCCGGTACGTCCGGGCGCGGCGAGCTACGACCCGATCGCCGGCCTGCGCCAATCGTCGCTCGACGGGTGCACGGCCGCGTCCGACGTGTTCTACGCGGTGACGCTCGAGATGCCGGAGCTGGTGCAGCTCGAGGCCAGCACGGACCACGGTCTCGACCTGCAGGTCGCGCGGCTGGACGGGCCGTGCGGGACGACCGCGGCGATCTGCACCCGCGGCCCGTGTGCCGGGACCGGCACGACGCTCACCGAGGCGCTGCCTGCGGGACGGCACCTCTTCGTGGTCGAGGGCGGCGACGAGGTGACGCTGCGCCACCTCGCGGTGCCCGAAGGCGTGATCGTCGGCACCCTCGTGCCCCCGGCGAGCTTCTCGGTCGACGCGAGCACGGACGCGGCTGCGGACGTCGCAGGCTCGTGCGATGCCGGCGCGGACGTGGGCTGGGCGCTCGCGACGTGCCCGAGCTTTCCCGGCGGCACGCTGACGGTCACGACTTGCGGCGCCGTCGCACCGACGATCCCCGCGCGGCTGTCGGTCCTCAGCGCGGACGGTGTCGCCACGTGCGGGTTCACCGACATGCGATGCCCGATGGGATCGAACGTGACCGTGGACCTGCCGGCGGGCGCGGGTCTCTATGCCGTGCTCGCGGAGCTGCCGGCGGGCGCGTCGGGCGTGGTGGTCGTCAACGGCACCTTCGACTGATCACGCCCCCCGGTGCCTCGCGCGCGCTCGGCTCGTGCTCAAGCGCCGGGCGATGCGACGTCGGACGCGTAGGCCGCGACCCCGTGGCCGCGCAGCACCGTCTCGAGGGCGGCCAGGGGAAACGCATGCACGTCCTCGGGAGCGTCGGAGGCGACGTCGCCCATCCCCATCGCGCGCGCGACGAGCAGCCGGACTGCGCGATCCCGGAGCGCGGCGGTGAGCGGCACCGGACGCTGGAAGAGGTGATGGCCGTGGAGCACGGCGCGCACGTAGAAGCGCTCGTGGCCAGCGTGCGCGGCGGGCCGCGCGAGCAGGCTCGACGTCGTCGCGTCGTCGCAGAGACGCGACTCGGTGGCCGCGTGCACCGCACGCGTCAGCAGACGGGACCTGTCCGACGGGCTCTTGTACGCGGCGTCCGCCTCGATCCCACGCAGCGCGCGCGCGGCGAGCGCGTCGAGCCATTCGCGCAGCTCGCTCGGCTCGGGCGAGCGCGGCGTCGCGTCGGCCGTGGAGCCCGCCATCCCCACGCGATCGATCGCGGCGGCGAGGCCCCAGAGCCACGCGATCGGGTCCGCGCCCTCGGCCGACGCGAAGGAGGTCGCAGCCGCACGCGACCACGCGACGACGTCGGAGCGCGACCCCGTCGTGTCGGCCGTGATCGGCAACGT
>JADZFZ010000221.1 GCA_020854145.1 Deltaproteobacteria bacterium | reverse complement strand
TCGTCGGACAGCACGAACGTCGCCTCGAGGCCGTCGCGTCGGGCGTAGGCCTCGCGCGAGCCTTCGGGCCCGAAGGCGGCTCCGATGCGGAAGGTGACCTCGTTCGCGCCGCCATCGCCGTCGCGTCGCACGGTGACGATGGCGCGCGGGCTCGCGAGACCCTCGTCGGCACCCGGGGCGCCGAAGCGCGTCGTGCTCGACGCGCGCAGGCTCGTGAGCCGATCGAGCAACGGATCCATGCGTTCGGCCGGGAACGTTCGACCTGCGCCGCGCCACGTGTCGCCCTCGCGCACGAGCTCGAGGCGATCCGCTCCGCGCACGAGCACGATGGAGCGCACGTCCGCACGATCGACCTGGAGGAAGCTCCGTTCCACGAGCGGCCGGCGCAGCTCGTCGAGCAGGCCCTGCGAGACCACGAAGACGCCGGGGAATCCCTCGAGCTCGGCGAACGCACCGCCTTCGGTCGCAGCCCCGATGCGCAGCACGTAGCTCCGTTCGCGCGGGCGCGGCCCGGCGTCGGCTTCCTCGTCCGGCGCGTCGTCGTCGGGATCGCCGTGCTCGTCGTCGTCGCTCGCGCGCACCTCTTCGTCGGGTCGCGCGGTGCCTTCGAAGCGGGCGCTCAGCGTGTAGCGCGGCGAGTCGAGACCGTGCTCCGGCGCACGTCGATCCGCCACGAAGCGAACGACGGTCAACGTCGCGACGCGCTGCACGAGGCTGCGCACCGACATCGCGTCGGCCTCGGCCTCGATCGGCGACGTCAGGTGCCACGTGCCGTCTCGGTTCTCGACCTGCTGTCGCCCCCCTTCGCCCTCGATCACCAGGCGTCTGCCGTCGCCGCTGCCGTCGCGCACGATGCGGCGTGCCTGGAAACGAAGCGCGAGCGGCGCCATCAGGTCGAGCACGCTGGCGTCCATCCGCAGGCGCGCCGTCTCGTTGCCGCGCTGGCAGATCGCGGTCGGGCGCGACTCGGGGGCCGGCGCTTCGGTGCCCGCGTCCGCACCCGTCGGCGCGGTCGCGGGTGCGTCCGTACCCGCCGCGATGCAGCGGAACGTCTCGTCGCGGTTGGCGGCGAGGTGCACCGTCACCGTGCGCGCGTCCGCCGGCATCGCGGGCCCCGATGCTTCGGTGCCGAGCGCTTCGAACCCACGCAGCTCGCGCAGGAACCCTTCGACGGCGTCCTCGTCCGCGGGAGCGCGTCGCGGATGCTCGAGCGCCCAGGCATCGTCGGTCTTGGTGACCTTCACGCGCGAATCGCCGGCGCGCACCTCGATCCACGCCGCCGTGTCGGCCGTCGCCGACAGGAGCCGCCTGTCCCGCAACGAGTCCGCCGTGCGGCCGAGGGTGTCGAGCAACGACTTGGCGGTGCACGCCACGACGCCGCTGCCCTCGCGCATCACGAACACCTCGTCGTCCGTGTGCCCTTCGCACGGCGCACCGACTCGAAGCGTGACCGTGGGGCTGCCGTCGCTCTCGATGCGCGCGGTCGCGCGTCCCGGGCTCAAGCCGAAGCGCGCGTCGGCGGTGCCGCCCGACGGGACGTCGGCCACGAAACGCGTCGCGTCGAGGCCCTCGAGCGCGCGGAGCATCTCCTCGACTTGCGCCGTGTTCGCGCGTCCGCCGTTGGCGCCGGCCAGGTGCCACACGCCGTCGCGCCGTTCGAGGCGCCGCTCGCCCGCGGCGCCGCCGAGGACGATCGTCTTGACCTTCGACGCGCGTACTTCCGCGATGCTCTTGTCTCGGTAGTGGTTCGCGTCGTGGTCGAGCGCCTCGAAGAGGTCCTGCCCGACCACGTGCACCACGTCGTCGCCCGCCTGCACGTAGACGCCTTCGCCCTCGGCCGGTCCCCCGACCACGAGCGATCCCGTCGTGCCGCCCGAGAGCGTGTACGTCAGGCGCACGCGCGGCCGATCGAGCCCGAAACGCTGGCGATCCGCGTCGCTCACGGTGCCGACCGTGCGTCGCGCGTCGAGCCATTCGAGCGCGCCCACGACCGAGTCGACCGCATCGTCGTCCGCCGCGCCGGCGACCGGCTGCTTCAGGCGCCAATCGACCATCAAGCCCGGCTCTTCCGGCGTCGGTCGCTCGAGCACGATCTTCTTGCCGCCGCGCGTGATCTCGAGCCGCGTCACTCGGTCGCGCACGAACGTCGGCAAGAGGCGCCCTTCGCGCTCGCTCGTCTCGCCGGAGGTGACCTGGTGTCGCTCCCACGCGAAGATGAAAATCCCGAGAGCTGCCACGATCCCCGCGAGGATCCACGTCGTTCGTTTCTTCATCGGTCGCTCACGAACGTCGGGACAACCAGGTCGCGCCGCCGAGCACCAAGGCCGCGAAGGGCATCAGCACGACGACGTAGAGGAACAGCTTCGACAGGTCGCCTTCCGTCAGGTTGAGGGAGCCGCTGCGCGCGGGCTTGGCGCCGATGGCGACGAGCTCCTCGCGCTGCGTGAGCCACGCGAACGTCGCGAGCGTGAAGTCGCGATTCACGACGAGCGGCTGCCGGAAGAAGTCCGTGTTGAGAAAGTCGGCATCGCCGATCACCACCACACGCCCGCCGCGCGGGCGCGCCGCGTTCTGACCACGGCGCGCGTTGCCCGAGGGCGCCGGCGCTTCGGTCGCGACCACGAGCGGCACGGGACCCCGCACGTCGGTGTCGCCGCGCTCGGGGTTGCGCCCCTCGACGAGCCCCGCGATGTCGGTCTCGGCCCACGCTTCGTCGGTCGTCGTCACGACGGCCGTCGCGCTGCTGCCGTCGGCCGGCCTCACCGCGCGCGTCGATACGAACGCGAGCGGCGCTTCGCCGAACCCGCTGACGAGCGGGTGCTGTCCGTAGTTGGTGGCGACGAAGACCTCGACGAGGTTCGGGTCGAGCCGATGGCCCTCGTCCGCCTCGAGGACGAGCGCGTCGTCCACACGGACCCCGAGCTCGCGCGCCAGCGACTCGAGACCCGACGGCATCATCCGGCTGCGGCCCTGGCTGGCACGATCGAGCACCGGATCGAGCGCGAGCAGCAGGTTGCCGCCGCCCGTCACGTAGGCGCGCAGGCTGCCTGCTTCGGCCTCGTCGAACGGACGCTGCGGACCGATCACCGCGACCGCGTCGCACCCGCGCGGGATCTCGCTGCGTCCGCGCGTCTCGATCTCCTCGGTCTCGTAGTTGTCGGGACGCAGGTCCTCGCGCACGTGACCGAGGCCGCGCTCGCCGAAGCCCGAGACGGCCCATTCGCCGTGCCCCTTCGTGAAGCAGATCTTCGTCACGCGCGAGGACTGCACGTGCACGATGGCGCTCGTCAGCGCCTGCTCGGCCTTGAAGCCGGTCATCTCGGGGCGCGGTGCACCCTCTTCGCCGCCGATCTCGACGTCCTGCAGATCGTCGCGCGTGATGAACCAGCGCCGTTCGCCCGACGAGACCGCGATGGCGACGTCGGTGATCGTCTGGCCTTGCGGCGTCTGTCCGCTGCGCACGCCGAGGCGCTGCGAAAGCAGCTGGAAACGCGTCGGGTTCAGATCCGGATCGACGAACTCGACCTTCAGCCGGTGCGTCTCGGCGCCGTACCGGGTGAAGAGCTCCTTCAGGTCGGCGAACATCGTGTCGCCGCGCGAGACGAACACGTAGACGTCGATGCGCTTGTTGATGCGCCCGAGGACCTGCTTGCTGCGCTGGGACAGCGTGTAGAGCTCGTCGCTCGTCCAGTCCCACCGGTCGTACCAACGGAACGACAGGTAGTTGGCGATCAGGAAGAGCACGAGCGCGAGCGCCGACATCAGCCCGACGTTGAGGCCGATGCGCGCGCGCTTCGCGCCGCCGCTCGTGCCCTTCGCGGCGCCGTCCGAGGGTGACCCCTTCGTGTCCCTCTCCCCCTCGGGGAGAGGGGCGGGGTGAGGGGCCTCGGCCGACGGCTTCTTGGTCTCTTCTTCCGCGCTCATCCGTTCCACCGCCGCGCTTCGACTGCGCGCACCGAGAAGAAGAGGCACAACGCGACGACCGACCCGTAGTAGGCGAGACGGCGCGTATCCACGATGCCCTTCGAGAACGACTCCATGTGCGACCAGAGGTTCACGTAGCCGAACAGCTCGCGCCGCGACTCGTCCTCGAACACGAACTCGCCGAAGCCCGCGAAGAACAGCAAGCCGACCACGAGGAACGTGAGCGCCGCGGCGACGATCTGGCTCTTGGCGAGCGAGCTCATCAGCAACCCGATCGCCACGTAGTGCGCGCCGATGCCGAAGAGCCCGAGGAAGCTGGAGGCGATCACGCCCCAGTCGACGTTGCCGTACTGCGACGACACGACGACGTAGAGCAGCGTGGGTGCCCAGAGCGCGAAGAACAACGTGAGCCCGGCGAGGTACTTCGCGACGACCACCTGCGCCTCGGTGACGGGCGCCGTCATCAAGGACTCGAGCGTTCCGGTGCGTGCCTCCTCGGCGAGCAAGCGCATCGTCGCGATCGGCGTCAGCAGCAGCAGCGGGATGTAGAAGAGCGTCGTTCCGCCGAAGAAGCTCTGGATCGGGCTCGCGTTGGCGCTCATCGCGCTCTGCGCGCTGAAGAACTCGGCCAGCAGGTAGAACGAGAAGCCGTTGATCAGCAACGTGACGAAGAGCATCACGTACGCGATCGGCGACACGAAGATCGCCAGCAGCTCGCGCAACATGATGGCCCACGTGTTCCGAACGGCCGTCACGCGCTCTTCTCCTTGCTCTCGACGTCGTCGTCCTTCTTCGCGTCGTCCTTCTTCGCGTCGTCGCCGTCGGGACCAGGCTCCCTCTCCCCCCCGGGCGAGGGTCGGGGTGAGGGCTCGTCCTTCGCGTCGTCGTCCTTCGCGTCGTCTTCCTTCTTCGCGTCGTCCTCGTCTTCCGCGACCGTGAGCTGCGCGAAGATGTCCTCGAGGCTGGCCGCTTCGAGGTGCAGCTCGCGCAGCACGAGGCCCGCGTCGCGCACGGCCGCGAAGATCTCGACGCCCACGTCGACGTTGGGATCGGCCTCCACGCGCGCCCGGGCGAACCCTTCGACGCGCCCGGTGACGGGCTTGACGTCGACGATGCGCGTGATGCCGGGAACCTTCGCCAGAAGCTCGTGCACCTTCGACGGCTCGCCCTTGATCTCGAGCGCGTAGCGCTTGCTGCCCGTGAGCTGCGCGCGCAGCGTGTCGGGCGCGCCTTCGCCCACGAGCCGGCCGCGGTTGATGATGAGCACGCGCTCACAGGTGGCCTCGACCTCCGGCAGGATGTGCGTCGAGAGAAAGAGCGTGTGCTCCTTGCCGAGCTGCTTCACGAGCTCGCGCACCTGCCGGATCTGGTTCGGGTCGAGCCCCGCCGTCGGCTCGTCGAGCACGAGGATGGGCGGGTTCGCGACGAGCGCGTCGGCCAGGCCGACCCGCTGTTTGTAGCCCTTCGACAGCTGTCCGATGATCCGATCGCGCACGTCGGCGACGGCCGCCATCTCGAGCGCGCGGTTGATGCTCTTCTCGCGCTCGCCCCGCCCTACGCCTTTGATCTTCGCGCGGTACGCGAGGTACTCGGTCACGCGCATCTCGCCGTAGAGCGGGACCGCCTCCGGCATGTAGCCGATGAGCCGCCGCGCCTCGACCGACTGCTCGAGCACGTCGAAGCCGCCCACCGAGATGCGTCCGTCGGTCGGCGGCAGGAAGCCGGTGATCATCCGCAACGTCGTGCTCTTGCCCGCGCCGTTGGGCCCGAGGAACCCGACGACCTCGCCCTTCTTCACCTCGAAGGACACGTCGCTGACCGCCGTACGCGCGGGATATCGCTTGGTGAGGTGCTCGACCGAGATCAAGGCAGGCTCTTTCGCATGGCTTCGAGCGCCCCCTTCTCGGGGGCTCTGGGAGTGACGCCGCCGCGGCGAGGGTCCTCGACCCGGTCCGGCCACCCCGCGGGCGCCTCGATTAGAACGGATGGCGCACCGCTGCAACCGGGCGATCCCCCGAGCCATTCCCGGCACTCTCGTC
>JADZFZ010000220.1 GCA_020854145.1 Deltaproteobacteria bacterium | reverse complement strand
TCAGCTCTCGGGGTGGAGGAACATGGTGCGACCGATCTCGGTGATCGAGGCACCGGCGGATTGGCCTTCGACGAGCTCGTAGCCCAGCAGCGCGAAGACGCGGCCTCGGTAGAAGATGGGACGGGCATTGCCGTACCAATCGACGCACGAAGCGGAGCAGGCGTCGTTCGAGCCGGCACCCGGGCGGGAGCCGAGGGCTCCGGCGCGAGTGAAGGTCGCGCTCTCGACGCGGAGGAAGAGGATCTGGGCGGAGCCGGAACGCAGCTGCTCCCAGCCGGAGGAGTCGCCCGACCGAACGGGCAGCCCGATCGTCCCGTGCTCCCGTCCTTCTGCTCGGTAGAAGAAGCCGTGAGTGCGCGTCTCGCCTTGGGTGGCGCCTTCTTGCACGTAGCGACCCGCGACGCGCGGGCGGTCGTCGAGATCGATGGCGCTGAAGACGAGATTGCGGCCGTCGCTGCCGATCGCCACGCCGTCTTCGCCCATCGCCTCGATGCGATCGACGCCGTGCGCGAGCTCGAGGCTCGTCGATTGACGGCTGCGGAGATCGTGCATGTGCAGGCGTCGCTCGGCGCCCTGGGCAGGGCCGTTCCAACCGCCGCCCGCGCCGTAGAGCACGTGGTGACCGACGAATCGGTTCTGCATCGAGTAGCCCTGGACGTCGGGCAATCGCGTGTAGGCAGACTGCGGAGCCGTGTAGAGACCTTCGGTGAACCAGCCGAGCGGCATGCGGGCGAGCGACACCGCTCCTGCGCCGTGCTCGCCGCCACCCATCCCGTCACCGCCGGTCGCACCGCGGACGAGGACGGTGAGCTCGTCGTCGGCTTCGCGGAAGGACAGCTGATCGGTGGGCGCGCCGGAGACGCGAATCGCGCCCATGGGACCTTCGCCGAGCGGAAGCCGATAGACGACCTCGCGGGGAGAGCGAGGGTCCTCGGGAGCCGGAGCGGCGATCCCCGGCATGACGCGATGGCCTTCATGGGCCCACACGTAGACCGCGTTCTCGGAGACGAAGAAGGTCCGACCGGCGGGGCCTAGGATCCCGCGACCGCGGCACTGCAGCGAGGGCGCGGCGAGATCGCAGGTGATCACCGTGTGCAGGATCGGAGAGGGCGCGTCCTGGACGGGACGCGCGACGTCGGTCACGCGCACGATCTCGCGCCAGTCGCTCGGCACGGGACCGCTCGCGTCGCGAACGGCGGGGAAGCTGCGTCGGAGCTGCAACCGGCCGTCGGCGTAGCGCGGCTCGAACACCGAGTAGGGCATGTAGAAGACGAGCGTGTTGCCCAGCAGTCGGCTCGCGTAGTTGCGCGTCGAGTAATAGTCGTTGGAGCGCAGGTGCTGCCGGCCTCTCGGGCGAATCGTGCCGCGCGCGTCGATGTCGAAGAAGACGAGCTCGGTGCCCTGGCTCGCGTAGCTGTAGCCAATCACGATGATCGTGTCGCGCCACACGAGCATCTCGTCGTACCAGGCACCGCCTCCGGCGCCGTTCGGCGCGACGTCGGCGCGCGAGACGGCGCGCCGCTGGCCGTTGGACACGTCGATCGAGAACAGGCGCCCACGCCGCAGCACGATCAGGTGGTCGCCGTGTGTCTTGACGATTCCACCCTCGTCGACGCCGGCGACCTGCGTGTTGGTGATCGAGTCGTCGGAGTCGGCTCCCCCTGCGCTGTCCCCCGCTTCTGCGGCAGCTTCGCCGGCCGCGCCGGCGCTCGCGGTCGGCGACGCGGGCATCGGCATCGCCGTCGTCGTCCCGAACCCGCCGGGGCCACCACGGGTCAGGGCGAATCGACTCTCGAGGTCGGAGGCGAATCGCGTGAAGGCTTCGTCGGACTCGAATCGCGGCAGGTCGCGACCGACGGGCCTGGCCGGACGGTCGGTGGGCTCGCGTGGCGTGCAGGCGGACCCGATCAGGGCGACGACGGCGATCAGAGCTCCGAGCACACGTGTCCAGCGGGAGTGGGCCATGAGTCCTCCGTACGGGCGCCCCGCGAGGGCGCGACGTCGATTGGCCGAGAGACCCGCGGTGCGTCGGTCGCCTTGGGTCAGATCCCGTCGGGGATCGCGAGCACCGCTCCCACGGGCAGACGCAGCTGGGCGCCGAGAGACAGCGTCGGCCCGAGGGTGTCGTCGAGCACGACCGAGACCGTGAGTCCCGCGGAGGTCTCGCCCCAGAAGGCGCTCTGATCGTCGCGATGACGGAGGAACGCCGCGACGTCGAGGCGCGACACGACGGCGCCGCCGAGCTGGTCGTGCGTGTGATCGACCTGGAGCTCGGCGCCCGTTCGCAGCAGGGTCGCCGCGTCGTCCGGGTGCCGGTCCCTCCAGGCGACGGCCGTGGTCTGCAGGTACGAGAGCCACGCGGCGTCACGGCCGCCGCGGCGGGCAACACCGACGCCGACGTCGACGTCGCGGTCGATGGACCCACGCACCCACCCGGTCGGGTGGGCAGCCACACGCGCCTGCCAGGCGAGACCTCGGCGCCCGATCGCGACCGAGCCCCCGATCTCGAGCGGCGCCGAGCACGCGGCGAGCGCGAGCAGGAGCGGTGCGGCGGCGAGCGCGTGATATCCTGCCGCCGCCCCTCGACGGGGATCGGGGCGGGCCCTCACGGGCGATGCGGAGGATCGATGGCCGAGACGACGAACATCGGAGCAAGCGCGGGCGACGGCTTCGTCGCGCGCATCGGAGCGCTGCAGAACTTCGAGCAGTACCGCGAGCTCCATTGGGACGGCGGCTTCGAAGACTACCTCCGCATCGTGCGCGAGCGACCGCAGGTCACGCGAAACGCCTTCCAGCGCGTCTACGACATGATCGTGTCGTACGGCGAGGAAGAGTACATCGACAACAAGAAGCGCCTCGTCCGCTACCACTTCTTCACCGACCCGATCGAGAACGGGCGCGACGCGGTGTTCGGTCTCGACATCCCGTTGATGCGCCTCGTCCACGTGCTGCAGGCCGCGGCCCAAGGTTACGGCCCCGAGCGTCGCGTGATCTTGCTGCACGGCCCGGTGGGATCGTCCAAGAGCACGATCGCGCGCCTGCTCAAGAAGGGCCTCGAGCACTACTCGCGACAGGCGGAGGGTGCCCTGTTCACGTTCGACTGGGTCGGCCTGAAGGGCACGGGCCTCGCGGGCGAGCAGGACGTGTTCGCGAGCCCGATGAACCAGGAGCCCCTGCTGCTCATCCCCATCGAATGGCGCGAGCGGGCCATCAAGGACATGGGCCTGGGCAACGAGCGCTATCCGGTCAAGGTGCAGGGCGACCTCGATCCCGCGAGCCGATTCATCTTCCATCAACTGATGACTCGCTACGACGGCGACTTCACCAAGGTCGTCAACAATCACATTCGCATTCGCCGGGTGGTGCTGAGCGAGAAGGACCGCGTCGGCATCGGCACGTTCCAGCCGAAGGACGAGAAGAACCAGGATTCGACCGAGCTGACCGGCGACGTCAACTACCGGAAGATCGCCGAGTACGGCTCCGACAGCGATCCGCGCGCGTTCAACTTCGACGGCGAGTTCAACATCGCCAATCGCGGGATCGTCGAGTTCGTCGAGATCCTCAAGCTCGACGTCGCGTTCCTCTACGACCTGCTCGGCGCGACGCAGGAGCACAAGATCAAGCCGAAGAAGTTCGCGCAGACCGACATCGACGAGGTCATCATCGGCCACACGAACGAGGCCGAGTATCGCAAGCTCCTGAACAACGAGTTCATGGAGGCGCTGCGCGACCGCACGATCAAGATCGACATCCCGTACATCACGCGCCTGACCGAGGAGATCCGCATCTACCAGAAGGACTTCTCGGGAGAGCGCATCCGCGGAAAGCACATCGCGCCGCACACCATCGAGGTGGCGGCCATGTGGGCCGTGCTCACGCGGCTCGAGGAGCCGAAGAAGCACCAGCTCACGTTGCTCCAGAAGATGAAGCTGTACGACGGCAAGTCGCTCGCCGGCTTCACGCAGGATCACGTCAAGGAGCTTCGCAAGGAGTCGAAGCGCGAAGGCATGGAGGGTGTGAGCCCGCGCTACGTGCAAGACAAGATCTCCAACGCGCTCGTGCGCGAGGGCATCGAGGGCTACATCAATCCCTTCATGGTGATGAACGAGCTCGAGAAGGGCCTTCGGCACCATTCGCTCATCACCGAAGAGGACATCCGCAAGCGCTACATCAACCTCATCTCGGTCGTGAAACGCGAGTACGAGGAGATCGTGAAGAACGAGGTGCAGCGGGCCATCAGCGCCGACGAGGAAGCGATCGGCCGGCTGGCTGCCAACTACATCGACAACATCCGCGCCTACACGCTCAAGGAGAAGGTGAAGAACCGGTACACCGGGCGCGACGAGGAGCCCGACGAGCGGCTGATGCGCTCGATCGAGGAGAAGATCGAGATCCCCGAGTCGCGCAAAGACGACTTCCGGCGCGAGATCATGAACTTCATCGGTGCGCTCGCCATCGAAGGCCGGAAGTTCGAGTACCACACCAACGATCGATTGCGCCGCGCGCTCGAGATGAAGCTGTTCGAGGACCAGAAGGACTCGATCAAGCTCTCGAGCCTCGTCTCCAACGTCGTGGACAAAGAGACGCAGGACAAGATCGACATCATCCGCGGCCGG
>JADZFZ010000219.1 GCA_020854145.1 Deltaproteobacteria bacterium | reverse complement strand
GGGTTGTCCCCGTGCGCGAGCTTGTGCGCGTGCTGGATCATCTCGGCCAGGTACGTCGCGAGCGCGCAGAACTCCACGTCCTTCCCGCCGGTCGCGTGGTGCATCGCCCGGTGGACCAGCGCACGCGTGATCGCCCATCGCCGATCCTTGCCCAGGTCCGCGAACTCCGTCTCGATACGGCGGATCGCTTCGTCTACGGTCCGCTCCAGGTCGTCCTGTCTCGCCATGTCGACTCTCCGTGACTCAGGGCCGACAACCTGGGGCCGCCACCGCGTCGGCGCCACTGCTTTTCTGTGGGCTCGTTCCTCGTGGCTCCGGTGCACGACGGAATGTACCCTCGCCGGCCATGGCTTCTCTCAAGCCCCCACGCCTCACCGGACGCGCGATGCGCGCCGCGGTCGCTGCCGTCCGGAGCGCCCCTGGACGCGCGATCGTGTCGCGCGTCATGCGCAAGCAGCTCGGAATCGACGCCGTGCGCAATCTCGGCGACGAGTGGCGCGGACCCACCCCGTTCGACGTGCACGCGGTGCGGGCTCGTCGCGATCACTGGCGCCCGAGCGAGAGCCTCGGATTGCCCACCCCGGGCGCGTGGCCGCGGACTTCGGCCACATTCGCGGATGCCTACCGCGCCGGCCGAGCCACTCCGACGGAGATCGCCCGGCGCGCCTTCAGCGAGGCACGTCGCCTGGCGGACAGAAAGCCCGCCATGGGCCCCGTCCATCTGTTCGACGAAGACCGCGCCATGCGTGCCGCGCGCGACGCGAGCACTCGCTGGCAGTCCGGCGAGACCCTCGGTCCGCTCGACGGAGTCCCCGTCGTCGTCAAAGAGGAGTCCGCGATTCGCGGATTGCCGCACACGCTCGGCACGCGCTGGAAGCCCTCGACGCCCGCGCCCGACGACTCCGCCGTCGTCGCGCGGCTGCGCGCTGCGGGCGCCGTGATCCTCGGCCATTCGCCGATGACCGAGTACGGCATGTCACCTCTCGGGCAGAACCCGCACCGCCCCATGCCGCGCAACCCGCACGACGTCGGGCATCTCCCCGGCGGCAGCTCCTCCGGCTCGGCGGTCGCGGTCGCGGAAGGATTGTCGCCCGTCGCGCTCGGCGCCGACGGCGGCGGCTCCATCCGTGTGCCCGCTTGCCTCTGCGGTGTCTTCGGCCTGAAGCCGACCTTCGGCCGCGTCTCCACCTGGGGCAACAACACCGGGCCCGGAAGCAGCATGGTTCACGTCGGCCCGATTGGCGCTTCGTCGGTCGATCTCGCGTTCGGCCTCGGCACGATGGGCGGTCACGACCCCCGCGACGCGTCCACCCTCGAAGGCCCCGAGATCGATCTCGGCGACACCCTCAATGCCATCGGTCGAGGCGTGCGCGGACTGCGCATCGGAATCGACGACAACGAGTGGCGCGACGCTCGGAGCGACGTCGGATCCGTCGGACGCGCCGCCCTCGCCGCGCTCGAGAAAGAGGGCGCTACGCTCGTGCCCGTCCGTCTCTCGTACGCGCCCTACGCCGCGGCCATCGGCTATCTCACGATTGGTCTCGAGTTCTTCGCGGGCTCGCTCGAGGTCCGCCGGGCGCACATGCACGAGGTCGTTCCCGACGTGCAGATCATGCTCTCGCTGTTCGAGGGCTTCGCCGCCGACGATTTCCTCGACGCACAGAAGCTACGCACCGGCCTGCGTCGCGAGCTCGCGGAGGTGCTCCGCACCGTGGACGTCGTCGCATTGCCGATGACGAAGGAGACGGCACCCCCCGTGACCGACCGAGAGGCCACCGAAGGATTCCTCGACCCCGGCGCGCTCGACTCGGTCAGCCGCTACGTGTACCTCGGGAATCTCGCGGGACTCCCCGCGGGCACCGCACCGATCGGCAGGGACTCCCGAGGCCTGCCATTCGGCATCCAGATTCTGGGCGACGCCTGGGACGAGGCCTGTGTGCTCCAGGTGCTCGCGCACCTCGAGCGAATCGGTCTCGCAAAATCCGAACGACCGAGCGTCTGGGTCGACCTGCTGTCGTAGGAGTCGTCATGCACGTTCATCTCATCGCTCCTTCGAACGAGGACTCCACCCACATCAAGCCTCTCTGGGCTGCCACCCTCGCGGCCCACACGCCCCATGGCGTCGAGGTCACCTTCCGCGACGATGGCGTCGACCCCATCGACCTCGCCAAGCTCGACGACACTCCCGATCTCGTCGGCATCAGCGTGAGCTCCAAGACCGCACACCGGGCGTACTCGATCGCGGCGCAATACCGCGCACGGGGCGTCAAGGTCGTTCTGGGCGGCATCCACGTCACGGCGCTGCCCGAAGAAGGGCTCGAGCACGGCGACACGGTCGTTGCCGGAGAAGCCGAGTGGCTGTGGCAACGCGTGGTGCGCGACGCCTCCGGCGGGAAGCTCGCGCGATTCTACAAGCACACCGAGATGCCCGAGCTCAACGGCCTTCCCATGCCGCGCCGCGATCTCTTCCAGTCGATGCAATACGTTCCGTTCGACGTCGTGCAGACGACCCGCGGTTGCCCGTTCCCCTGCGAGTTCTGCAGCGTCTCGACCTACAACGGCACCACGTTCCGCTTTCGTCCGGTCCGCGAGGTCGTCCAGGAGCTCGAGCAGGTCGGCCCGCGCGTCCTCTTCGGCGACGACAACGTGATGATCCACCAGCAATACAGCCGCGCGCTCTTCGAGGCGATGGTGCCTCTGCGCAAGTCCTGGGTCGGTCAGGCGTCCCTCGCTGCGCTCCACCGGGTGGACAACATCGAGGTCATGGCGCGCTCGGGCTGCAAGGCCCTCTTCATCGGTTTCGAGTCGGTGGACGACACGACGGTCAGACAAGCAGGCAAGCGCCAGAACAAGCCACGCAAGTACATCGAGATCGTCCGACAGCTGGCCGACCACGGGATCGCCGTCTGGGGCAGCTTCGTCTTCGGCTTCGACGAGGACCGCCCGGAGTCCTTCGAGCGCACCGTGGAGTTCTGCATCGACTCCAAGGTGACCATGGCGCTCTTCGCGCTCCTCACGCCGTACCCCGGCACGCAGCTCTACCGCCGCTTGATCGCGGAAGATCGGTTGACGCGCGATCGGTGGTGGCTCTCTGCCGATCACGACACCGACGCGCCGTTCTATCGGCCGCTGTCGATGGACCGCGAGGAGCTCCGCACGGGCTGGATCAAGGCTTGGCGGGACTTCTACTCCTACTCCTCGATCCGACGCCGTTGGGATTTCGGGCTCGACCGTTCTTGGATCCAGAACGTGGCGTTCTGGCCCATCAACGTGATGATGCACGAGCTCGCCGAACGGAAGATCGCCGGCGGCGACCGCGCATGGCGCAAGCACCGTACGATGTCGGTCCCGTTCGGCCTCTGAGCATCACCGCTTCTTCGGTGCTGCCTTCTTCGGTGCTGCCCTCTTCGGCGCTGCCTTCTTCGGCGCTGCCTTCTTCGGCGCTGCCTTCTTCGGCGCTGCCTTCTTCGGCGCTGCCTTCTTCGGCGCTGCCTTCTTCGGCGCTGCCTTCTTCGGTGCTGCCTTCTTCGGTGCTGCCTTCTTGGCCACTGGCCTCTTCTTCTGGGCCGCCTTGTCGGCCGTCGAGGCCCTCTTCGCGGCGAGCCCCTCTTCGCGCATCAGGTCCATCATCGACGGGACCTCGTCCTCGCTCTGCTCGATTGCGGACGGCGCGCTCGCCTTCGCGACGCCGAGCGCCTGACGCACCTTCGCAGGCAGCTTCGCCGCCACGAGCTCGTAGGCGCGAGAGACCAGCCCATCGAGCTCACCGAACGGGATGGCGTCGAACGACTCGAAGGCCACCCATTTGGCCCGTGCGAGATACGGAGCGGGCACCATCCCCGGCAAGGCGGTGAGTCGATCGAAGTCGTCGTCGCTGCACTTGATCGACATGACGTGCGACCCGGGCATCGAAGCATCCGTCGTCGAAAGGACCACGAACATCTTGCCGCCGACCTTGAGCAGCAAGTGGTCGACCCACTGAATCTGCTCCGTCACGCCCGGCAGCGAGAGCCCCACCTTACGCACCCGCGCGAACCCCTTCTCGCTCATGGGTCCTTGTCGCACGATGCAGCGACCAGGGACAAGGGGATGCCGAGCGGGCTCGCCCGTCGCGGATTGCCCGCTAACATCGGTGCGTGGTGCTGACTCGACGCGAGCTACTCTCGGGAGCGGTCGCGGCCGGTGGTTTGTGGTCGCTCGGCTGCCGCGCGGGCGATCCCGCGGCCGGCGCGCGCTCGGCGAGCCGTCCGGGCGGCGCCGGAGGGAGCGGTCGCATGCCCGTCGCGTTCGTCGGACACGGCTCTCCGATGGTCGTGCTCGACGAGGCCAAGGGCGCGGAGCTCCGCGCGTGGGGCGCTTCCATCCCCGGGCCGCGGGCGATTCTCGTCGTCTCTGCTCACTGGGAGCAGGCACCAGCGACGATCGGCCCGACGCGAGCCGTCCCGCTCATCTACGATTTCTACGGATTCCCCCCCGAGCTCTATCGCGTCCGTTACCCCGCACCGGCCGCCCCGGAGCTCGCGCGCCGAGTCGCTGCCCTCGTGCCCGACGTCCGCATCGACGAGGACCGCGGCCTCGATCACGGCACGTGGACACCCTTGCGCTGGTTGTTTCCCGACGCCCGCATCCCCGTGCTCCAGCTCTCCATCCCGTCGCACGATCCGCGTGCGCTCCATCGGCTCGGCCACGATCTCGCACCCCTTCGCGACGAAGGCGTCTTTCTGCTCGGCAGCGGCAACGTCGTCCACAATCTCCGGCGAATCGCGCGTCGTCCCGACGAGCCCACGCCGTCCTGGGCCGCCGAGTTCGACCAATGGCTCGTCGAATCCCTCGCACGCCGCGACGTCGATTCGCTCCTCGATTGGGAACGTCGCGCCCCCGCCGCCACCCTCGCGCACCCGACCGTCGAGCACTTCGTCCCCCTGCTCGTCTCCCTCGGCGCCGCCACCGACGACCTCTCCCGCCTCCACTACCCCATCTCCGGCTTCGAGCACTCCTCCATCTCCCGCCGCTCCCTCTCCTGGGGACAGGATCGACGTACTTAACCAACCGGAATCATTGCGCTCTCAGGCGACCAGTTCCAATCCGTTCGGCACACCGGCCCGCGGCCCCAACCGACGAGGCGATTCCCCCCGCGACCCACGCAACTCGAGCCGCCCCCCGCCGACATGGGGGCCATGGCAAGGATCCCTCGACTCCATCTCATCGAGCCTGGCTTCCCCACGCACGTCGTCCTCCGGGGCAACAATCGACGGAAGCTCTTCTCCTACCCGAGCTGCTACGCGACGGCCGTCCGCTATCTGCGCGACGCCCAATTGCGCACCGATTGCCTGCTCTACGCAGCCGCAATCCTCTCGAACCATCTCCACCTCGTGCTCGATCCGCCCGAGCCGACTGCGCTGAGCGGCTTCGTCCACCGGTTCTCGCAGCGATACGCGGTCTATCGGAACGCATCTCGAGGCGGCAGTGGGAAGCTCTTCGAAGAGCGATTCACCTCCGTCCCGATTCGCTCCGATCGACAGCTCGCCGCTACGCTCGCCTACGTCGAGCTCAATCCCGTACGCGCGGGCCTATCCGACGATCCCGCCGAGCATCGCTGGAGCACCTATCGGCTCCACGCCCGCCGCCCGGGAGGCGTCGAACCTTTCGAGGGCCTGTGGTCGCCGTGCGCCTGGTACGAGACGTTGGCGCCGAGCGCCGCCGAGCGGGGCCCTCGTTACGCAGAGTTCGTCCGCGATCGGCTGCAATCGACCGTGGACCTCGCGCGCGAGTCGCTGGACCGACCGTCGGTCGTGCTCGGCGCGGACCGACGTCCCAATCGCAGACGAGCGTGGTGACCGCGGCTTGCCCCGGCCGCGAACGAGCGCGGTGGGCACCCGACGAACGGATTGGAGCTGCTCGCCCAGGACGCGCGTGATTACGCGGAGTTGTACGGGTCGATCCTGTCCCCGTCAGAGGTGGGCGGGGTGGCGGCCCCACATGGGCCAGCCGGTGAGATTGGGATTGCCGGTGTCGACGGCGACGAGGGCGCCAGTCGCGGTGCCGAGATAGATCCAGCCTCGGTCGACTGCCGGCTGATAGCGAATCGGTTGGTCGACCATGAGGCTCCACGTGGTCCGCCCGCTGAGCGGATCCATCGCGACGAGCGCTCCGCTCGACGTGCCGACGACGATGCCGCCGCGCGTGATCGCAGGCGCCGTGACGAGCGCACCCCCGAGCCTGCGGACGCTGCCGAGCAGGGTCATCCCGCGCGACCAGTGGGACTGTCCGCTGACGGGGTCGAGCGCCTGCACCGAATCTCCCATTGCGTTGACGAGGACGGGATTGCCCCCGTCGAAGGAGGCCAGCACGGGTCTGGATCCCTGGTACTCCCACATTCCCATCACGTTGCCCTGCCCGACGAGCGCAGCGGCGAGATCCGCGCGCGCCGCGGCCGGTGGGGTCCCGAACCCGACTCCCGCGTTCTGTCGCGACTGCGCGCCGGCCAGTTGCGACCGCGCCTGGACTTCCGCGTCGAGATACGGGGCGTCTCGCACCGAGAGCGGAGTCGCGAGAATCGCCCTACCCGTCGTCGTCGAGAATGCCTGGATCCCCTCGCGCGGCCCCTCCCCCCGTCGGTCGACACGCAAGCTCGCCCAGATTCTCCCGCCCTGCACGAACGGTGCGCTCGTGACACGGCCCGATTGTCGCCAGCGCACCGCGCCATCGTCGAGATCCAGCGCGAACATCGTTCCCGCGTACGTCGTGAAGTACACGGTTCCCTGGTGAATCACCGGCGCCGTCACGATCTCGCCATCGACGGCGACGTCCCAATGGAGCTGCCCGTCCCGAGCCTCGAACGACGCCACCCGATGTCCGCCGTCTCCGGGGTACGCGGTCACGATTCGCCCCCCCGCGTATGCGGGCTGCGAGAGCAGCGGATCGCCCAGCCACTTGCTCCAGAGGTGCTCGCCGTCTCTACGCGACAGGATGAAGATCGTGCAGCTCTCGGTGTTGAAGATGACGTAGTCGTCCGCGACGAGCGCCGCCGTCGGTCCGTCGTCCGACACGCGCGTTCCCCAGATCGGGCGCCCGTTCGCCGCCGAGATCGCGTACATCTCGTGGCTCCCGAAGCCGCCTCCGACATAAAGCACGCCATCGTGCACCGCCGGGGTCGCGAGCGGATGGTTCCCCGGCAGCTGTGCCGACCAGATGCTCCGTCCGTCTTCCGTCTCGAATCGATCAGTCGTGATTCGCCGCAAGTCGCTGGCCGCCAGCCGGCTCGCGCTCCCCGGGCGCCAGCGACTCTGCCCGCGTACCTCGAATGGGCACAACGCCACGCTTCCGAACAACGCGATCGCCGCGCACGACAGTGCCATTCGACGCATCATCTCGTCCTCCTCGTCTGCGCCGCCAGGAGCGTCTCGAGCGGGAGCGAGACCAGACCGGCGCGCGTCCCAATCCACAATCGCCCGGCGAACGACGCCGCGGCGGTCACGTCGCTCGACGGCAGCGCGTCCGAGAACCATGCCCGCACGTAGCGCTCCTCGCCGTCACGCAGCACCCACACGCCGTCGCCCAGCGTCATCACCACCGTGACGCCGATCCGCGACCCGTCCTGCTGCGGCACGGACACGCGCGTGATGCCGTTGGGATTCACCCACAACGCCGGCGCCCTCGCGTCGGGCGCGAAATGCCACCTGCCCTGCGCGTCCCGTGTTCCCCTCGCGAGCCCCCGCGCGTAGGTCCCGATCACCCATTCGCGCGGCCCCTCGTGCACGGCCGTGATCCACCCGTCGGGCAGCGAGCCGTCCGCAATCGTCGCCGCGTGGCCCAATCGCGAAGGCCTTGCCGCCGACGCCGTGCGTGCCCCCGTGTCACCGTCGAACGCGAGCAGCCCGAATCGCGTGCCCGCGACCAGCGCCGCACCGCCGCCTCCGGCGAGCGACACCACGTGATGGCTCGGCAACCCGTGCTCGGTCCGCAGCGCACGCCTCATCGCTCCGTCGCGCTCGATCGCGACCAACCCGCCTCCCGTCGCGAGCCACGCCCTACCCGTCGAGTCCCGCGCGACCGCATTGACGTGAGACGACGGCAATCCTTCGCGCCGCCCGTAATGCCGCCAGCGCCCTCCCCGCAGCACGTACGCGCCCGTCGCCGCGCCGACCCACGTCGTGCCGTCTTCCGCGACCGCCAGATGATTCACCCATCTCGGCGCGTCGTCCGCCCGGTCGATCGACCAGTGCTCGCCGTCCGTCTCTGCAATCCCGGCATCGAACGTCCCGACCAGCAACCGGCCTGCGCGCACCGCCAATGTGGTCACGTGATTCGACCCCGGACCACGCGCCTCGACGGGTGGCCCCGCGGGATCGCCCACGACCGGCGCGCAGACGGCCCCCGAGTCCCCGCTGCCGAGACCGACCTCGCACCGCGTCCCTTCGCCGAACGCGAGCAAGGTCCGCTCGTCGCGGAGCTCCACGTGCGAGATGCCGCGCTCCTCGATCCGCGCCACGGCCCGCTGCCGGGGTCGGAACAGGTACAATCCATCGGGACGGCCAATCGCGAGCCGTCCGCCTGGAACCGCCGCGAGCACCAGCACCGCGCGCTCTCGGAAGGCGGTCGATGGCCGCCTGGCTGCGCCCGCGCGCAGCGCGAACAGCCCCTCGTACGCCGTGCCCACGTAGAGCGTTCCGCCGAGCGACGCGAGCGCGGTCGGCCATTCGAGACCCGTCGCCCCGGCGCTCGTTACGGGCTCGAATCCGCCATCGTCCATTCGCCGGTACAATCCGCGCGCCCAGATGGCCACGTGCAATCGACCTTCGTGAATCGCCACCGCGCGCACGTCGGCACCCGGCAATCCGTCGCACGGCGTCACGTGCCTTCGGCGCACGCGGCCGTGCACGCCCACCGGTCGCTCGATCACCAGCAAGCCCCCGCCGGTCGCGACATAGCGCGTGCTTCCGTCCTCGACGTGCCCGCGAACCGGCTCCGCGCGCAGGTAACAGCGCATCTCCGACGGTGCGCCGGCCGGATTTCGCCTTCCGAGCAGGGTGCTTCGGTCGTGGGCCGTGGGAGGCTCGGAAGGCGAATTTCGCCTTCCGACCAGGGTGCTTCGGTTGCGGCGCGTGGGAGGCTCGGAAGGCGAATTCGGGACGAGGCCCCCCGTCCCCGAATGGGCAGAGGGTCGGGGTGAGGGGCGAGCGCCCGAAGAGGTCGGAGCCGGCGGCGATTCCACGACGACGGGCGCAGGTCCCGTCTTCGGCGAGTCGCTGAGCGCCGCCCCCGTCGTCGGTCGCGCCGCCTCGATTCGCGCCTCGACGC
>JADZFZ010000218.1 GCA_020854145.1 Deltaproteobacteria bacterium | reverse complement strand
TCATGGCGAATCGCATCGTCAGCTCTCTGGCATTGCTCGTCGCGCTCGCGGGGTGCGGCACCGACGAGGAAGGCGACCTCGAGACCCAGGACGTTCGCCCGGCGGGAGAGGATCCCGCGGACGATCCGACGGCGAATCCCTCGGAGGACGGGTTGGGCTCGCGCCGGCCGACGACCTTCGAGGAGCCGGCGTTGATGGGGCACCCGGTCGACACCGAGAGTGTTCGCGACGCCGTCCGCCGCCTCGCCGAGGAAGGGCCGAGCGCCTACACCGCGCACGTCCATTCGTGCCGCAAGATGCGCTACGGGACGATGGGTCGATTGCTCGCCTCGCGCGGCGTCGACCTCGGTGCGGAGGGAGACACGACCGCAGGCCGCATGTGGTCGGTCAGCGATCAGGCGCTCGGCGCTCCGAACTACGAAGGGCGCGTCCCCGAGACGACCGACATGACGGTTGCGAGCGCTGCACGATTGCTCGACATCTTCGTGCAAGCCGCACCCGAGATCATCGCCTCCATGCCCGAGCGCGAGGAATGCCAGATCGGCGGCGCGGGTGCGCGGATCTTCGACGACGAGGGACGCTGCCAGAGAGACGGTGTCACCTGTCTGCTCGGCGTCCCCGCGAGCGACCTGCACCTGTCGATCTGCAACGAGACCGTGAGCCGCGCATCGACGCCCGAGATCGGGCAAGTCATCGCCGTCGCAGCCTTGCTGGCTGCCCAGCACACCTGCGAGTGACGGAGGTCTGCCGTGTTCTTCAACAAGCACAAAGAGACCGACCAAGAGCGCGCGCTCTCCCGGCGTAACCTCCTCAAGTGGGGGCTCTTCACGGGTGCAGCCCTCGGTCTGCCGACCTGGAAGGTCTACGAGGCGCTCGGCTTCGGGGGTCGCGCGTTCGCCGACGACCCCGCGTGCGCGCCCACGAATCGTTCGGTTCACGTCATCGCGGGCACCGGCGGATTCTCGTACTTCCAGCTGCTCTGGCCGCACGTGCAGATCGCGGAGCGATTCCAGGACGACTTCGCGTTCCACGCGCCCAGCGAGGCGCGGAGGGTCGAAGGCACCCACAAGCCGCTCGTCGTCGCGCCGGAGACACCCTTCCAGTCCTACTCGGGTGCGCGCAACGTCACATGTCTTCTGGGCGGCTCGAACGAGACGCACACGCGCGCGCCGCGGAGCAATGGCCGTCTCTCGATGCAGAACGACCTCTTCGCCGCGTGCGCCGCGATCCAGTCGGCGAGCCCGACGCTCGTACCGTCCATCGCGATCGGCGACGCCACGTACGGGACGGCCACGGGTGCGCCGCGCGTGGCCCGCGTGGGCTCGGCCGACGACGTCGTCGCGCTCTTCAACGCAGCTGCGTCGCGGACGGGTGCCGCGCTGTCGAATCGACAGGACGCGGAGCTCTTCACGTCCACGTACAGCGCGTTTCTCGCGCTCCGCTCGGCGGCCGGCACGCCGACCCACCGGTCGCCGTTCCTGGCCGGAGCGAGCGCTGCACGATTGCTCGGGCAGAATCTCGCGGATCGTCTCCGCCCGACCGCAGCCGACCTCGAGCGTTACGGCATCGACGCGGGCGCACGCGACGTCAACGAGGAGATTGCCAAGTCGCTCATCGTCACGGCCAAGGCATTCACGATGGGATTGACCAGCATGGTCGTCATCCCCGCGTTCAACGACGATCCCCACGGTGCCTTCACCGACATGCGCGCTCTGACGGGCACGATCTCGCGCCTCGGCCGTTCCCTCGACGCCTTCATGGAGGACCTCGCGCTCGTCGACGACCCCAACTGCGCGGGCAGCACGATCGCCGACAACACGGTTCTCTCGATTCACGGCGACACGCCGAAGAATCCCCTCAATCGCGCCAACTGGCCCGACAACACGCCCGGCAACTCCAACTGGGCTTACGTGCTCGGCGGCGGGTTGCTCAAGACCGGTTGGTTCGGCGGCGTGCAGGCCGACGGCGACGTGATGGGCTGGAACCCGATCGACGGCAGCGATGCCGCGGACATGACCAGCGAAGACTGCGCGGGCCCGGCGGCCGCCGCCATCGCCTACTGCGTCGCCAAAGGCGACATGCGCCGCGTGAACGACTTCTACCGCGGCACGGACATCCGAGGCATCGTCGCCAGCGAGACGGTCTGACCGCGAGGTCGTTCACGGCCCGACGACGTTCCGAGCCGTGACAGCAACGAAGAGGCCGCCTCCGCGGATGCGAAGACGGCCTCTGTAGAACGATCGGTCTAGAACGGTCCGGACGGCGTCGCCGCGGCCCTCACTGACAGTCGGCGGGAACCGTCTTCTGCATGGCCGTGAGGCCCGACCGCCAGCCGCTGATCTGGCTGAGACACACGGTGTCGGCCATCGGCGAGCCGGCGGCCTGGTCGACCGCGCCGCAGATGGTGGCCTGCATCGCCTGCTGGCCCATCGCCTCGACGTACGCCGCGCAGCAGCGGCGTGCGCGATCGCAGTTGGCACTGCCACCGGCCGTCGGGGTCGTGGGAGTCGTCCCGGGTGTGGTCGGAGGAGGCACCACGATGGCCGCGTCCGCGAGCGCGTTGTTCACGTCGGTCACGGCGTTGTTGACCGTGTCGACCGCGGAGCGAACGACCAGGTACCAGTAGACGCCGCCGCCGATGCAGCTCAGGAGGAAGAGCACCAGGCAGCCGATGCCGATGATCTTGCCCATCCCGCCCTTCTTCGCGGGAGGGGGTCCACCCGGAGGCGGTCCGAAGCCGCCGGGCCCGGGAGGAGGCCCGCCCGGCGGGCCGAAGCCGCCGGGGCCCGGAGGTCCACCCGGCGGACCGAAGCCACCGGGCCCGCCTGGGGGCGGCCC
>JADZFZ010000217.1 GCA_020854145.1 Deltaproteobacteria bacterium | reverse complement strand
TGCTCGCCACGCTGGTCGCCTCGTCCGCAATCGTGTTCGTCCTGAAGTCGGTCGTGCGCAGGCCCCGCCCCTTCGTGTCGCTCGCCGGCATCGTTCCGCTGTCGGGCGCGCCCAGCGACTTCTCGTTCCCCAGCGGGCACGCGGCGGGCAGCGCCACCTTCGCGGCGTTCGTCGTCACGTCCGCGTGGTTTGCCGCCCGCGCGAGCGAGGTGCCCGCCAAGGCGCTCTCCCTGGTCGCGGCCTGCTGCACGCTCGCCGTCGTGTTCGCCGTGATGGTCGCCGCGTCGCGCGTCTATCTGGGTGTGCACTACCCGCTCGACGTGACCGTCGGCTCGCTCGTGGGCGCGGCGATCGGAGTCGCCGGCGCCACGTGGTACCGGCGCGCCGCCCGACCCCGATGATCGGGCCACTCAGCCGGGCTGGATGCACGTGTGCGCCACGTCGACCGTGAAGATTCGCGGAGCGGTGGTGCGGTCGTCCGAGCGCAATCGAATCTCGACCTCGAGATAGGCGCCGTCGGGCACCGGACCGGGTGGCGCCTGCAGATTCACCGGATTGCCGATGAACGGGCCGATCCACGCCTCCCCCGCGAGACCGGCAATCGTGCTGCTGGAGCGTACGAAGAGCTCCACGGCGGTCATGGGTGGGACCTCACCCATGAATCGAATCCCTTGCCATCGCGTCGCGAGCGTCGGGTCGCACCCGGTCACGACGTACCGGTAATAGCCGCGCGGCTCGGCGAACGTGTTGAGCCCGTACCCGATGAAATCGCTGTACGTGTAGGGGTGCAACCCGACCGGGTGAACCGTCGTCACGCCGGTGCCCGCCACGGGGTCGGTCACGGCGATGCGGACCGCGACGCTGTCCATCGTGCTGATCGCCCACACCGATCCGTCGAACGAGACTCCGGCGCCCGCCAACACGGTCGCGGGGATGGGCCAGCAATTCATCGTGGCGTTGTCCGAGATTCGCACCTGCCACACGACGTTCGCCGTGTAATCGGTCGCCCAGATGTAGGTCGCATCCGCCGCGACCCCGCGGACCACCGTGGCCGCCGGGCAGCCCGCGCGCGCCGGGGTCACGTCGCTCCAGGTGTCGGTCGGGACGTGATAACGCTTGAGCTTCCGCGAGTCCCAGCCGCCGATCCAGACGTTGTCGTTGCCATCGACGGCCATTCCGTACGAGCCGGCGCCGACCACCCCCGGCGCGTCGGAGGTCCACGTCGAGGTCATCGTCACCGGGTCCACGGCGACCAACAGATTCGCCGGGCTCGCCGACGCGCCGCTGATCGTGCCGAAGAAGATCCGCCCGTCGCGATAGGCCGCGGCGCCGTAGGGATTGAAGGGCGTCCCGCCGCGGAACAGCGAGACGCATCCGATGAGCGCCCCGGTGGTCGGGCTCAGTCGGCAAGCCTCCGCCGTGTTGTAGAGGCCGACCCAGACGTCCCCGACGAAGCTCGCCCCCGTCGCGACGCCGATCGCCAGCGCACGCGGGACGGCGTTGGTGCCGCCGGCGGCCACCGTCCACAGGATGCACTCATCCGTCGGGCCGACGATCTCGGCAGTCCCGCGGTCGATCACGCCGTTGCCGTTGAGGTCACGGCTCGTGTCGATGACGCCGTTCATGTTGCGGTCGACGCAATCGCGCTCGGCATTGGCGATCTTGACGACCGTGCCCTGATTGCCGAACGCCCGATTGGCCACGTAGGCGTCGAAGTTCTGATCGACCGCCGTGCGCGAAGGACAATTGCCGAGATTCGACCAGTTACAGGCTTCGTTCCACGGACGCGAGCCGGCGGGCGCGTCGGCGCCGACGGTCGGGTAGAGCGCAATCTCGCGGCCGGTGCGCGAGTCGAGCTTCGACACGGTCCCTTCGTCCATGTTCGCGACCCACACCGCGTACGACTCGGTCATTCGATTGCCGAGCGTGAGCGCGCCGTCCATGTCGACGATCACGCCCGAGGAGTTCGTCGGGCCTGGCATCCAGCCGCCGGGCGGCGGCGCGGCGCCCACCGCGCACGTCTCGTCGCAGTCGAAGCAGATGTCGACGAGCCCTTCGTCCACCACACCGTCGCAATCGTCGTCCATGCGATTGCACAGCTCGGCGACCGCGGGGCGCGGCTCGATCTGGCAGCTCGACGAGCAGATGGTGGCCGAGCTGCAGATCGGCGCGGTCGGGGGATCACATTCTTCTCCCGGATCGAGCGCGAAGTTGCCGCAGTCGTTCAGGCACCGGCACGTGCTCACGGCGCAGCTGCTGCCCGCCGGACAGCTCGCGCCCGGCTCTCCGCATTCTTCGCCGGCGTTGACCTCGCCATTGCCACACTCGCTGCGGCAGAGGCATCCCTCGCACTCCTGCCCGGACGGGCACAGATCGAGCCCCGGCTCGCCGCAGACCTCCGCGGGATCGACGTCGCCGTTGCCGCAGAGGGCGGGCGGGACCTCGCACGTGCAGCTGCCCGTGTTGCACGTCTGACCCATCGCGCACGCGGCGAGCGGCGGCTCTCCGCACGTCTCGCCGAGATCGGGCGAGCCGTCGCCGCACACCGCGGGGGTGCACTGACAATCGACGCACGTCTTTCCCGCCGCACACACGCGTCCTGGCTCTCCGCACCATTCGCCCGGAGAGGCGACGCCGTCGCCGCATCGCGGCGGCTGACACGTGCAGCCGAGGCACGAGAACCCGGTGGCGCATCCCGGCAGACCGGGCTCTCCGCATTCCTCCTCGCCCTCGGCGCAGCCATTGCCGCACCCGGGGGGCGCGACCTCGAACCGGCACATGGCGTTGCAGGCCGGGACGCCGCAAGCGCCCGGTGCCGGCGGATCGCACGACTCGCCGGATTCCACGACGCCGTTGCCGCAAGAGCCGCTCGGGCCCGCATCCGTCGATCCACCGTCGGCGCCGCCGTCGGTCGCACCGTCGCCGGCGTCGTCGCCACCGCTGCCCGAGTCCGAGGCAACCGAGCCGTCGTCGCCCGTCGATGCGTCCATGTCGCCGACGCATCCGCTCTCGCCGCAAGCGCCGGAGCAGGCGCGGCACATCGGCGCGGTGCCCCTGCAATCGAGCTCCGTGTTGCCGATGCAGAGGATCGCGGTCGTGCCGAGCGCGTCGCCCGCGGCGGTGCAATGTGCGGCGGGGCTGTCGCAGGCGTTGGTGGAGGGCGGTGCCAGACACGCGCTCCGGCTGCCCGAGCGGACGCAGACCTCGCCGTTACGGCACTCGGCGTCGCTGCGGCAGCCGCGACAGTACCCACCGCTGCAGGTCTGTCCGCCGCCACAATCTCCGTCCGAGGCGCACCGGCCCCCGGACGCTCCGGAGCCTCCGCTGCACGCGCTCGTCGCGACGAGCCCGAGGACGAGGACCACCTGTCGCATACCGCTCCTCACGACGTGCCCCTTCCACGCAGTCGGTCCGATGCTCGGCCGCGCAGCGCCAGTATACGACGCGCTGTGCTGGCTGGGCGGGGCTTGGCTCGCCCCCCGCGGCCCGCGCTCGTGGCAGTCTTTCGGCGATGGGCCGTCGCGCCGCGTGGATCGTGCTCTCGCTCGGCGCGTGGACGGTCGCGTCCGCATGCGACGACGACCCTGCGCCGAGCGCGATCGACGCAGTCGTGTTCGAGCCGCCGCCGGGTCTCGGAGTGCGGCTCGATCGCGTGCGCCTGGTGGTGGAGCGACTGGACGGCGGCGGGCGTTTTCACGACCGGGTGCCCGAGTACGCCGGGACGATGTTGTCGCCGGTTGCGATTCGCGTATCGCCCGAGGATCCAGCAGACGTGGGCCGACGGCTCTATCGCATACGCGCGGAGGGCTTCGTCTCGGACGCGCTCGTCGTCGCGCAGCACCATCGTGTCGTCTTCGTCCCCGAGCGGACGATCACGCTGCCGTTCCGATTGGAGGCATCGTGCGTCGGCGTCGTCTGCGCGACCGACCTGACCTGCGTGTCGGGCCGATGCGTCGACGACTACGTGCCCGCATGCACGCTCGCGGGCGCACGGGGTGCCGCATTCTGCGCTGGCGACGGCGCCGGCGTGATGGATGCGTCGAGGCCCGACGTGGGGACCGATCCGCCCGACACGGCGATGCCGGACGTCGTCGTCGCGGGCGACTCCGCGGGCGGGTGCGCGTTCGACCAGTGCGCGATCGAAGGCGCCTGTGTTGCGTACGAGACGCGCAACCCCGCGCAGCAGTGCGAGATGTGCAACCCGTTCGTCGATCCGACGCGATGGACGCTCGCGATGAACTATCCGTGCGACGACGGCCTCTGGTGCTCCATCGGCGAGCGGTGCGATGCGACCGCCACGTGCGTGACGCCACCCGATCGGCGCTGCTTCGACGGCGAAGGGTGCACGATGGACGTGTGCAACGAGGACACGGATTCGTGCGAGTACCCTCCGCAGGACGGGTCGTGCAGCTTCTCCGGGATGCCGGGTCGCTGCTGTCGCGGCATGTGCGCGCCCGCCGGGATGACGTGCGTGTGAAGGAGAGTGCGATGGAGAAGCTCGAGACGATGACCTACGAGGTCGACGGTCGCGTCGCGCGCATCACGCTGAATCGTCCGGAGCGCGGCAACGCCATCACGTTCGCGATGCCGCGCGAGCTCGAGGCGTGCGTGGAGCGCGCGGACCTCGATCCGCGTGTGCACGTGATGGCGCTCTCGGGTCGCGGCAAGGGCTTCTGCGGCGGCTACGATCTCCAGGCGAGCGCCGAGGGGATGGGCGCGTTGGGGGTGGCTGGTCTCGAAGGGTCTCCACTCGATCCCGCCGTCGTCGCTGCCAACCACGTTCCCGACGCGACGTGGGACCCGGCGCTCGACTACCAGATGATGCGACGCAACGTCCGGGGCTTCATGAGCCTCTTCCACGCGGACAAGCCGGTCGTCTGCAAGGTGCACGGCTTCTGCGTGGCGGGCGGCACCGACATGGCGCTCTGCTCGGATCTGCTCGTGATCGGGAGCAGCGCGAAGATCGGATATCCGCCGGCGCGTGTCTGGGGCATTCCCACGACGGCGCTGTGGGTTCATCGCATCGGGCTCGAGAAGGCGAAGCGACTGCTCTTCACGGGTGATTGCCTCTCGGGACGAGAGGCGGTCGAATGGGGCCTCGCCACGGAGCACGCGCCGGACGACACGCTCGACGAACGCGCCGAGGTGCTGCTCGCGCGCATCGCGCGAGTGCCCGTGAATCAGCTCGTCATGACCAAGCGGTTGCTCAACCAGACCGTCATGACGCAAGGGCTCTACGCGACGCAGATCCTGGGCACGTTCCTCGACGGCGCCGCGCGCCACACCCCCGAGGGCCATGCGTTCCTGCGCCACGCGATGACGTCGGGCTTTCGCGAGGCCGTGCGCGAGCGCGACGAGCCCTTCGGGGATCGAGGTCCTTCGACGTTCAAGGGTTGAGCCGGGAAGCGGCCTTGCGGCGGGTTCGTCCGCGCCGCCGTCTCGCCATCGCGAGCGCGGCCGCGGCCACGAGCGCGAGGAGCCCGCTGCCTGCACGCGCGCCGCCACCCGGCGCCGAGCACGACGCGAAGTAGTTGCCCTGCACGGGATCGAGGCAACGCTCGCGGCCGGTCCCGCCCGCGGCCCCGTTGCCGTCGTAGGCGAACGCGTTCAGACAGATCGGTCCCACCGCGTCGTCGGCGGGCAGCAGGAAGGCGGCGAACTGCTGCTCCGAGGTCAGGCCGCGCACGCGCGCGCGCTCGAGCGGCTCGACGATCCCGGGCCCGCGCGTCTGGTACACGACGTACTCGATGTCCTCGGGCGCCCCGTCGTCGATCGCCGGGTCGAACGTGGCGGTGATTCGATAGCCGCCGTCGGGCGCGCCGCACGCGGGCCGGTTGACCACCTCGGAGGTGACCTCTCGCAGCGCGCCGAAGTCGGGCGGTCCCGCGTCCATGCGGGAGCCCGTCGTGAAGGTCGACGTGCGGTCACCGACCAGCGGGTCCGGAGCGACGACCTCGTACTCGGTGTTGGCCGTGAGCGGCACGCTCGGGACGAAGACGATCTCGCGCCCTGCTCGTTGGCCGATCCCCGCCACGTCGCGGTCTGTCGTGGCGTGGCGGACGCGGATGACGTTCTCCGCGTCGCGTGGCGGGCTCGCTCCGTAACGCACGCGAATGGCAGCATCGAGAGGGACCTGCGTGGCCCGGTCCGCGGGGAACGTCTGGTCGACGCCTTCGGGAGGTGGCTCGCAGAGATCGTCGTCCTCTTGCGCCCGCACGGGAAACGCCCAGGCGACGATCACGACCAGGCACGCTGTCACCGCGCGCGGCATCCACGCGGGCTCAAGCGTCGTCGTCGATGCCCCATCGCGCACGACTCGGAGGATAGCGCGGGTCAACCGCCGTGACGCGCGATGAAGGGCGTGATGCGCTCGATGAACGCCTCGCGCTGGTAGTGGTCGAAGTGCTCCCACGTGCAGAGCGTGGTCGGGTCCGTGACGCGATCGAGGAAGACGACGCCGTCGAGATGATCGACCTCGTGTTGATAGGTGCCCGCGGAGATCCCGCGTGCGACGAAGTCGAGCGGCTGGGCGTTGCGATCCCACGCGGTCACGTGCACGACGGCGTGGCGCGACACGACACCACGCAGATTCGGGACGCTCAGGCAGCCCTCGTAGTTGTCGAAACGCTCGTCGCCGATGGGCTCGAGCTTCGGGTTGACGAGGATGGTCAGCGGGATTCGCGGCGCGTACGGGTACCGAGGGTTGGCCTCGACCTCGAGCGCGCAGATGCGAACGGGCTCGTAGATCTGGATCGCGGCGAGACCCGCGCCGCGCGCGTCGCGCATCGTCTCGACGAGGTCGTCGATGAATGCCTGCATCGTCGGCGTCTCGAGCTCCTCGCGCGTCACGGCGCGCGCTCGCCGGCGCAGGACCGGATGGCCGATGGTCGCGATCTTCCGCAGCGTCATGACCTGCGTGTAGCACCCGGTGACGGGTGCGCGAAGCACCTACCCCCGGTGCGTTACGAGGATTTCGCCGCACTGCGTCAGGCCATTTTTTTCGGCATACGGGCTCGCCCCATGGCTCCTCGATGCTAGACCTCAACCCGCAATGGGGGACGACGTCGACGAGCTCCGAGGCAGCCAGCTGTTGGACCTGATGCCCGGCAAACGGGAAGTGACACTGCTCCTCTTGGAGAAGGGCACCGTCTACGTGCATCTCGATGCGCGGCGCCCAGGTGTCGAGCTCCCGGCCTGGCTGAAGAGCGACGGCCACGTCGTGCTGCAGTTCGGCACGAGCCCGACGTTTCCGATTCGCGATTTCCGGCTCGACGACGATCGCATCGCGGCGACGTTGTTCTTCCAGGGCGTGCCGCACCAGTGTGTCGTGCCCTGGTCATCCGTCTTCGCGATCGTCTCGGCCGACAATCGCGGCATGGCCTGGCCCGACGACGTGCCCGGCGACATCTCCGCGCGCGGTCCCGGCGAGCGTCCCACGAAGAGCGGCGTGCGCGCGACGGCAGCCGCACGCGTCGAGGGGTCGCCCACGGCAACGCTGCGCCGCGACGGCAAGCCCTCGGAGCCCGAGATCGTGCGCGACGTGGCGCATGCGAAGGTCGAAGCGCAGGGCGGCCGCGGCGGCGGCCGGACGAAGCGCCCGCTGCCCCCGTATCTGCGCGTCGTCAAATAGCTCGAGTCCTGTATCCTGGTCGCATGCAGGACGCGACGAAGCGGAAGCTGGGGAAGGTCCTTCGTTTCGCGGTGAGCGGGGCGCTGCTGGTTGCGACGCCCGTGGCCTGCGGCTCTTCGCAGTCCCCGCAGCCGCTGGACACGCGCGAGATCAACGAGCCGCCGCAGCGGGAAGAGCACCCGAACGAGAGCCCTCCGGAGCAACCCGAGGAAGAGATCGCGAACGAGCCTCCGATGGAGCCGATCCCCGGCGAGACCACCCACGACGAGCTCTGAAGCGGTGACGAACGACCGTTCGCGCCGAAGGGTGACGAGAGTCTCTCGTCGAGCAGCGAGCGAGCCCGATTCAGCGAGCGATCTGGGTGCTCGGGCCCGGATGGGTCACGAGGCGCGGCGGGCGAGATAGTCGATGAGGTCGATCTTCGTGATCACGCCGGCGAGGCGGTCGCCGTCGAGCACGATGGCCATGCGCGTGTCGGACAGCAGGTTCTGCACGAGCTCGATTCGCGTGTTCTTGGTGACCGTGGCGTACTCGCTCTCGACGAGCGGCCCGACGGGGCTGTCGAGCGAGTGCTCCCCGGACACGAGGTAGCGGAGCAGGTCGACCTCGGTGACGGCGCCGACGAGCTTGCCCGAGTCGACGGTCGGCAGCTGCGAGATGCCGTGCGCCTTCATGCGCGCGATGACGTCGCGCACGCGGTCGGTGGTCTTGGCCGTGATCACCTCGCCGGCGCGGTTTCTCAGGAGGTCCGCGACCACGCCGAGGCCGACGTCCTCTTCGTCGAGGAAGCCGTGCTCGCGCATCCACTCGTCGTCGAAGATCCGCGCGAGATAGGCCTGCGCGCCGTCGGGTAGGAGCACCAGGACGTTGTCGGCGCGTCCGCTGGCGGCGGCGTGCTTGATGGCGCCGGCGACGGCGGCGCCGCTCGAGCCACCCACGAAGAGGCCTTCCTGGCGCACGAGATCGCGCGTGGTCAGGAAGCACTCCTTGTCGTCCACGCGCACGACCTCGTCGAGCAAGGAGAGGTCGATCGTGCTCGGGACGAAGTCGCTCCCGATGCCTTCGACCTCGTACGGGACGGCCTTCGTCACGCGTCCGCTCTTGCGATAGTCGTGGAAGAGGCTGCCCACGGGATCGACGCCGATTAGCTTGATGCCCGGCTTCTTCTCGCGGAGGAAACGCCCCGCGCCGGTCAGCGTGCCGCCCGTGCCCAGGCCCGCGACCAGCACGTCGAGCTCGTCACCGCACTGCGCCCAGATCTCGGGACCCGTCGAGAGGTAGTGCGCCTCGGGGTTCGCGGGGTTGTCGTGCTGGTTCGCGAAGAAGGCGTTCGGTGTCTCCGCGGCGATGCGCTTGGCGACCTGCATGTGGCTGCGTGGATCGTCGGGCTCGACGACGGCGGGGCACACGACGACGCGCGCACCGAAGGCGCGGAGCGCGGCGATCTTCTCGGGGCTCGTCTTGTCGGGCATGACGAAGACGCACTTGTATGCGCGCACCGCGGCGTGCATCGCCAGGCCGGCGCCCGCATTGCCGGTCGTGGCCTCGACGATCGTCGCGCCCGGCGAGAGCCTGCCCTCTCGCTCGGCGACGTCGAGGAGGTGACGTGCCATGCGGTCCTTGCTGCTGCCGCCGGGGCTCAGGTTCTCGCACTTGACGTAGAGGTTTGCCGGCAGGCCTGCGCCCACGCGGTTCAGCTTGACGA